>CAYLNI010000121.1:3987-8757 GCA_964384705.1 uncultured Fusibacter sp.
TTTCGATATCTTCCGTTGTCTGGTTGATCATAAAACCCATAATTGAATATATAATTGCAATACTTGCCATTGGAAGGATAAAATTCGTGATGACCAACCTACGGTCAGTAAATACCCTTCTCATTTCTTTCTTCATGATAATCATAAGAGATTTAAACATTTTGAAGGCCTCCTGATAAGTCATATAATTTGAAGAATGCGTCATCGAGGTTGTCTTTACCTGTCATTGCGTAAATTTCTTCAAGTGTGCCAATGGCTTTAATTTCACCGTCCATGATGATTGCGATTCTGTCGCAAAGTTTTTCGGCGACATACATCATATGCGTAGAAATAATCACTGTTTTACCGCGCTCTTTAAGATGCTTGAGATACTCTGTAACCGCACGCGCTGTGACGATATCGAGTCCATTTGTCGGCTCATCAAAGATGATGACTTGAGGGTCGTGAATCAAGCTCACGACAATCGATAACTTTTGCTTCATACCCGTGGATAAATCCGCGATCTTTGTAAATCTGAACGGCGTTACACCAAAGTAATCGAACAAGTGATTCATACGCGTTTCAATTTCATTTTCAGCTAAACCATGTAGACGTCCAAAAAACTGGGTTGTATACTCTGGGGTAAAGTGCGTGTCAAGCTTGAGTTCATTCGTCAAGAAGGCCAGCTCGCTTCTCACTTTCTCACCTTGCATCTTGCCGTCATATCCGTTTACGTTGATCGATCCTTCTGTTGGCTCTATCAATGTGGCGAGACAACGCATCGTCGTCGTCTTACCTGCGCCATTCGGTCCTAAAAGGCCAAATATTTCGTTGTCCCTCACTTCAAAATCAATGCCTTTAACGGCCATTTTGAACTTCTCTTTATTGCCATTGTCTTTCATCTGCTTTTTTGAAAGTAGGAAAGTTTTTTTAAGTCCGTTCACTTTTATCATGCGCCCATCTCCTCTTTTGATTCATTTGATTCATTTGATTCATTTGTTCCACAATTGAGTCACTCTGCTTTCACAGTTTAACTTATGTTTCTGAAATGACGCTTATGAAATGATTATAATTTCATTAAAAATGATACAAAAAAAATAAAATCTCCGAAAGTATCGGAGATTCATGTCCATTTGAAACCATATGAAACCTAAAACGTCTCATGGATATACCACTTTGGGTTAAGCGATAGGTCCAAATCAAAATAGAGTCTTTTGGATTTTTGATCCTTAGGTAAAAATACTCTGACGATTGGGCTTTCCGGATACAGCTTATTTTGATAGAGCACAATGCCTCGATGTCCCGAATTCAAGACGATGCCTGTGCCCGTCGGGTAGATGTTGATATGTCTCGCGAAAGTCTCCATGATATGCGTATCAAAATGCTTGTCGCCAAGGTGCGTGATTTCTCTGAACACTTTATCTGGCGCTGAACGTTTCTGATAGACGCGGTCATTTGACATGGCGTCATAGACGTCGGCAACGGCTACGATCCGAGCAAACAATGGAATTTTAGTATTTCTGAGACCACGACTGTAGCCAGTTCCATCAAATTTTTCGTGATGATGCAGGGCGATTCTTGCAGATTCTTCGGGTATCTCCGTCTGAAGCAGGATTTCATACCCATACTCTGTATGTTTTTTTACTTCTACAAATTCTTCGCTTGTCAGTTTAGACGGTTTTTTGATGATCGATTCGGGAATCATAATCTTTCCGATGTCATGCAAAATAGCGCCCATGCCAAGTTGCTTGAGCTGATCCATATTAAGGTCTAAATCTATGCCTATTATCAAAGCGAGGACGCCAACGTTCACTGAATGCTGATAGGTATAATCATCAACGGAGCGCAACTGTGAAAGCGCGAAAACGAAATCTTTCTTATCCAGGAGTTGTTCAATCATAGCTTCAACGATCGCACTGATTTTTTGGATATCAGTATTGCTCACAGATTTAAATTTCAACATCGTCTTCTTAATCTGATTTTGAGCATGCGCACGCGTTTTTTCATGAATAACATCTTGTATATTTAAAGATTTCCTGATGGTCATTATCGTTTCAGGTGTCATGGTTCCACTATCTTCGACGAAGATCTCTTGTACGCCGGCATCAATAAAGCGAGGGATATACTGTTCACGGAACATACTCCCCTTTTTAATAAGCAGTACGCCGTCTGAACCGATTACATCCTGAGCAATTATAGAGCCGGGAATAACCCCACCTATAAAATGTTTTTGCATTATCCCACCATATAGTATATTTTTGGTACATATAATATATTTCGACACTATATATGCTTTACTTTATGCCAATTTGTGAAAAAATGCAACTTATTTCTTTCTTTTTTATGCATTTGACAATAGTTGTTGTCTAATTATAATTTTTTTTATATATGAATAATGCTTCAAATCAATCTATCAATTTTCTCAATATGATTAGACTTCAATTTTGTAAGCGACATATAAATTGATCAGGGACAAACCCGCCGCCAAAAAGAAAATGTATTGAGGTCCCCAAGCGACCCAAATGATACCGCCTAGGTAAGCACAAATGATCGATACAAAATGGTCCATACTTTGACCAAGCGTCAGTGTTGGCGTGACGTCTGATGGTTTTATGGCGATTTTACGCAGATAAAGCGTTCGTACGATACCCATCTGTGTCGACATCCTATCGATAATAAAAATGGCATATGCGAGTAACATACCAATGCCTGCTGTTTTGATCGAACCGTTGACGTAACCCATGGCAAGCAGACCATATACCAGATAAACACCGATGAAAGAGAGCGCATCCACATACATGAGTTTCTTGACGCCATAGGCATCCAGCCACCTTCCGATTGCAGGTATGAAGAAGATGCCAATAAAAGAACCGATTACTGTTAAGATGGAGATTGTGTCCGCCTTTTTGCTGAGCAGTTCAATAAGAACCCACGGTCCATATACCATCATGATTTGCTTTTGGACACCGAATAATATGACGAGTACATAATAGTACTTGTAGTCTTTTCTGAAGACATAGCCGCTTTGTTTTACATGCGGGCGATCTATTCGAACGATGCGATCGAGCATGATGAGTAAGACCATCACGCCAAAAAATAAGACACCAGCGATGACAAACGGTGTTTTAATAGGTGTTTCAAAACTCATAAAGCCCGCTTTAAATCCGATGAATACGAAAATAGAAGCCAACATTTGAACGCCTGTAAAGAATCCTTTAAACTGTCCAAGACGCTTACCGATGTTATCTTTTTCAGCGAGTTCCATGCCAATGCTGTCTTGTAGTGGAAAGAAGAGATGCATCCCCAAGGAATTGATGAATATGTAGATAATCATAATATTAAATGAAGGCGTATAAATGCCTAGAGCCACGATGCCAACGATGCTTAAAATTTGCGAAATGATAGAGATCCGAATATCACTTAAAAAGCTTAAAGCAGCGATAACAAAGACGCTGATCAGTCCAGGCAACTCACGTGGGAATTCCAAGAATCCCCTTTGATATGCAGTGACCTGGTAAGCGTCTTTAAAAAAATTCGATATGACGTTATTGGTTAATCCCATACCGAACGCTGTCAATGCCAATACGGCAAAATAGATTTTGATTTCCTTTTTCATTTATGCCTCCAGAACGTTATAATGGCCAAAAAAACAAGATTAGTGGTGTTCCGATGATTAAAAATATAATGGTTACTGGTAGTCCCATTCGCCAATAGTCACCGAACCTGTAACCACCTGGACCCATGATTAAGGTATTGGACTGATGCCCTATCGGTGTCATGAACGCGCAAGAAGAAGCGACAGCAACTGCCATTAGCATTGGATCTATAGATACGCCAAGACCAACTGCTAAACTGACGCCTATTGGTGCCATGAGAACTGCGGCAGCGGCGTTATTGATAAGATTTGTAAGGAGCATGGTCACAAGCATGAGTAACCCGACAATCATCGTTGGAGACAACATGCCGTTCATCCCTATAATCAGGTTTGCGATTGAATCGGCAGCCCCAGTGGTTTGAATTGCTTCACCAAGTGGCAACATTGCACCGAGCATGACAATGACAGGCCAATCAATGCTCTCGTAAATCTCTTTAAGCGTGATGATTCTAGTGAGTACAAGGAGCACTGCTGCCATCGTAAATGAAATTTGAACTGGTAGCATGCCAAATGTCGTCATGAGAATTGAAAAGCCAAATATGCCAAGACCCAAGGCGCGTCTTCTCTTTTGATCAGGTGTGCCTATCACTAAACCGCGACCTGCTAAAGGCAGACCTTTTAACGATGATAGTACCGTGTGAATGTTTTGGTCAGCCACTTGTATCAACATGATGTCACCCGTTCTAAAGTGAATTTCACCTAAGCGTCCTCTCAAATAGACACCCTGTCTCGATATGGCAACTAAATTGACGTTGTACTCATTTCTCAACCTGATGTTTTTTGCCGTATTGCCTATTAGTGGTGAATCGTCACGTAGGACGATCTCGATCAGCGAATGTTCGCTGGCTGTCAGTAGCTTGCCACTCTCGTCTGAGGTGAGCTTAGCACCTTTCAGCATCATCCCTGTCTTGTCGATGAGCTTTGCGAGTTCGGATGGATCAATTCTGACGACAAGCAAATCCCCCGCCTCCAAAATCTCATGTGCATGGGGGGCGATGATATTCACTTTGTTTCTGACGATGCTGAGGATATTGACGTCAAAACTCTGGATACTTGATAAATCGCGAATGGATTTTCCGATGAGTTTGTTGCGTTCCGGGATCACGAGTTCAGAGAGGTAGGCGTCCGCTTTGACC
>CAYLNI010000122.1:0-6000 GCA_964384705.1 uncultured Fusibacter sp.
TGGGGCGGCTGATGGGAATTGAACCCACGTATGAAGGAGTCACAGTCCTTTGTCTTAACCGCTTGACGACAGCCGCCATCTTTTAAATTGTGTCAGAAAATAAATGGTGCGTCCAAAGGGACTCGAACCCCTAACCCCCGCCTTAGAAGGGCGGTGCTCTATCCAGTTGAGCTATGAACGCAATGATGGTCGGGGTGGCAGGATTTGAACCCGCGGCCCTCTGGTCCCAAACCAGATGCGCTACCAAACTGCGCTACACCCCGTCGTTAACTGACGAATTTTATTATACATGAATTGCCTATATGCGTCAACCACTTTTCGAATAATATTTTTCACATAAAGGTTACAGTTTTTTCACAGAACCAGGTATTGTCAGACAACTCAGAACATTGCGAAAAGAACGGTCTCATCCGAATAGGAGTGGGACAATAGTTGTCTTGATACCCATATCGCCAAGTTCCACGATGCCGATGGACGGATACCCTCCAGAACGAGGCTCTGAGGCACTCCCAGGGTTAAATAGTTTGACGCCACCTTCTCGCGCTTGCGTCACCATGTGCGTATGGCCAAAACATACCAGGTCATAATAGCCTTCTATCGCTTTGAGATGAATCTTCAAAAGCGAATATTTGACACCATAGTGATGACCATGTGTCAAAAGTATGTGATATCCGTTTAATTTAAGCGAAATATCCTCATCGGCATTGGCATACGAGTCGCAGTTTCCCTTGACCGCATGCACTTTTAGACCAGTGAGATGACCGATTTTTATCCCATCCTTATAATAATCTCCAAGATGCCAGAGATATTCAAATGTATTCGGATGTGCTTTGATATAGGCTACAACAGGTTCTATATAGCCATGTGTGTCGCTAACGACGAGAATTTTCATAATAGCTTCCTATCATATCTTTCAAGACTTTAAGCGCGTTGGCTCTGTGACTAAGCGTGTTTTTCTCTGTGGCATCAAGCTCAGCAAATGATTTGCCCAGTTCTGTTACGATGAATAACGGATCATAACCAAATCCGTTTGAGCCACGAGGTTCATGTCCGATGATGCCTTTTACTTCACCACGTGCAACAAGTGTATCGCCATTTTCAAAGATAAGTGTAAGCACGGTAACAAACTGTGCCGTTCTAAGGGCGTCATCAACGCCATCAAGCGCCGCTAACAACTTGGCGTTGTTCTTTGCGTCAGACTTAGGTTCTCCTGCGTAGCGGGCAGAATAGACGCCAGGTGCACCGCCTAAGAAGTCAACTTCTAGTCCAGAGTCGTCAGCCAGCGATGCCGTGCCCAACTTTTCATGGACCGCTTTTGCTTTGATCAGCGAATTGGCTTCAAAAGTATCGCCATCTTCCACGATGTCCTCATCGCCATAGCCAGCGTCCGCCATGGTCTCAAGCTCAAAGTCAAAATCGGAGAGAATGGCTCCTATTTCGCTGAGTTTATGTTGGTTACTTGATGCGAGTACGATTTTCGTCATAGTCTATACCCACTAATTGGACAATGCATCATTTTGATGCACGATCAATTTTTGTATGCCGAGCTCCGCCATTTCCATTAGGGCATTCATTTGCGCTCTAGAAAATGGTTTTTCCTCGCCTGTGCCTTGTATCTCAATATATTCACCTTCACCCGTCATGACGAGGTTCATATCCACGTGTGCGCGTGAATCCTCTTCATAATTGAGGTCGAGCCTCACTTCATCATCGATAATGCCCACGCTCACTGCCGCTACGGACGTTATGATAGGCGACTGCGTAAGCAGACCATTTGCAATCAGCACATCGACTGCATCTTTAAGAGCAACATATGCACCCGTTATAGAGGCTGTTCTGGTACCGCCGTCTGCCTGGATCACGTCACAGTCAATCCAAATAGTGCGCTCGCCCAGTTTTTTAAGGTCGACAATCGCCCTGAGTGAGCGGCCTATCAACCTTTGTATCTCTTGACTACGACCGTCGATTCCCTTGGTATTGCGTTGTTTACGCTGTCCTGTAGAACCTGGCAACATGCCGTATTCCGCTGTTACCCAGCCTGATCCTGCCCCTTTAAGAAAGCCAGGTACTTTTTCTTCTATTATCGCTGTGCAAATCACTTTCGTGAGGCCCATCTCGATCAACACTGATCCCGCTGGGTGAACGATGTAATTTCTCGTGATGCGCACTGGTCTGATCATGTCGTTTTCTCTGCCATCAATTCTCATAGTTGTTCCCTTCTTATTTCCTAATTTATAGTGGAAATTCCATTATTATATTACTGTTCATTTTTTATATCAACAAGCGATTTAGTCTGTACAAAAGTATCAAAAGCCATAAGGGCTTACAGATTAACTGCAAGCCCTCCTGTCCCCTTATTTTAAGAAGTTGATGATACCTCTTGACATCGCTTCTGCTGCCTTTTGTAAATAAGCTTCCGACATCATTTTATCTTGTTCCGCTGGATTGGAGATAAAGCCAAGCTCGGCTAATACAGATGTCATCTTCGTTTCTTTCAATACGATGAGTCTCGGCATACTCTTGATATTTCGATCAACACCACCAAGCGCCTTGATAAGTTCTGTTTGAATGCTCTTCGCAAGTCCTTTGTCACTTGCTAGCGAATCGTTTCCGTATAGCACTTCAATTCCAGAAGTATTCGGGTTCGTAAACGCGTTGATATGAACGCTCACGAACAATGTTGCATCGAGATCGTTTGCGATAGCCGCTCTATCATAGAGGCCGACATATTCGTCATTGCTACGCGTCATGTAGACTTTGAATCCCTGCTTTTGAAGCTCGCTTTCAAGCATTTTTGAGGCTTTGAGCGTCAGTATTTTCTCTTGCGTCTTTGTGCCTATAGCACCTGGATCCTTGCCACCATGTCCTGCATCGATGACGATCAACGTTTCTTTATGTTCTGAATCGCGAATCACCGTATTTGTGAAATTGAAGACGATTGCAGACGGTGACGAAGCCTCCACATATTTTGTGTTTTCAGCTAAAGTCGCTTCGATTTTATAGGTGCTTGCCGTCTCTGAAACGACAAACTTCTCCACGATGTGGTCGTTGATGCCCTGTTCAAAGCTGCCAAGATCTGTCTTGTCTTTTGGTACTTCCATGGTGATTTTTCTGCTAGCGGCATCATAGGATGACGTATAGGTTGTTTTCCCAAACAAATTGATGCTCATCACACCGCGTTCATCACTTTGCTTCACATAATCAAAGTTGTTGATCGGATTATTTGAGATGTAGACCAGTACTTCGGAGCCGCTGTCTTCGACGTAAAAATCGTCATAGGTGACTTCCTCGGAAAGCTCGATGGTCACCCGAGTTATGACATCGGTTGGCGCATAGTCAGAACCGAATTTGCTCTTGTCCAGTTGTTGGCAAGAGATGGTCTCTATCTTGCCTTTATTCACTGGAAGCACTTGATAAGCGCCATTGTTAACTTTCAAATAACTGCTAACGATATCGACGATCAGTTGATTGCCGTTGATTTGCGGGTTGTACATCGGACTTTCACTTGTCCCGATAACGACTGTATCTGTACTGAAAATCTGCTCGACGTTGACCTCATTGACTGTATTGATCAACCGGATAACCATTTCACCCGTTTTGGCATCATATGAAATATCATGCCCACGTCGCTCATCCTGGTAAACGATAACCCTTGTATTGAGAGGGTTGGTATTCGTTTGAGAAATCTCAATTTTATCTAAACCAAAGATGCCGTCGGAAATATTGTAAGTCCAAACGCCATTTTTGACACTCGTTCCAGCTGGAATTTTAAAAGCTGTATTTTGTAGATCGACGACAATTTTATCTTGCTCGCCAACATCGGCACCGCCGATGACAAACGAGGTCGTGTCCACTTCGCCTGAAACTTTAAGTCTGATTTCAGGAAACTGTTTTTTATAATCGAGATAAGCATTTGTAAGTGTTTGCGACTTTTTATTGACAGCCACCGTTCTCGTGTCTTCGATCCAAGTAATGCTGAGACCCAACACATCGCTGATGAATGCCAGTGGCACATAGGTCCTGCCAATTAAATCACCTGAAGTGCTTTTATAAGTCATAATTTTAGGCGATACGAGGTTTGGCAAAGCCGTTTTGACGCCACTGATCGTAGCATAGGCATTGTCAACCTGCATGACGACATTTTTACCGCCATAGCTGAACGAAATTTCCTCAGTGGCGGCATTCCATTGGTACATGATTCCGAGCTCTTTTAGAATCGCGGAAACTGGCAGAAGTGCTCTGCCGTTCATGATAATTCCCGGCGCATCTGAAAAGATGTCTATACCACTTACCATGACGTTGATCGGTTCATAAAGTTTGAACAAACCTGTTGCTCTATCTTTTAATTCAACATTTGCGTATTCAGAGTATTTACTTGCATAAGTTGCGGGTGCTGGTATCATCAGCACGGCGCATAGTAAGATGATCAATAGCTTTTTTGTCATTGTGATGTCCTTTCTTGATGCCTATCAGCCTATTACTTTGTAAAGTTCGTCAGCTTCTGGAGACTCAATCATTTCACAGCGGTTCTCTGTTTCGGATGCAAAACAGATGATTTTATCGGGACCTTCAGTGACCGTTCCGATACATGCGAATGAAATTTTTGCAGCTTTCAAGTCACGTTCCATATTTAACGCCACTTTTTCTGAAATACAAATAACCATAGAGCCACTTGAAATCAGTTTGAGCGGATTAATATTGTAAAAGTCACATATTTTTTGAGTGACCGCATGAATATTTATTTTTTCATAGTCAATTAGGCAACCTGTTCCACTCGCCTCACATAATTCGTGAATCGCGCCGAGAATACCACCTTCCGTTGCGTCGTGCATGGCACTAGCACCAGCGCGTGCCGCAATTTTCCCCTCTGGAACGACACTGATTGCATCTATCATCGATTTTGCAAACTCAAGGTCTACTTTTGAGAGATGAACCGACAGTTCACTTTCTTTATCATGTGCGATGATGGCCGTACCCTCAGTAGCTGCTTGTTTGGTTATATAAATGAGATCGCCCGGATTCGCACCAGACGTCTTGACGAGCGTCTTAATGGATGTCTTTCCGATAGCCGTTGCCGACACGATGGTGCGATTCACAGCCGTGGTAATTTCCGTGTGACCACCGACGATTTCGATGCCCATAGCGTTGGCTGTTTCGTTCGCTTCGCGCAGGATGCCTTGTATCTCAGCATGCGTCGTATGCTCTGGACATAATAGCGTCAACATGAGGCCAACAGGCTCTGCACCGCTGGATGCAATATCGTTCAAGCATACGTGCACAGCAAGTCGACCGAGATTTGAACCGCTGCCCGTTATTGGATCCGTAGTCAAAACACATGCCAAATCGCCAAAAGCGATGGCCGCACAATCTTCGCCGACCCCTGGTCTGATGAGGATGTCGTCTCTGACCTCTTTCAGCTCGGAAAGGACGATTTCGCCAAGCACTTCATTTTTCAGTTTGCCGACTTCCATTCATTGCTCCTTAAAGTCCAATTTATTTGTTGTACATACATTCATATGATGGTTAATACTTGTTTTGCAACTTATTAGGTAATTATGCGTTTTCCATTATCAAAGCTTCAAATTCGTCTTCTGACAATATTGGAACGCCGAGCTGTGCTGCTTTATCCGCCTTAGACCCTGCATTCTCACCAACGACGACATAATCCGTCTTGGCAGAAACGCTTCCAGCGGCTTTGCCTCCATTTTGCTCGATGACTTCTTTGATGCTTTCACGCGAATATTTGACCAAAGTGCCCGTGACGACCAAAGTTTTACCTTGCAAAACACCACCTGTCTGAACCGTTTGAGCTGATGTCATGTTGACGCCATACTCTGTCAATCGATGAATCAATTCAGACGTTTCAGGCAGTGCAAAATAATGCGTCAAGCTAAGCGCCATCTTCTCACCGATTTCATCGATCTTTGTCAGTTCTTCAACAGAGGCGTTCATAAGCTGTGGCATGGATGGGATCGGAAGAGCACACGTCTGAATCCAGTC
>CAYLNI010000122.1:6064-8743 GCA_964384705.1 uncultured Fusibacter sp.
AATCGTTTTGCTTGCTCGCTTCGATTGATTTGAAGAGGTTCTGAATCGATTTTGTACCAAAGCCCTCTAAATTTTCAAGTGCTTCTTTATGTTCTGGAAGCTTGTAAATATCGGCAATCGTCTCAATAAATCCCCTATCGATGAACTGTTCCACAAACGCCTCGCCAAATCCGTCAATGTTCATGGCTGTTCTCGACACGAAATGCATTAAAAGTCTTTTGATCTTTGCAGGGCAGAAGTCGTTGGTGCATCTCAACGCCGATTCGCCTTCTTTTCTCACGGTTGGCGTCTCACAAATCGGGCATTTCGACGGCAATACAAAGCGCGATGTGCCTTCTGGCCGCTTGTCAAAGTCTACTCTGACAACAGCTGGGATGACGTCACCCGCCTTTTGAACCAAAACGGTATCCCCGATTCGGATATCCTTTTCATCGATGTAGTCTTGATTGTGTAGTGTCGCTTTGCCGATGACTGAGCCTGCGACTTTAACTGGTGTAAAGATGGCGAGCGGTGTTATGACACCCGTTCTACCCACCTGTACCTGAATGTCCGTGATCGTCGTCGTCGCCATCTCTGCAGGGAACTTATAGGCGATGGCCCAGCGCGGACTTTTGGCCGTATAGCCAAGCTGATCGCGCTGCATAAAATCGTTCACTTTGATGACGAGTCCATCGATTTCATAAGGAAGACCATGTCTGATTTCAACCATATCTTCTGTATATTTGACGATATCTTGCATGCTGTCGAATTTGATTAGTTTTGCGGTTCTGAATCCCCACGTATCGAGCTTTTTAAAAGCATCCTCTTGATTGGCAGCCCCAAACTGTTCAAGCCCTGAGATGATATCGAATACAAAGACATCCAGCGCACGTGACGCCGCAATTTTAGAATCCAGTTGCCTCAGCGAGCCCGCCGCTGCGTTTCTAGGATTCGCAAAATCTTCTTTGCCAAGTAGCGCTTGTTGATTGTTGAGTCCCACAAAGCTCGCTTTCGACATGAAAACTTCGCCGCGCACTTCAATTACACCTTCTCCATCGATATTGAGAGGCAATGACTTGATCGTCCGCGCGTTAATAGTGACATCTTCACCAGTCACCCCATCACCACGCGTCGCGCCGCGTACGAACTTTCCTCTCTCATATAGGAGTGCCACGGTCAAACCGTCGATTTTATATTCGACCGTATAAGTCACTTCAGAATTTAACTCTTTGCGGACCCTGCGGTCGAAAGCCAATAGGTCTTCAGCGTTGTAGGCATTGTCGAGACTTAAAAGCGGAATCGTATGCGTCACTTTTTGAAAAATGTCGAGCACTTCACCACCCACGCGTCTAGACGGAGAATTTGGATCGTCAAGCTCAGGGTATTGCGCCTCAAGCGCTTTCAGCTCGTTCATGAGGGCGTCGTACTCCGCGTCAGTGACCGTAGATTTGTCTAATGCATAGTAGTCGTGATTGTAAGCGTTCAATTGTTTGCGAAGTTCCTGAACGCGTTCAAATGCGTTGTCATTCTTTTCATTGTTCATGGTTTTCACCCTATCACTTTAATCGGTGCAATATTCGGATCGAGCTTCTTGATGCCGTGTGAATCAAATACGATCGTCAACGTATTGCCAGTCGTATCCACTGTCACGACCATGCCAGCACCAAACACTTTGTGCATGACTTTGTCACCCGGAGAATAAGTTGCGCCTTCGCTCTTAGTTTCAGTTTTAGTCGTACTCGTTGACACGGACTGTTGTGGAAAATATGGGTTTTTCTTCGTCGTTTTGATATCGAAGAAAGAGGTTTCTTTTGGTTTATTTTCTCGTAGTACTGCGGACAATGGTCGTTCACCCATAACTTCTATGATGCTTTGATCCATTTCACTTAAGAAGACACTTGGCCTTCTCGGTTCAAACCGGCCATAGTGGTTTCTGTTTTTGGCATGTGTGACATATAACACTTTCTCAGCACGTGTGATGCCGACATAACAAAGTCTGCGTTCTTCTTCGAGTTCAAGATCATCATCTTGTGCGCGATACGAAGGGAACAAATTCTCCTCGAGGCCGACGAGAAATACAACTGGGAATTCAAGACCTTTAGAAGCATGCAGCGTCATGAGCAATACGCCTTCTTCCTCTTCAGCGATATTGTCTTGATCGCTTTTGAGCGTCGTCTCCGCCAAGAAATCTCTGAGACCTGGGTGGTCCTGTCTTTTTTCAAATTCTTCGATAACCGTCTTGAGTTCGTAGATGTTGTCGATGCGACCATCCGCTTCGTCATTTCGCTCGCGCTCGTACATTTCGATGATTTGAATACGCGATACGAGTTCGTCAAAAATCGTCCCTGCAAATTCAATATCGAGCTTTGCTCTAAGAGATACGATTAAATCGTGAAAATTGCGTATCGCTTCTGTGGTTTTTCCACCGATTCCGTCAATTTTGTCGACAAATGCACATGCTTCAAGCAAACTGAGTGCATGTTCATTGGCATAAGCGGTCAATCGCTCGATGGTTTTATCGCCGATGCTGCGCTTAGGTTCGTTGATAACCCTCAAAAAGCTGACATCATCATAACCATTTACGAGGAGTTTGAAATACGAAAGCAAATCTTTGACTTCTTTACGTTCGTAGAACTTGAGACCTCCGATGACTTTGTATGGCAACCCTTCGATATTTAGCGCTTCTTCAAGTACGCGTGA
>CAYLNI010000123.1:0-3472 GCA_964384705.1 uncultured Fusibacter sp.
TCAATTTTCGAATTATCTCCATAAATTCCTATAATCATTTTTTTGCTCTCTTTCTTTTTTTGAATAATGTCATATAACGTTCAGCCGTTCCCGTCACCTCAGTGATGTGAATAGCGTATTATAAGAAGGCACACTTTATTGCTTTAGCTAATTAGAAATCTATTACTCTTTAATATTTCATCAACTACTAAATCTACTTGATCAGCCGTAAATTCTTGAGTATCCAACACATTGTTGAGATCATGTAACTCATCATTAAATTCATCTAGCAGAAAAACGCTTCGTTCTCCCATTTGAACAGAAGGCTCTCTTAAACTATCACGATGAATTATTGTTTCTTTATCAACCATCATAATTACATAATGAATTCTTACGTCCATATCCTTCAATTCTTTTACAAGCCAACGCGCTTCTGAAGGAAATGTAACGTAATCAATTACAATATCATAGTTATAACTAACCAAATTTTTTATCAGACTCAATATATTTTTCCATGTCAAATCATGTGTTTCTTTACATAACCATGGTTTACCTCTTCCATTGACAGGAATATGACTAACATCGTCACCTGAAATGTAGGAACTCCGATCGAATCTTTCAACAAGCTTCTTCGATGTAGTAGACTTTCCTACTCCGGCAGGACCTGAAATGATATAAATTGTTCTTTGCACTTAATTTATCTCCTTTAGATTGTCCTTTTTCTTGTTTTTCTTGTTATTCTTGTTATTCTTGTTATTCTTGTTTCCTATAACGTCTTTACAGTCCTCGTAGCTTCAGTTGTGAGGACTGTAAGAACGTTATAGGAACAATTTTTAATTTTCCAGAAGAAAGTTGTCATTATAAACCATCTTTAACACTTCAGAATTTTCATTGTAGTCAGTTTCGTTAAGAAGATCATATTTATCGTTCTTTAATGTTATGATTTCATCAATTTTAAATTTTTCAAAATCATTTTCATCGAATCCTAATGTAGATACTATGAGTTGTGAATCCTTGTTATAATGTTTAAATATATAATAAAGCAGATCGTGTTTTTTTGTGTCATCAGCTTCGACATTATTCGGGCTATCAAATATAATTGGAAACCGGATACTGTTTTCGTTATAACTATACTTAACATTTAATAAAGAGATATGCCACATTATTGTTGCTAATGGCTTATTACTTCCTCCCGCTGTGAAATTGTGCCTAATTGATTCAAACTTTTTATCATCAATTTCCTCTAAACCAAAAAAATTCTTAGCTTCAATTAGATAATGGTAGTATTTATTATTTGCCTCCATTTTAATGTCATTGTACTCTTTAAGGAGTTTTTTGTTATCATTCAACTCTTCTTCATTCTCTTTAATCTTAAAATTAGTAGTTCCCAGTTCAAAAAGCAAATTTTCTTTTGTTTTACTAAAACCCATATGACTAAGAACACTTGAAATGGATTTTTTATTCGAGTTAACTTGTTGTTCAAACATAGCCCTTCTAGAAAGTTGCTGTTCATATTCTTGTTGCTTTTTATTTAAATGCAATTCGACCTCAATTAATGCCGTTTCTAATTCTTGCTTAACGATAATCAAATCCTCAAAGTGGTTACTTTTACTTATAATTAGGTCACTAGATTCAATTTCTTGATTGCATATTGGGCAAGTGTCTGACTTCAGATTTTTTATAGTTCTCAAATCAATATTGCTTTCACTCTGTAAAGTACTTATCGCATTATGTAGTTCTATTCTTTCATTCCTTAGAGATGTAAGTTTCGATTTGATTTTGTTCAAAGAATTAATAACTTCAGTGTACTCTTCATCTATTTTATCAAGTTCTGCTTCAAGAGCACCAATATTTGTCGGTGCGTCATTTCCCTCAAGGTATTGATTGATTTTTACGAGCATATTTTCGAGAATTTCTTTATCTTTGTTTAAACTCTGTTCTTCTTTTTTCAATTCCTCAATAACTTTAGTTATCTTAAAGTACTCTTCGTTAAAGATTCCAAAATGGTTATATATTGTGTTTTCTTTAAAACCTTCAAACTGTCCTAATTTGTCAAAAGATGCAAACTTGCTTCCACTCATATAATCCTGATCAGTATAGTTTAATAAGTATAAAAAAGACGGCGGAGTTTGTACTAGTTCATTTTCCGATCTATTAGGTAAAAGAACTTTAAAATCATAAATTTCTGATAATAATTCGGATAATACACCTCTATCAACAGTTGCTAATATAAGTTTGCTATTCTTATAAACTTTGAATAATCTTTGATTACGATAGATACTATATTTAATGTTGTTTACAGTGAAATCAACAAAATAGAGTTTATTAGTATCAGTCCACATATCGTCAAAATAGCAATCTGCCCCTAATGTATGATAAATACTTTTCATGATTACAGATTTTCCGACTTTGTTTCCATCCTTTTGATTAGATGTTATAACATTAATTCCTTTATTGAAACAAACCTTCTTTCCTCGCTTTGATGTCGGTTCAAATATTAGAAGTTTTTCTATAACTAACTTATTCATTAATGCCCTCCTCTATCTTCTTTAGGACTAAGATCGCTAGAACTTCAAGATCGGTGATGGTGTAATCAACTTCTAAATGACTATAAAACTCACTAATTAAGGAGTTCACAATATCCTGTTCATTATCTGGTAAGTCATCTAATGCATCTATTACATAAAATTTCATTCTTCCCTCAAGATTTTGCAACCACATATCACACGATAAACCTGTAACAACGTTTGATAAAGATTTCAATAATCCTAGCTTTTTCTTAAAGTTATTTCCACTGATAGCGTTTATGTAATCTCTTGTTTTCTCAACAGCAATTTCTGTCTTTTCAAAATATTTGTCTAATATACCTTCCAAATATACTCTCGTGATGCCCTTTTTCGATACCAATTCATCATAATCAGAGATTTCAAGCTCATAACATGCTTTATTTGATACTTCACTTGACAAAACTCTATACAATGATGCTGCCTTTTTAGGCTCAGTTCCATAAACTTCTTCAAAGAATAACGCTGTCTCACCTATGAGTGTCTTGTGTGGCTCAAATAAATCTAGTCCTGTTCTAATGAAATATGCATTTTCTAGTGAAACTTCTTGCTTACCTAACTCTGATTTTAATTTTGTTTTTATATTATCAACTACTCCAGATTCCAAGTCTTTTAATTTGACTTTTTCAAATAGATTATAACTTTTCTCTCCCGCTACTAATGGAGCATTTGATACAAGACCAACTGTAACTTGATTACATTCATCATCATTACAATCATATTTAAGAATATACAATTTTCCTAAAACTGATTTCCCGTTTTTCTTCCATAGAGATTTGTTAATATCATAACCTTCATTATCTGCTTGTGTTTTAAGTTGATAAAATTCATAGCATGAATTTGCGTGAACTTCTACATCACAAGCATAGTCGAAAACGACTGCATAGTTCCCTGTAGATTTGTGTAAATCGTAAATTTTTTTTAATCCC
>CAYLNI010000123.1:3492-3865 GCA_964384705.1 uncultured Fusibacter sp.
GCATTTCATTCCTAAACCTGTTCTTTGCCATGGATCCCGAAAGATCATTGGTAATGTCAAAATAATTATAAGAACTTTCCATCTTCTCACCTTCTATACTGTACTTTAATATGTTTCGCATAATGTATCTCTTGCCTTCGCTGCGAAATGGCGAGGGCAAGGTATTAGGTTTTGTTAAATATATTATATCTTCTTAGATACTTTAATTAGATGCTTAAGTTTTTCTACGTCTACACTTTGCTTTTCCTGTAAATTATTAGATTCAAACTCGTAAGCGTTATTTTTATTTTTTTCAACGGTAAAAATTGCTACAGAGTACGAAAGGGCAGTTGTTTTTCGTTTAGGAAGACTTATAGGTTTCAAAGGTCCAGGT
>CAYLNI010000123.1:3875-8730 GCA_964384705.1 uncultured Fusibacter sp.
CACTCTCCTTTTGTGTTTCTATAACAACATTTCGTTGAACTCTCCTAGTAATATCTTTAGCAAAAGACAGCAATGAGATAATCATTAAACCAAAGACAATAAAATATTGATTATTGCTATTATCACTTTGTGTATTTGTATATTCAATAGTATCACTTTTACTATCATCTACAGCTAATCCACTAAATTTTTTGCCTTCATCTCTAAGCCAAACTACTAAACTGATAGTTGCATTTCTAGATAATCGCTCCATTTCAATACTTATACTCGACCCATTTGATGTATTTTGGGAAATTGATTCTGCGCTACTTATTGAATATTGAAACACTTCTCCCTCGTTATTTAACTCGATCTTAAGGTCTCTTGAAGGCTCAGAGCCATTATTTAATATAGTTATAAACCTTATTGAATTTGGCAATTCTACATTGGGGTCATTAATAAGTTTGACTATTTTGTCTGGGATTGTAAATTCTTCAAAACTCGTTTCCATTTCAATTTTGGGACCTCCAAACCGCCCCATAATATTATCTCCGAATAAGAAAACCATAAGTGCCAAAACCATTGATATTGTTGCTATTATTGTTGTCTTATTTGCTTTTTTAATTAATTCCATTTGCCGATACCTCCACTATCGAGGTTGTAAATAATATCATTTCTATTCATAATCTTATTGTTTTGAGTAAGAAGAATAATTTGCATATCGTGCTTTTCAACTAATTCATTAATTAAATCATACAAATTTGTTATCTGATGATTACTAATATTTCCAAACATGTCATCAACAAGTAATAATGCTGGAGTATTGTAATTAACATTTAATGTTGCTAAAGTAAGCCTTTTAACAAATTCAATAATTGTAATTTCACCACCTGATTTGTGAAGAATTTCTGACGACTCCATTGATTCCAAAACTAAATTGAACCTTTTAAGGTTTTGATTTAGTTTATCTAATATTTCGCTATTTCGCAGCTTTTGAAACAGATATACACTATTTTCAATTTTTTTGTAAGCTTCTTTTGACTCTTTTAACATTTCATTACGGTTAATTAATGTATCATAAGTATTAACAAATTCTGAGTTAATAATTCCAATAATATTTGTTAATGCATCTTTTTCATAATTACTCTTTTCAAAATGAGATATCAATCTATTTTTATAAGTCTTAATTGAACTATTCGTTACTTCTTCTTGTTTCAAGTTCTTTTCCAAATCATCAATCGTTAACTTATAACTTTCTAAAGCACTATTATCAATACCAATAACAAGTTTAGACTGATCTACAAGTCCACGGCGAGTATTCAAAAATGTTCTTTCTGACACAAAATGATAGTTTAGAATTTGACTAATAGATTCCTTTCTGTACTCAAAAACAAAGGATGGATTAAAACATTTGCATAGAAAATTTAGATATTCTTCGGATTTAATTGAAAAAGTAAGTTTATTATTTTTATTTTCTACATCTATTTCTGATGATTTGATATATCTTAAAAAAGTATAGTCATCTTTACCAATAGTAAGATTTGTAACAATTCTATTTATAAAACCATTATCTATGCTGTTCATATAATTTCTGTTTGATATTCCTAATCCAAGCATAAAACAGTAGAATAAAGTTGTTTTACCAGTTGCATTGCCACCAGTAATAATGTTAACTCCATTTTTAAGCTCTATTTTTCTATCGTCAATTTCAATTGAATTTATTTTTAATTTATTCATAGTTGGTCTCCCTTTAATTTGATTTCACCTAACGTTCTGCTGTTCCTGTCACCTCAGGATGGGAATGACGTGTTATCAGATGCTAATTTAAATTTTAATATTTTGATATCCTGCATTATTTTATAAAGAGAAACCAATTTAGGTAGCATTTGCCATAACTCAAACAAATATTCTAGTAGATATATTTCTTCATTTCCATACACAATTTTATGATCTATTTCATCATAATCCCAATCTTCATGCCCTATAGAATTTCTAATTTTTCGATTAAAATTCGGAAAAAAGACATCAAAACCTTCATTGTTTGAAATAATATTTACAATATCACCTTTAGTCAACTTGGAAATATCAGAAAGACTTTTAATTTTTTTATTATTGATTTCGCTTATATTTGGAAATGAATTGATACTGCCTCTCTCGTATATATTATTTAAAGGTAATATAATATTGTAAATTGAAAGCACATTCTCATAAATACTAATATATATATTTTTTAATTCATCAAAACTTGCTGTTGTAACTGTATAGTTAAGATATACTGAATCTATTTTCTTTGGGGATACATACTTTAAAAACATTGCAGGGATAAATTGATTAAAATTCATTAATAACAACTTAATTGAATCAAATATTTTTTTCTCATAGCTTAATGTAGCTTGTTTTGTACAAACTTTTTCTAAATAATTCTCGAAAATTTCTTTTTTATTTGTTCTTAAATAACTAATTTTATTTATAATTTTTTCATTAATATCGCCAAAGCTCTCTGGAATAATAAACATTGAGAAAAAATTAATATTGTAATCATATAAAATCCTAATAATTAATTCCTCTTGATTTGCACTATTATCAAAATCACCAAATGTATTACCTAACTCTTTTAGCAAAAATTCTGGTTTAGAATTGTAATATAAATAATTTAGTCTCTCAAATTTGTAATAATCTTCTTTTATTAATGAAAGACATGTCAAAAATGCTCCCTGAAAATGTCCGAATTCCTTTATACCAATAAGTTGTGACGCTCTCATGAATGGTGTATCACCCAAAGAATATAGTTTTTGTTTTGAAATTTTAAACGTCAACAATTCTGAAGATACTTCTCCAAAAAAATCTGGAACGGTATAAGGTATTACTGACGCATTTTGTGTCTCAAAAGAAAAATCAACATTTATATTATCAATAATAAGAATCATTTTTATTTTAGTATTACATATAGGACATGTAATTCTAACTGGAGTTCTCTCAACAAACCCTATTTGCCATCTAATATTTATTTTAGTATCACATATGTCGCATTTTAGCATAAAATTATGATTCATTATTCCTTGTATGATTATTCTATACAGAAAATCATACTCTCCTTTCTTTTTTACATTGTGTATATAATAGACTCAGACCTGTGGACTTTAAATTTTTCCCTGTAGTTAGACTACTGGACGGAGTGTATTGCCACTGTTTTATCTGAATCATTTATAGTTGGATGTGCCTTTGAGTTCTCATATCAGTCAAGTCTATGATGATGAAACTAGGTGGATTATCGCAGTGTCAATAAGATGAAAGGAGATCACAAAATGATTTACGTTGGCGTTGATATTGCCAAGAAAACGCACTTTGCCGCTGCCCTATCTTCAGACGGTGAAGTCCTACTGGAGCCCTTTGAATTTTGTAATGACTTTGATGGCTTTAACAAGCTGCTCTCAAATCTTGAATGTTTAGAGAAAAGCAGCCTCATCATTGGTCTTGAATCAACGGCTCATTATGGCAACAATCTTGTTCACTACCTTTTTACAAACGATTATAACGTCTGTGTTATCAATCCCATTCAGACTTCTGTAATGCGCAAAAACAATATTCGCAAGACGAAAACAGATAAGGTTGATGCAATCCTAATTGCTAAGACATTAATGATGAACCACTTCAGACTTGTAACGTACCGTGATATTGAATTATTGAAACTCAAGGAACTTTGTCGTTTTAGACAGAAGCTTGTCAAAGCACGCACCACAGTCAAAATTCAACTAACTACTTACATCGATCAGATCTTCCCTGAAATTCAGTACTTTTTCAAATCCGGTTTTCATCACAAAGCCTGTTATACGCTTTTGAAAGAGTGTTCATTGCCCGAGGCTATTGCTTCCATGCATATGACTCATCTGGCGATGCTTCTCAATAAAGCTTCCCACGGCCACTTCAAGAAGGACAAGGCTCAAGAATTAAGAGTTCTTGCACAGAAGTCTGTTGGAACAGGCAATAAAATCATTTCTATTCAAATAACCCAGTCTATTGAGCAGATCGAGCTATATGATAGCCAACTTAAGGATATTCATACTGAAATCGAGAAAATTATGATTTCTTTGGATTCCGTAATCATGACAATTCCTGGGATAGGATTCCTTAATGGAGCCATGATTCTTGGTGAAATGGGTGATGTAAAACGGTTTTCGGATCCAAGCAAGTTACTTGCTTTTGCTGGGTTAGATTCGACAGTTTATCAATCTGGTAATTTTAAAGCTTCTAAAACAAGAATGTCCAAGAGAGGTTCCAGAATATTACGCTTCGCGCTTATTAATGCCGCTCACAATGTCGTTCTTAATAATAAAACCTTCAAGAAATATTATGACATGAAAATAGCTCAAGGCCGTTCTCATTTCAACGCACTTGGCCACTGCGCTGGAAAGCTAGTCCGAATTATTCATAAAATGCTTACTTGTAATTTAATTTAGAATAAATCATCAAATGTATGTGTTTCCAGAAGCATCCATTTGGTGGATGCTTAGTTAAAGTCGTGCTATTTTTGAACTTATGAAATACTAAATATTTGACTATTTTATGGTTGACAATTCATAGTTGGTCTCCTATAAGTAATGTCATATCACATCTACCATTTCCGTCGCCTCAGTGCCAGAACGGAGTGCAATAGGATGTTTTTATTCGAGCGTAACTCGTCAATTTCATAAATCTTTTAGTCTTTAAATTTATTTGGTTTTATCGTTTGACTTTTTTTGAGCGTCAGCTCAATTATCTTTTTCGAGCGATAGCTCGATTGCTTTTATTAATCTTCTAAATGAATCAATATGTACTTCTTTATCTAGTTGTTTTTTTCACTCATTGTCTTTTCAAGACTCACTAATCTACTTTCAAT
>CAYLNI010000124.1:0-3905 GCA_964384705.1 uncultured Fusibacter sp.
TCACCAGTCCAATTGCACTTTTCAGTCGGTTTTGAGAGACATGTGATAAGTTTGAAGTTCGGTAAGTCTTTTTGAAGCTGTTCAAGTTCGTCCATCTCGAAAAGATCTTCGGCCGTTCTGGCACCAAAGTAGAAAGTGACTTTTCTTTGGATGTTATTGGCACGCATGAACTTGAGTATTGACATGATTGGCGCCATGCCTGTACCGATGGCAACCATTACCATTTCACGGTCGCCTTCACGATAGAAGAACTCGCCATAAGGACCGACGACAGTCAATTTTGAGTTGGGTTTCAAGAAATTATGAACGTAAGTTGTCGCTTTACCATCTTTAACGTAACCGATATAGAGCTCAACTGCCTTGGAATCTGTTGGAGAAGAGGCGACGGAGTAAGCTCTGTATACTTCCTCATCGTTGCCTTTATATAGTGGTGCTAGTATCTGAACATATTGACCAGCTTTGAAAGAGATTTCTTCACCAGCCGGAAGTGCCAGTCTTAGATGCTTGATCGTCGGTGTGACATCTTTTATGAATTCGATTTGATAGTCGTATTGCTGAACGCTGAACAGTTCTTCAGGAATTTCGATTTTCATATCGGTTCTGACTTTACATTGGCAGGCAAGCCTTACGCTTTGTTCGCGTTCTTCGGGTGTCACATAACCAAGCTCAGTTGCCAAGATTTCACCGCCGCCTTCAAGGACGACCACTTTACAATAACCACAGCTGCCTTTGCCACCGCAAGCGGAAGGAATGAAGACTTTCTGTTCTACCAAAGCTGAGAGAAGTGTGTCGCCACCCTCAACCGTAAGTTCTTTTGTTTCGTTGATGAGTATTTTTTTTTCACCATAATTCGCAATCGTCTTGTTGGCAATAGAGAGAAGCAAGGCGAGCAAACCGGTGATACCACTGATTGTTAGTACCGTTACACCTATGGTTTCCATCTGAACCCCCTACTGAATTTGTACGATGCCTGAGAAGCCTAAGAAGGCGAGCGCCATGATGCCTGTGATGATGAGAGTGATACCAGGACCTTCAAGTCCTTTAGGTATTTTTGCATTTTTAATTTTCTTTCTGATACCAGCCATAGCAACGATGGCAAGCGTCCAACCTAAACCAGATCCAACGCCGAAAGCGAAAGATTGAATCAAGTTGTACTCGCGGATAATCATGAAGAGTGAAACGCCTAGGATGGCGCAATTTACAGTGATAAGAGGTAAAAAGATACCAAGTGAATAATAAAGGGATTCAAAATAACGCTCGATGATCATCTCAACCAATTGTACAAAAGCTGCGATGACAATGATAAACACGATGAATCGCATATACTCAAGACCAAGCGGTACGAGAATCATTTCATAGACGAGGTAGTTTAGAACCGATGTACATGCTAAAACAAAAGTCACGGCTTGTCCCAAGCTGAGTGACGTTTTAATTTCACTAGATACTGCTATAAAAGAGCACATGCCAAGGAAGTTCGACAAGATCATGTTGTTCGTAAATATCGCAGCAAAGAATATGACGAGTGGATTGATTTCAATCATGCTTTTGTCCCTCCTTTATCTTGATCTTCTTTTGGGAATAGATTCGTGGTCATCCAGATCACGATACCGAGCATGAAAAATGCACCGGGTGGCATGATCATAAGTGTCCATTTGACCCAACCTTCGCCGAGAATTTGGATGCCAAACAAAGAGCCAAATCCAAGTAACTCTCTAAAGAACGCGATCACCATCAATACGATAGTGTAGCCAACGCCCATTATAAATCCGTCAAAGAAAGAAATGATCGGTTTGTTGAGTTGCGCAAAAGCTTCTGCGCGGCCCATGATGATACAGTTTGTGATGATTAGGCCAACATAGGGACCAAGTTGCTTCGACATCGCCGGCATGTAGGCCTTTAAGAAGATATCGAGGATGATGACATAGGCAGAAATAATAAGCGTTTGTACCATCATTCGAATGTGCTTTGGTGTTTGTTTCCGAAGCAATGAAACCGTAAAGCTAGAAAAAGCGGTAACAAATATTAAACCAACGCCCATTACAAAAGAGTTTAACAAAAGGTTTGTAACGGCGAGAGAGGAACAAATGCCAAGGATCTGTCTGAAAACCGGGTTGTCTTTGTAGATACCGGCTTTAAAGACGCGTAAGAAGTCACTCATAAATTACCCTCCTCTGCGTAGATTAGTATGTCAGTTATGAATTTGTTGACGGTGTTGCGGACCGCATCACTGGTAAGTGTTGCCCCTGTGATGGCATCGAGGACTGCATTTTCATTGGGCTTATACGTAACCGTTGTATCACTGATTTGAAGCCCTCTGAATTGCTCCTTAAACCAGGCCTCATCGATACGACCACCTAGTCCAGGTGTTTCTGAATGGGCGACGAAATCAATGCCCATGACACTTGCAAAGTCTGGTGAAAGGCCAATATATCCAGTTAAGCTACCCCAAAGTGCATTGCCTGAAAATTCAAAAGCGTAACCACTTAAAGTCCCATCTTCCGTATAAATATAGGTCGTTTGATCGCCATCCACTTTAACTTCAATTTTTTCGTTGAAAAGTTCTGTGACGACTTCATCGGTGCCAGTTGAAGGTTGACCGAGCACATAGAGTACAGAGCGCTTGATCCGAAGTTCTTCCTGTTCCCTTATGATATCGGAAGTACTTTCATTTATATAGGCAAGAACTGACGTATATAGAATCGTCAAAACGAGCATGAAGAGAACAGGCCTGATGATTTGCTTTTTACTAGCCATGGCTGACCTCCTTGGCAGCGTCAGCTACCTCAAAGTTCACTGTTACCTCAGCATCCTTAGCACTAACCTCAACAGGTTCAGCTTTCCCAGTACTTTCAGATTTTTCAGCACTCTCTGCTTTGCTAGCTAGTTTAGCAGCTCTCGCTTTTTTAGCTCCTTTAAGTTCGCCAACCACTTCATCGATGATTGGAGCAAACGTATTGCCGATAAGGATCGCGAACATCATACCGCCTGCAAATAATGCAAAGCTGCGGATGACCACAGTTATTGCGCCGATTAGAAGACCGTAAAAAATACGCCCTTCAAAGGTTTTAGGAGAAGAGATGGGATCTGTGGCCATAAATACTGCGCCAAACAAGATACCACCTGACAATAAACCGTAAACAGGATTTAGAACTTCCATGAGTCCCATAAAATAGAAGACTGTGCTGATACCGAGGAAACCGACGATGACAGAGATGATCGTCTCTTTTGCGGCCGTTTTGGTAAACATGAGATAAATTCCAGCCAAGATGATCAACAGTGCGCTTGTTTCACCGATAGAACCAGCGATGTTTCCAAAAAACACTTCTTGAAGCGGTAGTTCTTTGCCAGTCGCTCTGAATATGAGCATTGGCGTAGAAGAGGAGACCGTGTCGATGGTTTCACCCAGGTAGGAAGTAAATCCACCGAGGACGCCACCGATTGGTTTTGTCCACTGAAGCGTTAAAAACTCTGGAAAGTTCACGTAGATGAACGCACGGCCTACAAGTGCAGGGTTGAAAGGATTTTTACCAAACCCTCCGAAGACCATTTTTCCAAAGAGGACACCAAATATGATACCTATTATTGCGACCCAATAAGGTGTGCTTGGTGGCAATGTCAATGTAAACAAGATACATGTCACAAACACGGCCTCAGTTATTTTTTGAGTCGTTTTCCTTACAAAAACCCATTCAGTGGCACATCCGAAGACAGTTACGACTGCCAGCAGTGAAAGGACGCGCCAGCCAAAGAAATAAATGCCAGCCAAAACGATGGGGATTAGTGAATACACAACCTTTCTCATCATCATCTGCTTCATAAATTTTATGTTCTTAAGCGATAGATTCAAAGTATTCCCTCCTATATTTCTTTTTTTGTCATGATAATCATTTATGCTTTATATTATA
>CAYLNI010000124.1:3950-8643 GCA_964384705.1 uncultured Fusibacter sp.
ATCAAAAATATTGATAAATGCCATTATTTATTTTGATGAAATATTTCAATATGATTACATATCATCGAAAATACTAAAAAATAATTATTATTGTCACCTAAAAAGTTACCCAATTCCGTATATCATAGCGAAGGTTAACCAAACCCTAGTTATAAAGGAGTGAAAATTTTATGAAAAAATCTAATCATCTATCAAAATTCAACATGAAAAAGGTTATCAAGTCCGGCATAGTCGTTATGCTGTCTGCGGTAATCATAATGTCTCAAGTGGCGCCAATGTCATTTGCAGACAACGATAACGGAAACAGAAAACAAAATATAGAGAAAAAAAGTAACGAATTTAAAAACGACGATAAGAAAATGGACAAAAAAGAGTATGACCCTAAATTAAAAGCGGAATTAAGAGAAAAGCTTCAAACAATGTATCGTTTCGGCGATGATGGCCAATGGGCTGGTTTACCATCAGGTATGTTTAAGCAAGGTTACTTAAACTATGGCTTAGCTAAAAGATATTTCAACGGCCAATTCCCATATGGTTTAGCTAAAAAATTAAAAGACTTCAATTATGATGATCATCATGCCGTACAAAACATCGAAGATCTTAAAAAATTGATTGTTTCTGCTAAAACGAAATTAGAACCAACAAATACAAAAGTTTATACTGCAGATGCAAAAACATTGTTACAAGCGGCAATCACTAAAGCTGAAGCATTCGTAGCAGCTTACGTACCAACACAAGAAAAAGATGTAAAAGTTCAATACGAAGCACTTAAAAAAGCAATGGTCGCATTTGATAACAGCGAAATCGTTAGCATTACTGATTTAAACGCATTGCTTACAAAATTAAACCTTTACAAAACAACTTACTATTCAAAATTGACAGATGAGAAAAAGGCTTCTTTAGATGCTTTAATCGCAAAAGTCGTATCTTATACAACAGCAGTACCAGTAAAAGTATTAACGCTTGGCGCTTACAATGAAATGATGATGGAAGCGAAAAAATTCGAAGACCATATCAACAAATTGGACACATTGATTGCTGAAATCGAAGCTTTCTTATATGTAGATCCAAATGCAGCAATCAAAGTTAGAAAAGTAGTAGAAGGCACTGCAGAAGGTAACTATGCAGCTGGCTCTATCGCAAAAATCGAAGCAGCAGTCCTTGTCGCAAAAACATTTAGCGACGCATATGCAAAAGAATCAGCTGGTCAAATCGATGCGCAATATAACACTTTAAACAAAGCATTTACAACATTTAAAGACAGCGTTGTTCTTGGTACAGTACATCTTGATACACTTAAATTGTTAAGAGATGAGTTACTTGTTTATTACAACTTGAACGTTGTACCAGTAACAAAGCCATTAACTGAATTAGTTGCATTGATTGCTGAGATGAATCCGATCATAGCAACACCATCAGTTAACCCATTGACTAAAGCAAAACTTGCTTACTTCATGGATGCATCAAAAAACTACATCAAAGATCTTTATGATCCATTAAAAGTTGAATTATCTGCTAAAATTGTTGCAGCAAATGCAGTTTGGGCAGTTGAAGCAAAAGCGGCAGCTGTAGACGAAAAAGCGGCATTATTGACTACAATCACTGCAGCACAAGCTTATTTATCAGGTTCAACACACACTTATGCTAACTTCTATGTTCACATAAACGCACTTCAAGCAGCAATGACAGCTTATATTAACGCTAACCTGTAATCGCTGACGCACCACCCATTAAATAGCCCCATTTTCTATTTTTTAAAAGACAGAGCGGACAATCTCCCAAGGGTTGGACGCTCTGTTTATTTTTTGTCTCTTATCTTTATATTATCTATATGTTATAATCGTCATGTATGTAATCAACGTATATGTATTTAACTAGTATTCAATCCACATATATGTTGTTCTTAGAATGAGGCAATAGGGGGTAACAAATGAAAGTGGCAGTTGTTGGTGCAGGTACAGGCGGAACGAAGCTGATCGAATTATTTCATGGTATCAAAGAAATAGATATCCTGACAGTCATCGATAAGAATCTCCAATCACCAGGCATCGAAATTTCAAGAAAACTTGGTATACAGTGTTCGGCAAACATAGAAGATATAGACCGACGTGTAGATATGATCGTTGAGGCGACAGGCAATGCGCGTGTCCTTGAATCGATAAAAGCGACATTTGGAGAGACGAAGATCGTTGTAGAATCCGATGTTGCACAGCTGCTTATGTTTGTTGTCGATAAGCAGATAGAGATGAGCAATAGGCTCAATCACCAACTTGATGAAATCAACAAAACGAGTTCAAAGCTCCATGAGGAAATGAACAAAATTGTGAGAATCACAGAAGATCTCAACGTCATCAACCACGATTTGGCAGCATCTGCAGAGCAGTCGTCGCACTTCATCGAGAAAACGGACGAGATGACACGTGCGGTCAATAAAATCACGCAGCAGATCAAAATCCTCGGTTTAAATGCAAATATTGAAGCTGCGCGCGCCGGTGAACACGGAAGAGGCTTCTCAGTCGTTGCAACAGAAGTTCAAAAGATGTCGGATTCCACAAGTGAATTTGCTTCACAAATATCAGATTTACTTAAATCGTTAAAAGTTGAGAACGAGAGTATTTCGTTAGAAATATCCAAACTAAATGAAATCTCTGGCACGCAACAAAATATTACACATAAGGCGAAGATGATAGTGGACGAACTCAAAAACATATAAATAGCCTATGAGAAGCGCATGCAAATTGCAGACTTCTCTTTTTTTTATGTTAATGCTTAGTAGCAGATTAGCAGCAGATTAGTAGTAGCTTACTTGTAGACGAGTTGTAGAAAAGTTCCAAATAAATTGCACAGGCATGCTCTATGCGTTACAATTTAACTGGTTACTGATAAAAATCCGCATGACTATGCATAAACGTAGAAAAGGAGCTTCCATAACTAATGAAATTTATCATAGACAAAATCAAGCTCGGCCGTCAAGCAACGCTGTTTGACTCATACTTATATGTGCTTAAAGGTTTCCTCAGCATATTTACAGGCTATATCTTATTTCATGAGCATGCCATATTGGGCAAGGATATGATTTCGCTCTTGTTTGGTATGATGCTTACCCTTGAACCCGTAAATATCATCGGGATCAAATCGGGTCTCAATCAAATCAAGGCAACCATTCTGGGTGGCATTGTAACCGCTGTTCTAGTGAGTGTGCTTGGGATTAACGCGATTACGATTCCTCTTGGCGTCGCACTTACGATGTACATTTCGCTTAAATTCAACTGGCGGTTTGTCTCGCCGGTGGCCATATTCACAGCCATATACATGACGCAGTATATTCAGCTCGATGCCATGGGTGAGCCGAGCATGTGGATCACCTTGAGACTACGCGTATTGGCACTTGGCGCAGGTATTGCCATTGCCATATTATATAACTATCTGTTCTCAATCGCATTTCAAAATTCCATGATTAGAAAACGACTGGTCTATATCGTCGAAAGCTTGGAAACAAATCTCGATATGTACCTTAAAGAAGAGGCATCGGGAGACCTGAAAGCCCTGAAAGGGAACATCACGAGCTTATTTTCTGATATCGACCTCGTCATTAGCCACCTTTTAGACATAAGGAAAGCCAACCGAAAAGGGTCAACCTATGAGCAATATGGTACAGCATTGTCTGAGCTACGGGACTTCACACACTACTTCCTGGATGTGATCATGTACCGAATGAAGCATGAGAGCGGCGTTGCTGATTTACAAATGCTCAGTGAATTCAGAATGTTGTTGCTTGAGGTTCAAAAGGTCATAGAAAATAAAAATAGCGACAGATCTTCATTACGTCTTAAGTATGAAGAAAATCTATCGCTAAATATTGAAGAAGACAGCTACTTATCGGCTATGCACAGGTCGAGTCAAGCTGCGGCGAAGTGCTTTTTATAATGATAAAAGCACTTCATTTCTTTTTTGAGTGATGGTGCCAAGGTTATTCATCGTATCAAAGCTGAGCGCTTCAAGCTTTTTGAGCACCGATTCTGCCAATGCTTGATTTTTGCAAATTTTGAGATGAGCTTCTTCTATTTGTTCCTGAATGGCCGACTCTAAAAAAATCTGATCAAAGAAGATGTCGTACGTTTTGGATAGCGCATCGATTTCAACAATTTCAAAATCGAAATAGGGCTTTAGATCGGAAAGCTCGCTTGTGAGCCGCTTTGCCTTTTCACTAGAATCCAAAATGTATTGTGAGACCCTTTTTAACTGATCTTGTTTGACGTTGTCTGATATCAAGCCATCCCCCAAGGTTTCGAACATACCCCAGCCCTTGGCGGAAGCGAGATCATCCCTTGCACTTGAAAGGGAAGCAATCAATTTTCGACAAGCGGACAATGCTTCATCGATCTCCTTCTGTCTGATTTCAAAATCTCGAATTTTGCTTTCATATTTTTCAACGTCCATAATCCCATTTTGAGCGAGCCAGTTGCGTTTGGCGTTTAGCAAAGCACTATAAGTCGTTTCCATATTTTCATAGTGTTCAAGCAGCTCTGTGATATTTGCGATTTCATCTTGTGACGATTTCATGTGTTCAATCAGCGCATCGTGTTTGTACTGGGCGATCTTCATTTCGCGATATTCCTTATCCATCATCTCTTCATAATGCTCGGAAAAGAGTTTCAAAAGCTTCTTGATGGAAAGGCCTTCTATCTTCGCG
>CAYLNI010000125.1:0-3253 GCA_964384705.1 uncultured Fusibacter sp.
TATACCCAGCTTTTACGACTTTATCCGCTAATTTTTCAGTAATAATCTGATTCGTTGAGCAAATAACTTCACCTGTTGTTGAATTCACAAGATTTTCAACTGGATATCTACCTAAAATACGTTCAAATAATGGTTCAATCAATTCATTGCCTTCTCTAAATTCGACAACTTCAATACCCGTATTTGTGTGACAGTCAATCTCTCTTACGATGACTTCTTGACTGACGTCAACGAGTCTTCTTGTAAGGTAACCAGAGTCGGCTGTACGAAGCGCTGTATCGGCAAGACCTTTACGTGCACCTGTTGTAGAAATAAAGTATTCAAGAACCGAAAGACCCTCTCGGAAGTTTGAAATGATCGGAATCTCGACAGTTTTACCAAGTGCATTGGCCATGAGACCACGCATGCCGGCAAGCTGTCTAATCTGGTTTTTAGAACCACGGGCACCTGAGTCCGCCATGATTTTGATATTGTTTAGATTGGTAAGGTTCTTCATAAGTGCGTCTGTTACATCATCCGTCGTCTTTGTCCAAGTTTGAATGATTTTTTCATAACGCTCTTCTTCAGAGATCAAACCTCTTCTAAATGCTTTTTGATATTGGTCTACAACATTTCTTGCGGTAGCAATCAAGGCTTCTTTCTCATCCGGTATAACCATGTCTGAAACTGAAACAGTAATCGCTGCTCTTGTAGAATATTTGAAACCAATGTCTTTCATATGATCAAGGAGCTCTGCAGTGATTGTGTTGCCATACTCTGCAAAACACTTCGCAATAATTTCTTCAAGATCTTTCTTCTTACATAAGAAGTCAATCTCAAGGCCAAACTTATCTTCTTCACGATCGACAAAACCTAAATTTTGTGGAATCTTTTCATTGAATATAAATCGACCTACTGTGCTTTCAGTTCTGATGTAGATATCTTCCTTCGGCATATAACGTTTGAGTATTACTCTTGTATGGAGTTCAACTGCGTTGTTGTAATATGCTAAATTAAGCTCTTCAAAATCTTTGAAAACTTTTTTGGACTCTGGTTGTATTTCACTTTCGTAAGTCAAGTAATATGCACCAAGTACCATATCCTGCGTTGGCGTCGTAATTGGACGACCATCTTTAGGTGCGAGGATATTGTTGACTGAAAGCATCAAGAAACGCGCTTCTGCTTGAGCTTCTACAGATAAAGGTACGTGGACTGCCATCTGGTCACCGTCGAAGTCGGCGTTGTAAGCCGTACATACAAGTGGATGAAGTCTGATCGCTTTACCTTCAACGAGTACTGGTTCAAATGCTTGAATACCAAGTCTGTGAAGTGTCGGTGCACGGTTCAGAAGCACTGGATGTTCTGCAATAACTTCTTCTACGATACTCCAAACTTCAGGCTTAACGCGTTCAACCATGCGCTTAGCACTTTTGATGTTATGAACGTATCCGTCATTGACAAGTCGTTTCATGACAAATGGTTTGAATAATTCAAGTGCCATTTTTTTCGGAAGACCACATTGGTAGAATTTGAGTTCTGGACCAACGACGATAACCGAACGTCCCGAGTAGTCAACACGTTTACCGAGTAAGTTCTGACGGAAACGACCTTGTTTACCTTTTAATAAATCTGAAAGCGACTTAAGTGGTCTGTTACCAGGACCTGTAACAGGTCTGCCACGTCTACCATTGTCTATCAGGGCATCTACAGCTTCTTGAAGCATACGCTTTTCATTTCTTACGATAATGTCTGGCGCGCCGAGTTCAAGAAGTCTTTTAAGACGATTGTTTCTATTAATAACACGTCTATACAAGTCATTTAGATCCGCAGTTGCAAATCTACCACCGTCGAGTTGAACCATTGGGCGCAAATCAGGCGGTATAACTGGAACGACATCAAGGATCATCCATTCTGGTTCATTACCAGATTGTCTGAATGCTTCGACGACTTCAAGTCTTCTTACAATACGAATTTTTCTTTGTCCAGAGCTGTCTTTAAGTTGCGCTTTGAGTTCAACCGCTAAGCCATCCAAGTCAACTTGTTGCAGAATCTCTTTAACAGCTTCTGCACCCATCATCGCTTTAAATGTATTGCCGTATTTCTCTTTATATTGTGAATACTCGCTCTCTGTTAAGAGTTGCTTGTACTCGAGGCTCGTTTCACCAGCCTCGATAACAATATAAGAAGCAAAATAAAGCACTTTTTCTAGTGATCTTGGTGATAAGTCCAAAAGTATACCCATTTTTGATGGGATACCTTTGAAATACCAGATGTGTGAAACTGGAGCTGCAAGCTCGATGTGGCCCATTCGCTCGCGACGGACTTTCGACTTTGTAACCTCAACGCCACAACGATCACAGATGACACCTTTATATCTTACTTTTTTATATTTACCACAGTGGCACTCCCAGTCCTTTGTTGGACCAAAGATTTTTTCACAAAAAAGACCCTCTTTTTCTGGCTTTAATGTTCTATAGTTAATCGTCTCAGGTTTTTTTACTTCACCTTTCGACCAAGATCTAATCTTGTTGGGCGACGCCAAACCTATTCTAATGGAATCAAAATTATTGAATTCGATCAAGGGCTACCTCTCCCTTCTCTAAATTAAAGTTAGTTACGCATCAATATCTTCATCGTCTTCAAGGAAAATTTCATCTTCGGATTCTTCAGTATCATCTAAGTCAATTAGATCCTCTTCATCATCCAAACCTTGAACTGCTTCTTCATCAACAATATCATCAACGAACGCACCGCGCTCTATGTCAATTGTAATCTTGTTTTCACGAAGAGCTGTGTTATAGTCTAAACCGTCATCATCTTCATCTGCAAGTTCGATCTCGATTTCACCAGCATCGTCTCTCAAGACTTTTACGTCGAGTGCCAATGCTTGTAATTCCTTGATCAATACCTTGAACGACTCTGGGATACCAGGCTCAGGAATATTTTCACCTTTAACGATTGCTTCATAAGCTTTTACTCTACCTACAACGTCATCCGACTTTACAGTCAAGATTTCTTGGAGTGTATGTGCAGCACCATATGCTTCGAGTGCCCATACCTCCATCTCACCGAATCGCTGTCCACCGAATTGAGCTTTACCACCCAATGGCTGTTGCGTTACGAGTGAGTAAGGACCAGTACTTCTTGCATGAATTTTGTCGTCGACCAAGTGATGCAGTTTCAACATATACATGTAACCAACAGTAACTGGATTGTCAAAGCTTTCGCCAGTTCTACCATCTCTAACTACGAGACGGCCGTTGCGTGGATAGCC
>CAYLNI010000125.1:3276-7568 GCA_964384705.1 uncultured Fusibacter sp.
ACTTAAACTTGGATTTGGCTCTCTTTTGCACCGTCAAATACTGGGGTCGCGACTTTCCATCCTTTTTTCTTAGCCGCAAGGCCTAAGTGGACTTCAAGTACCTGTCCGATATTCATACGTGAAGGAACGCCTAGTGGATTGAGTACGATTTGTAATGATGTACCATCATCCAAGAATGGCATGTCTTCAACTGGAGATATTTTTGAGATAACACCTTTGTTACCATGACGTCCTGCCATTTTGTCACCAACGCTGATTTTACGTTTTTTTGCAATGTAAACGCGGATCAGTTTGTTAACGCCTGGAGACAGTTCGTCACCGTTTTCTCTTTCGAACTTTTTAACATCTACGATGATGCCTGATTCGCCATGTGGCACTCTCAGTGAGGTGTCTCTGACTTCTCTAGCTTTCTCACCAAAGATTGCTCTAAGGAGTCTTTCTTCTGCAGTCAATTCTGTTTCACCTTTAGGTGTTACTTTACCAACTAAGATATCGCCTGAATTGACTTCAGCGCCAATTCGGATGATGCCTTCTGCATCTAGGTTCTTAAGAGCATCTTCGCCAACATTTGGAATATCGCGTGTGATTTCTTCAGGTCCAAGTTTTGTATCTCTTGCTTCAGATTCATACTCTTCGATATGGATAGAGCTGAGTTTATCTTCCATGACGAGCTCTTCGCTGAGCATGATAGCATCCTCGTAGTTGTATCCTTCCCAAGTCATGAAGCCAATTAACAAGTTCGTACCAAGAGCAATTTCACCATTGTCAGTAGATGGACCATCAGCGATGATTTCTTCTGCAAGAACTTTTTGTCCTTTTTTAACAAGTGGCTTTTGATTGATGCATGTGCCTTGATTTGAACGTTTGAATTTCAATAATTTAAATCTATATTTCTTTCTGTCTTCATTGCCGCGAACGACGATTTCATCCGCAGAAACATATTCAATGACACCATCAACTGGCGCTTTAACAACTGAGCCAGAATCTTTTGCAGCAATGTGCTCAATACCGGTACCAATGATAGGCGCTTCAGCTCTAACGAGCGGAACTGCCTGACGTTGCATGTTTGAACCCATCAGGGCTCTGTTGGCATCGTCGTTTTCAAGGAACGGAATCATAGCTGTTGCAACAGATACCATTTGAAGTGCAGACACTTCCACCAAGTCGATTTCAGAAGACGGGAATTCTTTGATATCCGATCGACGACGTGCTACAATTCGATCGCTGATAAAATAACTATCTTCAGTAACAGGTTCATTGGCTGGTGCTACAATATATTTTTCTTCGACATCGGCAGTAATATAGATGATTTCATCTGTAATATGGCCCGTCTGTTTGTTGATTTTTCTATAAGGCGATTCGATAAAGCCGTACTCATTGATTCTTGCATAAGTACTCAATGAGCCAATAAGACCGATATTTGGTCCCTCTGGTGTCTCTATCGGACACATTCTACCGTAGTGAGAATGGTGTACGTCCCTTACTTCAAAGCCTGCACGCTCTCTAGATAAACCACCTGGTCCAAGAGCAGAAAGTCTTCTTTTATGCGTCAATTCCGCAAGTGGGTTCGTCTGATCCATGAACTGTGACAGCTGGGAGCTGCCAAAAAATTCTTTGATCGCAGATACGACTGGTTTAATGTTGATAAGTGCCTGTGGCGTGATGGCTTCCATATCCTGAATAGTCATTCTTTCACGAACGACACGTTCCATACGTGATAAACCAATTCTGAACTGGTTTTGTAAAAGCTCGCCTACAGAACGGATACGTCTGTTACCAAGATGATCGATATCGTCAACGTTGCCAACACTTAAGTTGAGGTTAAGTATATAACTGAACGATGCGAGGATGTCGGCCGGAATAATATGTCTTGGAACGAGTTCAGACATTCTTTCGTCGATTGCAGTGATTTGTTCTTCTAATGTATCACATGTATCCAATATCTCTTTTAACACAGGGTAGTAAACTTTTTCTTTAATCTTGATTTTATCAGAAGTGATAAAACTTTGGATGTCGACAAAATGATTACCGATAACACGTACCACTTTATCGTCATCGCCATAGACATCAACCTGCTTAACGCCACAATTTTCAATAATTGCTGCTAAATCAATAGAAATTTTTGAATCTTTTTCTACCAGAATTTCGCCTGTTTGTGGGTTGATAATATTTTCTGCGGCAACTCGTTCTTCAATACGATTGGAAACACCAAGCTTTTTATTGAATTTGTAGCGACCAACTTTAGCTAAATCATATCTTTTTTCGTCAAAGAACAAAGAGTTAATTAAGTTTCTAGCACTTTCCACAGTTGGTGGTTCACCTGGTCTAAGCTTTTTGTAAATCTCGATCAGGCCTTCTTCTTGATTGACAGTACTGTCTTTGTCCAACGTTTTGATGAGTTTCTCATCTTCACCAAACATTGACAAAATTTCGTGATTTGAGTGATATCCAAGTGCCCTGATTAATGTTGTTGCAGGTAACTTACGAGTTCTGTCAATTCTAACAGATACTATGTCGTTTGAATCTGTTTCGTATTCAAGCCATGCGCCTCTGTTTGGTATAATTGTGCTTGAAAATAATTGTGTACCGACCTTGTCGCGTTTCATGTCGTAATAAGGTCCTGGCGATCTGACGAGTTGACTTACAATAACTCTCTCAGCGCCGTTGATAATAAAAGTACCCTTGTCGGTCATCAATGGGAAATCGCCCATGAAAACCTTCTGTTCTTTGATCTCGCTAGTCTCTTTATTAATGAAGCGAACTTGTACCCTGAGCGGCACAGCATAGTTGACATCGCGCTCTTTACACTCTTCAACGTCATACTTAGAATCTTCGTCTAATTCATAGTCGATGAATTCTAAACTTAAGTTTCCAGTGTAATCTTCAATTGGCGAAATGTCCTTGAAGGCTTCTTTAAGCCCTTCTTCGAGGAACCACTCATAAGATTTTCTTTGAATCTCAATGAGGTTTGGCTTCTCTAAAAGCTCAACAATTCTAGCAAAACTCATTCTTTCTGTTTTTCCGAACATTACAGGTTGTGGCATTAAATTTTCACCCCTTGTGTAATAAAAGTTGTTGTATTATAAAAAGGACGAATCCTTTTCTAACCCGACATGCCATAGTTTTCAAACGCAGAAAACTCCATTCTAAACATACTTATAGCATTATAGAATATTATCACACATGGTACAACGTGTCAACAACATTTTACAAGTTTGTTTAGAATAGAGTCTTCAATTTTTCGTTACATTTGAATTAAGTTGCGACCAAAATAAAGAGTCAAAATAGCCACCAATGAATGGTGGCTATTATTTAAAACTATTTTAATTCGATTGCTGCGCCAGCTTCTTCTAAAGCAGCTTTGATCTTCTCAGCTTCTTCTTTAGAAACGCCTGCTTTAACAACTTGTGGAGCACCATCTACTAAGTCTTTAGCTTCTTTTAAGCCAAGGCCAGTAAGTTCTCTAACAACTTTGATAACTTCGATTTTCTTAGCGCCAGAGTTAGATAATACTACGTCAAATTCTGTTTGCTCTTCTACTGCTTCAGCAGCAGCAACAACTACAGCACCAGCTGGAGCAGAAGCAGATACGCCGAATTCAGCTTCGCAAGCTTCTACTAATTCTTTAACTTCTAAAATGCTCATGCCTTTAATAGCTTCAATAATTTGTTCTTTAGTCATTTCAAACACCTCCGGATAATTTTCATTCATATTATTAATTATGCTTGTGCGCCATTTCCTTCTTTTTCTTTAATAAGATTAGATAAGAAATATGCAAAGTTCGAAACTGGAGCCTTGATAGATCCAAGGAATCTTCCAATTAACACTTCTTTAGATGGTAAATCTGCAATTTGAATAATTTGTTCAAGGTTACAGTAAGAGCCTTCAACGACGCCCGCTTTTAACTCAAGGTTTTTATGGCCTTTAGCGAAGTCTTTGATGATTTTTGCTGGTATAACAGCATCGTTAATTCCGAATGCGATTGCATTTGGACCAGTCAAATCTTGTGATAAAGCTTCAAACGGCGTATCTTTAATCGCAATTTTACCAAATTGTTTTTATAGACTTTGTATTCAACGCCAGCTTGTCTAAACTTACTTCTAAGTTCAGTTACTTCTTCAACAGTTAAACCCCTGTAATCTACGAGAACAGCAGACTTAGCACTTTCGAATCTCTCTTTAATCTCAGCAACTGCTAATTTCTTTGCATCAAGATTATTTGACATTTGTCCACCTCCTTGTAAAATATAAAACCTCTCTTCCGTAGACAAGAGAGGTTATAATTTATTATTC
>CAYLNI010000125.1:7627-8623 GCA_964384705.1 uncultured Fusibacter sp.
ACGGATTATAGACTTTTTTTAAGACAAGGCAATTCTAGCAAAGATATTGCGTATTGTCAATTATAATTTCGCAGCGTTTAATCTGATGCCAGGGCCCATAGTGCTTGTAAGCGTTACACTTCTAAGGTATGTTCCTTTTGCAGCAGCTGGCTTAGCTTTCACAACAGCCTCAACTAATGCGTTCATGTTCTCAGTCAATTTAACTTCGTCGAAAGATGCTTTACCGATTGAAACGTGAACGATGTTTGTTTTGTCCAATCTGTATTCAACTTTACCTGCTTTGATTTCATTAACAGCTCTTTCGATATCGAAAGTTACAGTACCAGATTTAGGATTTGGCATTAAGCCTTTTGGTCCTAAAACTCTACCTAAACGACCGAGTTGACCCATCATGTCTGGTGTAGATACGATTACATCGTAATCAAACCAGTTTTCATTTTGGATTTTAGTGATGATGTCCTCTGCTCCAACAAAATCAGCGCCAGCTTTTTCAGCTTCAATCGCTTTTTCGCCTTTAGCAATAACGAGAACTCTTTTTGTTTTACCAGTACCGTGTGGTAAAACGATTGCGCCTCTTACTTGTTGATCAGCATGTCTGCCGTCTACACCAAGTTTGATGTGAAGTTCAATTGTTTCATCGAACTTTGCTTTCGCAGTTTGTTTAACTAATTTGATAGCTTCATCGAGCTCGTAAAACTTGTTTTTGTCAACAAGCTTCATTGCTTCTTGATAGGCTTTACCTCTTTTTGGCATTTTTTTCCTCCTTTGTGGTTACGCGGATAATCCTCCCACTAATTACAAAACCAATCACTAATTAGATTAGTCCTCGATTACAATACCCATACTTCTTGCAGTACCTTCAATCATAGTCATAGCAGCTTCTACACTACCTGCGTTTAAATCAGGCATTTTAAGTTCTGCGATTTCTCTGATTTTAGATCTTTTTACTGTTGCAACTTTCTTCTTGTTAGGTTCACCTGAACCGCCTTTGATACC
>CAYLNI010000126.1:0-8610 GCA_964384705.1 uncultured Fusibacter sp.
TATAAACGTATAGAGGATGTCTATGTTAAAGCAGTCAAAAACCCTAATTTATGAAGAACTTAAAAGAAGAATCATCGAACTAGAGATGAAACCAGGTGATCCAATTATTGAAAAAGACTTGATTGCCGAATTTGGTGTCAGCAGAACACCGATTCGAGAGGCACTCATAAAGTTGACTCAGATCGATTTAGTGGAATTCAGACCACGCGTGGGTACCTTTGTTTCGCAAATTGATATAGCAACTGTGAAAAGTGCTTATGAAGTTAAGAAAAATCTTGAGGCATTTGCCGCTGAACTCGCTGCAAAACGAGCAAGTGCTGAAGAGATCGAAACCCTTTTTCAAATAATTGAACGATTCTCGACCTATGACTTAGTTGTGGATTACAAGCGATGCATTCAAGATGATCAGCTCTTTCACGAGGTCATCAGAAAAGCTTCTAGAAATGAAATTCTAATTGATACCTTGGATATGCTCAACACTAAGACGGCTCGATTTTTACAGTCCATTCACTATGTGATTCAACAATACGATGGGCTTATGGATTCGCTTCAGAAGATTGCGATTGCCATTAGAGACCGAAATACCGAGGAAGCTAGAATTCAGACCGAAGCGCATACGCGACTATTCCTGGAAGAAATGTCAAAAAACTTTTTTGCTTAAGTAAGGAAATTGCATAAGTTTTTATAATCTTAGGAGGACGAAGCATGGAACATCTATATTCGAATCGGGTAAAACAAGTCAAAGCATCGGAAATCAGAGAAATTTTAAAACTCACTCAAAGACCTGATATCATCTCTTTTGCAGGTGGATTACCAGCGCCTGAATTGTTTCCAATTGAAGCGATGAAAGTCGTCTCTCAAAAAGTTTTAACAGATATGGGCTGTGAGGCGTTACAATACGGCACGACCGAAGGCTATGACCCACTTAGAGATAAAGTGGCGGAAAGAATGACACGCGTTGGTATTCCTACTGTTAAGGAAGACATTCTCATCACAAATGGCTCACAACAAGGTCTCGATTTTTCAGGTAAGATTTTCCTCAATCCCGGCGATTACGTTTTATGTGAAAGTCCAAGTTATTTAGGGGCTATCAATGCATTTAAGGCTTATGAATGTTCATTCAAAGAAATTGAGACGGATTCTGAGGGCATGGTTTTGAGCCATCTTGAAAGCGTTATTCAATCGACTCCGAATGCTAAATTTATATATGTTATTCCAGATTTTCAGAACCCATCAGGGCGTACTTGGTCAGAATCAAGACGCAAAGGCGTACTAAAGCTTGCAAACGAATACAACCTCGTCGTTATTGAAGATAACCCATATGGTGAACTCAGATTCGATGGTGAGTATATCGCGCCAATGAAGTCGTTTGATACGGAAGGAAGAGTGGTCTATCTTGGCACGTTTTCTAAAACGTTTTCTCCTGGTATCCGAATCGGTTGGGTCATGGCTTCACCTGAAATTCTCAACAAGTACATCTTGGTCAAACAAGGTGCCGATCTTCAATCTAGCTCAATGAGTCAACGTGAACTCAATACCTTTATAGATCTATATGATTTTGATGCACATATAGATTCGATAAAAGCAGTCTATAAAAGACGAAGAGACCTCATGATTGAAACGATCAAAAATGAGTTTCCTGAAGTTGCACAGTACGATGTACCAAATGGTGGTTTGTTTGCATGGGTAAAATTGCCAAGTCATGTTGACACGCGAGCCATTTTAGTAAAAGCGGTTGAAAATAAAGTCGCTTTTGTACCTGGTGGTTCATTTTTTCCAAATGGCGGCCAAGAAAATTTTATGAGACTCAATTTTTCTAACATGACTGAAGAAAAAATAGTTGAAGGTATCACTAGATTGGGTAAAATATTAAAAGAGAATATATAAGGAATTATGCAATTTCCTAAAGTCTCAAAAAAAATTACGGAGAGGTTTTTATGGTTCATAGGCTTCAAAATTTCGCGGTGTATGGCATGATTGTCGAGGCAAATCAGATATTGCTCGTTCAAAAATCAAAGGGACCCTTCAAAGGACTATGGGATTTACCTGGTGGTAAAATAGAGTTTGGAGAATCACCCGAAACGACATTGATCAGAGAAATACTTGAAGAAACGGGTCTCGAAATAGCGGAGCAAAGCTACCTTAAATCCGATTCTGTCGTCGTAAATTACGTGGATGAAGAGATTGGCAAGGTGACGATGCACCACGTAGGCTTCATTTTCAAAGTCAAACTTAAGGACATCAAGTCATTGATGCCAAAACATGACGATGAAGAACTTATTATTACAAAATGGTGTGATTTTTCAGAGTTTGAACTTGAACAGTTATCGCCTTTTCTACAAGAGCTCTTAATCGATTATAACGCTTACTAAAATTCGATAACTTTTGCACATTGACGTGCAAAAGTTATTGTTTTTTGTTAGTGTTTGTATTCTGAGTTGACCTCATTTATAATGTTAATAATGGAAATCGAATCATGAGAGAAATGTGGTTGAGTAAATATGAAGGTTATTATAAAGGGAATTGAATTCGCAATCGTCTTGACGCTATTGACGTTAAGTATTGTGACATTCAATAAAATTAATCAAGTGAAGCTTATTGAAACAGAAAATAACGTAAGCAGTGAGTTCCACTTAGCCATCATAACGGATGACGTGGATTCTTATGCGTTTGATAAATTCATTTCTGGTGTGGACACATCCATAGAGAAATTTGGTTCCATCTATGAAATCTATGAGGTTGGCGACTTGACACTTGAGGATGTAATCAATATGGTGATTATCACTGAAGTGGATGGCGTCGTCTTCCGCTTAAGTGACAATGCCTTGGCGAGTGCTGCAATAGATAAATGTAAACAAGAGGGCATACCCGTTGTTGCTGTCGGCAATGATGCGCCAGAATCCTTGCGCGATTTTTATATTGGCACCAATAAATTTAATCTAGGCAGACATGCTGCTAATTTGGCCATAAAGGCGATTTCTGGTTCAGGCAATGTCGGTATCATCCTCGGCAGTGAATATAGAGATGAAAAGGCCATAGCCACAAACAATTTTGTCAATGGCATTCAAGATATTGTAACGAAAACAGACGGCATTACGCTAAAGACCATCGCTTATACAAAAGATGTTAGAGCAGAATTGCTCATGGATGAACTCCTCGACATGAACGAGCCAATTGACGTATTGATTTGCACCGATCCAGTCGATGTGAATCGCATCATTCGCGTTCTCGTGGATAGAAACCGAGTAGGGGATCTTAAAATTGTCGCAAGCGGTGATACCACTGAAATTATTGATGGCATTCAAAAGAAATTGATCACAGCGAGCATCGTGGAAGACTATACAGAACTTGGCGCACTCTCTGTTTACTACTTAAATCAGGTCATCGAGGGTGAGCGCGTGTCCACTTATATCAATGTCCCATTTGAAACCATTCACCAGAGCAATCTGGGTTTGGAATAGGGGGGGCTTATGAAGAGATTAAAATCGCTGATGTTGAGCAATACATTGAAACGGAAAGTGTTTACATTTATCATGGTCATCTTGCTTTGTTTCCTTTCCGGATTCGTTTATACGTTTTATGTGACGTTTAAAGTCAATGGGCAGATTAATCAAATGTTTACGACCAGCATCATTCTCAATGAAATGAATGAAGAAATGGATCAATTTGAAATGCACTTAGAGGCATATTTGGCTTCCAAGGATTCAGATAGCTTCGTTCAGTACCTGGATTATTACAACAAACTCGGCGAGCGCGTCAAAGAGATTCGTTCAGAAAATAGCCCGTATGCGTCTAGTCTACAAATGCAAAATATTGGTAAGCTATTGGATGAATACCTCAATCAATCAGAAACGGCCATCGAATATAAGCGTGGAAGAAACACAGAAGGCTACCTCGCTTCGTTCAGTGAACTTTTGGAAACGAGTCGTTACATCGACTTGAAAGTTGCCCATTTGGAAAACTCGGATTTTAAGATCAACCTTGAGAACTATATGCAGTTGACGTCACAATTTGAAGAAATTCAGGTCAGCCTTGTGGCGATAGTTACGTTGTTGATTGTGTTAAGCATCTTGTTTGTTTTTACGTTCTCAACCAATGTGACGCGCCCAATAGAAGAACTGAGTCGACAGGCTGAGAATATTGCAAGTGGTATTTATCAGTTTGAACGCGTCAAAGGCAACCATTTTAGGGAGGCCGAACTCTTGAGAGACACATTTTACGATATGGCCACGCACATTCAAGAGTATATCGCAGAACTTAAAGATAAAGTGGACACTGAGAACAAACTCAGACTCTCTGAAACGGAAAAGCTCAGAATGCAAAACTCGTTGAATCAAGCGGAACTCATGGCGCTTCAGGCGCAAATCAACCCGCACTTTTTGTTTAACACACTTAATGCTGGCATGCAGCTCGCAATTATTGAAGATGCTGAAAGAACGGGTAGTTTTTTAGAGGACCTGTCATCCTTGTTCAGATATAACATTCAGAGTCTTCAGAACAAGGTGCGTTTGACCGATGAGTTTGAAAATGCAAGACGTTACTATGAACTCATGCGCGTCCGATTTGGCAATCAATTCAATTTCACTTTTGAATTGGATGTCGAAGTTGAAGATATAGAGATGCCACCGCTTATATTGCAGCCAATTATCGAAAATGCACTGATTCACGGCTTTAGAAACAAGACGGAAAATGGCACGATTAGTATCAAAGCATACTCGAGTTATCAAGGGGTAACCATCGATATTACTGACAATGGTGAAGGCATCTCTCAAAATGATTTGGATAGGCTCAACACGGGCGATTTTAGACGAATGTCCGATGTTGGTGGCCATACCACGGGTTTGGGTCTCGAAAATGTGTATGAGCGCCTGAGACATTTCTTTGATGCGCCGAATATCATGCGTTTTGACAGTCGATTGGATGACTTTACTAAAGTGACCATTACATTGCCTAGGAAGGACTTATAATATGTTGAGAGTGTTGATCGTCGACGATGAAGCCATCGTTTTGGAATCCGTATCACAGGTACTCAGTGGACACTTTGACAATATTGCCATAGAAACGGCCAAAAACAGCCGCGAAGGACTCATCAAAGTGGAACACTTCAGACCCAATATCATCATGTCTGATATTAAAATGCCTGGTATGAACGGACTTGAGTTTATTGAGCGCGTTAGGAAAGTCAATCAGGTGGTAAAAATCATCATTGTTTCAGCCTACGACCATTTTGAATATGCAAAAGAGGCTGTCAAATTTGGCGTTGAAGATTATATTTTAAAACCACTTTCTAAAAACAAATTGATCGAAGTGATTTCTGCAATCGCTGAAAAAGTAGAATTTGAAGAGGAACTCAGAAACAAAGAGCTGGATAATATTGAAAAATACTACCAGTCGATTCAACTTGTCGAAAGCAATTTTTTCAACTCTATCCTATTGAACCGCAATATTTTCAAGTACATGCCTCACTATAGGGAAATACTCGAAGTGCCTTTTGTACAAGGCGCTATCGTTACCATAGAATTTGACAAATTGTCGACAAGTACGGAAACCAATGAACTAAGTAACTATAACCAAAAGCTGTACGACTGTGCGGATTATCTAAAGACTTATATCAAATATCAGCGGACTGCGATTGTCAGTAATCCATTTCTAAACCGCATCTTTGTGTATATAGAGGGTGACATTGACCGCGTATTTTGGAACAACCTTGCGCAACTTATCATGGAACGCTTCAAGATACGCGTACGTATCGGGCTAGGCACAGTGAAGCAAATTGAAAATTTGACTGAATCTTATACCGAATCGCTCTTGACGATGCGCGTACTAGATGATGCCGTCTGTTCCATGCAGGATATAAAAAATACAGAAGCGACTTCGGAAACTTTTGATCTTCTAAAGGCTGAAATTTTCGAGGATTTTATTCATCGAAACAAATCCTTTAAAATGAAGCTCAAGCATTTTGAAGGCGAATATATAAAGATGACCACACAAAAGGTGACACTTGAGTATGCTGAAGCGGTACTCATCGAACTCATGGTTATCATGCACGAGAGAAGCCGTCGCACCAATTCTTATTCAAAGCATGACGCGCATAGACATTATCTTGCTGAATTGTTGGCACAATCAGGCCTAGGAAAACTTCAATATTTTGAGCGCGTTGTCACAGAGTGGTTTGCCCTTTATGCAAAAATGCAAAGCGATTCATTCAATGCCATCACGTTAAGTGCACTTGAGCAGCTTAAAAAGTCATACACTGATGAAATTACACTTGAGGATGTAGCGGGTAAGTTAAGTGTTACCCCTCAGTATCTTTCGAAATTATTTAAGGAAGATACCGGATTCACTTTCAAAGAATACTTAACTGAGCTTCGCATAGAAGAGAGCAAGAACTTGCTCAAAGCTGGGGAATTAAGTATAAAAGACATCTGTTTCAAAGTTGGCTACAATGACACAAGCTATTTCATCAGAGCATTCAAAAAATTTGAAGGCATCACCCCAAAAGACTATCAGAGAATCAACCGTCAATAGAAATCGATCTAGATAGGAGCAGACGATGAAGAACAAATGGATTGTTTTATTTATGGTGCTATCGGTTATCCCCATCGCCCTTACAGCGTGTGCAAAAAAAGAGAACGCCGATAAAGACGGCATCCTAATTGGACTTTCGCTGGACAGCATCGTCGTAGAGCGGTGGCAAAGAGAACTTGAAATTTTGGTGGCGACAGTTGATGAACTCGGTGCGCAGCTTGATGTGCAGATTGCCAACGAAAGTATAGAAAAGCAAACAGAACAGATTAACTATCTCATCGATCAAGAAGTCGATGTGCTCATCATCGTACCGAATGATGCAAGAGCGTTCTATGATGTTATCGCTGAAGCCGATCGAAATGGCATTGATGTCATTGCTTATGACCGACTGATCATGCACCCTGATGTCGATTTGTACGTGTCCTTTGATAATAAGGAGATCGGTAAGGGCATCTCGCAGCGCCTCGTTGATGAACTCCTTAAAAAAGTTGAAAGTCAAGATTTAAAAGGTCAAAATGATGAGAAGCAAAATGATGAGGAACAACGTGACGAGAGCTATACCGAAGCAAGTCAAAATGATGCGCTACCGTTTAATCTCTTAATCATCAATGGCGATCCAAAAGACAACAATTCCATACTGCTCAATAAAGGATTCTACGAAACGATTCAAGAGCACATCGATAATGGCCTCATTAATGTAGTCGATGAAACTTGGGCAAATGAATGGCGAGAGCAGTATGCCAAAGACCTAGTGGAGAACCAACTGGCTTCAGGGGTTCGAATCGATGGCATCATCGCAGCCAATGACGTTCTAGCGACTGGTGCAATTGAAGTGTTGGCAAAATGGCGAAAAGCTGGCGAAGTCATCGTCGTGAGTCAAGATGCGGAACTGTCCGCTTGTCAGCGCATCGTAGAAGGCACGCAGCTTGCAACGGCTTATAAACCAATCTACGACTTGGCATCGACGACTGCAAAGGTCGCAGTTGGTATGGCAAAAGGTGAAAAAGTGATTGCTAACGACACCATCTACAACGAATACGAAAGCATTCCCTATCTGAAATTGGACGCGTATGTCGTTGATCTTGACAATATGGAGAACGTCATCATTAAAAGTGGCTTCCATCGCAAAGAGGATATTTATAGGAATATAACAAACGGCAAATAAAGGGTATAATAATTTAAATAAACACGGACAAATTTAATCTTAAATTTGTCCGTGTTTATTTTTGTATACAAGCAACTTAAAAAAATTGATAAAATCTCTAATTAATTGATTAAATTAGTGAAGTGACTTTAATGTTAATTTTGTGTAAACTTTTTATAGGTTCTGGCTTAAAAGCTTTTTTGTTATTTTCTCAAATGATGTGACTTTTACCTATGAAACGATTAAAATAGTAGAGTGTATTGCTAAATTATCATGAAAGCGTTATGATAAAACAGTAAAACTTTACTAAAAATTAACCGTTCAAATGTGGATCGTTCGATGAACAACACTTTGATCCGATGGTTGTAAGTCTAAATTTGAAAGAGGTAAGAAAATGGCAACGATATTGGACATAGCTAAGAAGGCAGGCGTATCGTCGGCGACAGTTTCCAGGGTTCTGAATTACGATGAATCCTTGTCGGTTTCCGATGACAAACGCAAATTGATCTTTGAGATTGCGGAATCTCTGGATTACATGCCACCACGCAAAAGAAACATCAGTAAGACGCCAAAAAAACTTAAGATTGGTCTCGTACATTGGTACACCATGTCGCAAGAATTGGACGATCCTTACTATATGTCAATAAGACTTGGCATAGAAAAGATGTGCTATGAGAACAGTATTGAAATCGTAAAAATATTTAAGCCGGATGAGTTTGATTTTCAGAAATTAGAAGCTGTTGACGGGTTTATTGCCATTGGCAAATTCACCGACAGTCAGATTTCCAAAGTTTACGAAAAGTCAAAAAACATCGTATTTGTCGATTCTTCCCCACAGGAAGATCGCTTTGACAGCGTTGTGATCGATTTCGAAAAAGCAGTTACTTGTGCGCTTGACTATCTATGGAACATTGGACACAGGAACATAGGCTACATTG
>CAYLNI010000127.1:0-1288 GCA_964384705.1 uncultured Fusibacter sp.
TGCTTGATCTTTTATATTACCAGTTACCAGTTCGCCAGTTTTGGGGTCAAGCGGTAATTGTGCTGAAATGTGATTGTAATGAGAAAACGCAACTGTTTGTGTGGATAATGAACACTTAGGCGCATTTTCAGTATTGTTTGCTTTAATTACGATTTTATGTCTGTCTTCAATCGCCTGTGGTGGTGTTCCGTCCCCGTGTGAGACAACTGCTTCAATCTGCACCAATGCATCCATTGGTAAAGCTGACGCTACGATTGTCGTACGTGCAGGCATATAGGCTACAGCTCTAGCGATGGCAGAATCTGGGAAAAACGTTTTGATGACCTCATTTACTTGTTCACTATCTGAAAGATTTTTAATGAAAACATTTATTTTGACAATATCGTCAAAAGGGACATCTATACTTTCTAAAATCGACTTGATATTTTTTAAGCATTGCGCCGTCTGCTCTTTTACATCGCCAACTACCAATCTACCCGTTTTAGGATCTATAGGGAGTTGCGCAGAAAGGTTGTTATAGTGTGAAAATGCGACTGTTTGTGTCGATAGTGCACTGGTTGGTGCATTAGCGGTGTTGTTTGTAAGCTTTATGAGATCACCTGCTTGTGGTGCATTTGGAATGGTGCCTTCACCGTTTGATACGAGTGCTTCAATTTGAATCAAGGCATCCATTGGCAAATCCGCAACTGCAACGACTGTACGTGTAGGAATATATGCTGTGAACAAAGATTTATAAACGTCATCTACAACTTCAATATCTTTGATATTTTTAAGGAATATTGTGATTTTAACAACATCGCTCATAACATGATCGATGCTTTCAACAATGGCTTTAATATTTTTAAAACACTGCTGCGCTTGCTCTCTTATGCCACCAGCTATTAATTTACCTGTCTCTGGTTCTACAGGTAACTGCGCCGATAGGTTGTTATAATGAGAGAAAGCAACTGTTTGAGAGTATGGACCAATTCCATTCGGAGCGTTGTCTGTATTTCTTGCCAATACCGCGTTATAACCACTCATAATAATATTCCCCTTAGTATTATTTTTGAATTATGCAATATTTATAATTCATCTACATGAATCATAAACCTTTGAGTAACACTAAGGTCAATAGTCAATATCTAAATAAACTGAATATATTGTCGATACAATGCGACTGCTGTATAATAACCTATAACTCACCTCAAATTCTATATAGAAATGAAGGACAATTTGAATGAAAGATAAATTTTTAATTGGAGAGCTTTCAAAAATATTCAATATTAGTACGGACACCCTGAGACAT
>CAYLNI010000127.1:1337-1608 GCA_964384705.1 uncultured Fusibacter sp.
ACTATCGCTACTACAGCATCAGAAATTTCTTCAAATTGAGTAGAATTCTTTTTTTGAAAAATCTGGATATATCACTCAACGAAATAAAAAACTATATGGGCAACAAAAACACAAATACCTTGATCAGCTTGCTGAAAAAGAAGGAAGATGAAATTGATATCAAAATTAACAGATTGTTAAATCTCAAGAAGAACATTCAAACAAAGCTTGAACTTTTGGAAAATATTGATGACAAACTGGATCAAATCGTCGTCAAGAAAATTCCCCAAAG
>CAYLNI010000127.1:1652-1865 GCA_964384705.1 uncultured Fusibacter sp.
GATTATGAAATTAAACAGACTTTTAAATTGAATGAAAAGTATTTAAAAATCAGTTCCTGGCTTACAGAAGGACAGATCTATACTTCTTTATCAAAGGAAAATATGAATGAGGGCATCTTAAACAAGTTCAGATATTTTATTGAAATTGTGCCCATTGATTCGGAGGTTTATAAACAGTTAAAGATATTTCCAGAAAACGACTATGTTTGTATG
>CAYLNI010000127.1:1875-8521 GCA_964384705.1 uncultured Fusibacter sp.
AGTGATATGGTGAAACACTATCAGCTCTTAATAAAGTGGATTGAAGAAAATGGCTATCAAATCGTAGGCGACTCAATCGAAAAAAATATTGTTGATTACGATTTTTCGGATTCAGAAAATGAATACATCTCAGAGATTCAAATTCCGGTAAAAAAAATTGAAATCCTGGAGGTCGTATGAAAATACTGGCAATTTCAGATGTTGAAAGCAAACATCTCATCGATTTTTTCGATGCTTCTAAATACAAGGATGTTGATTTGATTCTATCTGCAGGCGATTTAAGTAGTAGTTATTTATCTTATATCGTCACCATGATTAACAAACCACTACTCTATGTTCATGGAAACCACGATATCAGGTTGCTCAACTCTCCCGCAGAAGGTTGCGACTGCATCGATGATGAAATAGTTGAATTTAATGGCCTTCGCATTGCTGGACTTGGTGGTTGCATGACGTATAGCGGTAAAGCACTTCAATATACAGAATCTGAAATGGCATGGCGCATCAAGAAAAATGTCTTTAAATACAGAAAAGGGATCGATATATTGTTGACACACGCACCTGCGTTTGGCCTAGGTGATGGCAAAGATCAAGCGCATACCGGGTATCAAAGTTTCATCAGTTTAATGGATAAATACGCGCCAAAGTTGATGGTACACGGCCATATGCATCTTAATTATGGGATCTGTGGCCGTGAACACCAGTATAAAAGCACGCGCATTATCAATGCATTTGATCACACGACTATCGAGTTATAATAAGCTTCATAAAATGTTCTAAGGGTGATTCACAACAGCAAGCAATATGCTGTAATGAATCACCCTTTTCTTCATTTTTGCTTGATTACTTCGACATTGTCCACAAACCAATCCATCCCCATGATTTCTTCTGGTGTTGGTATTTGGTCATCTGCTATCATCATTTCTCCACTTTGACCGAAAACAGGTCCAGTAAATGGATTGAATTGATTAGAAACAATCATTTGCTTCAAATGTTTAATAAGCTTCACCGTATCTCTCGGTATCCACTCGTTTGCCATATATAGGTCAACGACCCCCAAATCAAGTCCCCACCAAAAATTGATCACTTTTTGAGCCTGACTTGAAGTTGCAAGCATCCTTTGATAAGAGCCATTTAACAAACTACTAATAATTTTCTCATAAAAGACACCCCAATTCCAAATCGGAGCCGCAAGATAATGTTTGGGTTGTTTTGTATCCTCATCTATATCGCAAAGCATCGCGTAAACACCGTAATCCCAGGTGACATCTCGTGGCACGATAATGTTCTTATTACTGATAATATCTGCACCGCGATGAATCAAACACTCAGAAATATTCGTACTCTTTTGTGGGTTATTCCACTCTCCTGTATAGGCTACTAACACGCGGGCATGTGGATTGACCAGTTTTGCACCAAGCGCAAAGGCATTAATCGAGCTGATTACCTCTGGATTTGGATCGGTTGCCGTATACCCTATGAGATTAGACTGCGTCATAGCACCTGCTATCACACCTGTTAAGAATCGTGGTTCATAGGTGCGACCAAAATAGTTGGCCATATGGACGTACGGTCTGTTTCCAGAACAGCTAAAAAATTTAATTTTGGGTAGTTCTATAGCACATTTTAAAGTTGCGTGCCGAAACACTTCACTAGTGGTAAAGATCACGTCATAACTGCCATCTATTGCAAAATTCTTGATGACTTCATAAGCGGAATCATCTTCTGGTACATGATCAATGCTACCCGTTTCAATCTGACCCTCAAACAAGGACTCAATGTGCTTTCTTCCTAACGTATGTGAATAGGTCCAGCCAGAACTTACTGCATCTCGCGCATAGACAAAACCAACCTTAATTGATTTTGGTGCAAATAATGCGCTGATTGTTCCGAATAAATTGCTTCGACTCATATCATCTGCATCTGTGAGAATTTCAAGTTCTTCATTTGTGCCATAATTGGAAAGCTCGAGCAATAAGTTCGGCATCAGTGCCTGCACTTGACTCTCATCAACAGGCTCTGTGATTTTATAAAGCTTCGCATACAAAAGAAACGCATCACCAGTTGTCATGTTTAGTGTGTCACCACCTGCACCTTTGAATAGTTTTCGAAAGGGTTGATAGACATACTTATTGAAGTGCTCAAAGCGCGCCTCTTCAGGAACACCTTCTGGATGATAACCTTCAAGATATTTGTATAGTCGATCATACCGATAATGCTTACTCAGCCAGATGCTATTAAGCTTTGTATGATCATAAAAAGTCATAAAGGCATAATAATTGACAATATCCTCGTCGTTCTCATCATACCTTGGAATGATGCGTGTGACTTCAGCTGGAAAGGATGTCGCGCCTAAATATTTTAGGACACTCACCCGTTTGTTGCCTTCCATCACATAAAAATAATTCAGGTATTCATAAACTTTTATTGGATCGCGAAGCCCTTCTGTAAGCTGTGCACGACATACTTCAGTCCACTTGCTGCTAAACTCGCTCTGGTCAGGACCCATTGGAAAAAAACTCTTTGAAAAGAGAATCCTTCTGGCGTTATAATAAGTGCCTACAACTTTTGACAGTGGAATTTCGAAGGTTCCTAGCGTCACATTGCCGACAATGTCAGAGTCGCGAAGGATACCATCTAGTGAACTCAGATGACCGGATAAGCCTTTCGCTTTTAATCGATTGTATTCTCTTTTGCCTTTTGCCTTCGCATCTTGATAATAGTTTACATAAGAGACCTTATGTTCCAATGACCTCACCGCCTTAATTATGCAATTTCCTCATATAAGCATACTTCAACTTTATAAGCAAATCAACGGTCACTTTCTCAAATCTTCCAATTCCCTTTTATAGGTCATGACATCCTGAATCACTTGGGCTACATTATCTGCCTGTAAAACCACAAGATCTCCCTTTTGGGCCATATTGAGTGCTATTTTGGTGGCTTCTTTCTCATCATCAACGATTGTTATCATTTCTGGTGTAAAACCACTGTTAAGCAAGCCTTCTTTTACAAGATGTGCCGTCTCGCCAAGTGTTCTTCCTCTTGGATCGGCATCGCAAATAACAATGTGATCATAGTCATTAGCCAAAGCACTCCCAAATGCTAAAATATCCTCTGTTCTACGGTTTCCGACACCTGAAGCCATGCGAATTTTTCTGCCGGGCATCAACTCTCTTATAAAATCTCCCGTCGCTTTTAAGGCGCCTATATTATGACCATAGTCGACAACCACCTTAAAATCACCTAAATCAATGACATTCATTCTACCAGGCGATTGACCAATTGATGGACTGAAGCTGACTAAACCCGCTCTAATTTTGGTCTCATTCACACCAAGAGCTGCAGTTGCAGCTACTGCTGCCATGACATTCTCAATGTTGAACCAAGCTTTACCCTCAAATGTGATGGGCACTTCTATCACACTGGCTACGACTGATAACCAGCCTTTTCTTTGAATGATGATTTTGCCGTCTTGTATCGTGACGTTTAAATTCCCTTTATCATAATTCTCCTTAAGTGCTGGATGTTCTGGATATCTTGAAAATAAAACGGGATGCCCTGGTGTTTTGTCCATACGGGAAAGCACTAACGGATCATCAGCATTTAATACCGCATAACCAGATGGTTTCACAGCTTCGATCACCGTTGATTTCAATCTGGTCAATTCCTCTAACGTGTCAATTCCACCTTCTCCCAAATGATCAGAGGATACATTGAGAAAAACACCAACATCACTTTCGTTGTATCCAAGACCGCGCCTTAAAATACCACCTCTAGCCACTTCGAGAACAGCCATATCGATGGTGGCATCCATCATGACTTTTCTAGCACCTTCTGGACCACTATAATCACCTTTTAGGATGGGAATGTTATCTATGATCACTGCATCAGTGGATGTCATCCCCACGATTTTACCACTCAGTCCTAAAATATGAGAGATAAGTCTTATAGTCGTCGTTTTACCATTGGTTCCTGTCACTGCAACAATAGGAACACTATGCTTTGCTCCTGGTGGAAAAAGCATGTTAACGATGTAGGCACCAATATTTCGCTGAATGCCTTTTGTTGGATTTAAGTGCATTCTAAATCCCGGTGCTGCATTGACTTCAACTACTCCAGAAGTATCATGTGATAAAGGTTTTTCAAGTGAATCTGCAATTAGATCTATGCCGATGACATTCAGACCAATAATCTGTGAAATGCGCTCAGCCATCAATTGATTTAATGGATGAATATTATCCGTGACGTCAATGGCAGTGCCACCAGAGCTGAGATTCGCCGTTGATTTGACATAACATTTTTCACCCATACCAAGTACGCTCTCAAGTGTTAGCTGCTTGGCGGCAAGCAATCTTTCAGTCATACAATCAGCATTGATACGCGTCAAACTTTTTTCGTGACCAAAGCCTCTGTTTGGATCACGATTCACTTCATCGATTAACTCTTGAATGGTGTCTGTTCCATTTCCGATGACAAAAGCGGGTTCCCTAAGAGCTGCTGCCACAAATTTCCCATCAATGACAAGGATTCTGTAGTCAAAGCCTTCCAGATATTTTTCCACGAGACACGTATCGCAAATCTCACAAGCGGTTTCATAGGCAACAATCAGCTCTTCAGCATTGACCACATTTATGGTAATGCCTCTGCCGTGATTGCCGACCAACGGTTTGACCACAACAGGGTATCCTATGTCATCAGCAACCATCAAGGCTTCTTCCACACTATAAACTGATCGACCTTCTGGTACGGGAATGCCCATTGATGACAAAAGCTTTTTCGACATTTCTTTATCATCTGCGATCTCCACACCTAAAGCCGACGTATTGTCCATCATAGTCGCCTGAATTCTTCTTTGACGCGCGCCTTGACCTAGCTGCACATAGTTGTCTTCATTGAGGCGAAAATGTGAGATGCCGCGACTTTTTGCTTCATCGACAATGGCTTGTGTTGATGGTCCTAAGAGACTGGATGCCGCAATCAATTTCAATTCCTCAATCAAAGGCTTAACATCCGTCATGATTCCCATAAACAGTTTTTCCACCAGCTCGACAGCCATTTCGCCCGCTCGTAAACCTGATTTATAATCTATGTAGCGATAGACCAAATTGTAAATGCCTTTTACTTTGGTGCTATACGTTTTTCCAAAACCGACTTCATACCCGGCAAGACATTGGAGTTCCAAAGCGACATGCTCAACGACATGACCAGCCCAAGTACCCGTCAACAGTCGCTCATAAAACCCGCCAACTACGCCAGGAGAGCATCTATGCTCTATAAGGCTAGGCATCATCATCGATATATTGTCTTTGAAGTCTGGCACCTTATCCGTTGGTATTTCTTCTAGATACCCAATATCCAATTGCATAAAAATAACTGGGTGCCGACTATAGTAATTTGCCCCTCGAATAGCTCTCATTTCAACTATTTTCACGGATAGATCGCCTCACTTTCAGAGCGATTCATAAGTTCAAGATCTTCAGGTTTCAAGTATTTTTTTTCACTTATATCATAACCATAGCCATTTACGATCGTGTGTATGGTCAAATTCTCAATGGCAATGGGATCATCAAAATCTATATCAGCGACATTCGTATGTTTAAGATGATGACCATCCATAATCACTGTGACACCGCCACCAATTGCTCTTAAAATATAGCCATGCTCAATAACAACAGCCGCATCTTCACCAAGTCCTATTCCAGCGATACCAGAATTCATACATACAACCTCCATAAGCCGACTGAATCTACCCCGTTCAACAAAGTGCGTATCTATGATGACGTTGTCGATAAGGCCCATACCCGCAGACACTTTGACGGTACCCTTGCGTAGCGCTGTCTTTCCCTCTCCACCATAAATCATGGTTCTGGACATAGCACTGGCACCTGCACTGGTACCTGCGATGATGAAATACTCTTGTTCATATTTACGATGAATCTCTTTTTCAATTAAAGACCCTCCCAAAACACTTGTGATTCGCAATTGATACCCACCTGTGAAAAAAATGACGTCAGCTGCAGATATACGTTCCAATAGGCTTAAATCATTGGCTTGTTCACGCGTTGCAATATGCATGAGCCCTACAGTATGATCACTTTCTCTGGTAAAAGTCTTTAAATAAGCCCTTCCAGCATCTTCTGAAAACCGACTCGCTGTCGTTATGATTTCTATAGTTTTCTTCTGTTTTTTCACCAATGACAATATCGTGTAAAGAATCCGCATATCAAATTCTTTGTCTTCATTCCCGCCGATGGCCACCAACAGACCCTTTGGTAGAATTTGATGTCTTCTAATATTGGGTAACTTATTGTCCATTTCTAACCTCCATGATCGTTTTCATACTTATTCTCTTAGATGTATATTCATACCCATCAAAATTAATATTCTGCAATTATTGAAAAAAAAAGCATGACCTTTTCCGGAGGTCATGCTTTTTTGAAACTGTCTCTTATCACCAATTGAGTTGCTACTGATACTCTGCAAGGAACGACTCTATCATTGGAAATCCTATCGATCAACGTCTTTACAGCGATGACGCCCATCTGTTCAGAGTGAATCTTTAGGGTTGAAAGTGCAGGTGTTGTGAACTTAGCTTGAGGAATGTCGTTGAAGCTGATCAGTGACAACCGATCTGGAATGCGTA
>CAYLNI010000128.1:0-2068 GCA_964384705.1 uncultured Fusibacter sp.
TTTTTTCAGGATGCCCTTGAAATCCGATCAAGTTGCCTGACCGAACGATGGCGGGAATCGAAGTGCCATATTGCGTCGTCGCGACGAGTGTACTTTCATCAATCTCTACCGCATAATAGGAGTGCACAAAGTACATATAATTTTCAACATTCGTACGAGATTTCTTCTCGCTACCAATACCAACGATTTTGTTCCACCCCATATGCGGCTTGACGAAGGTGTCCGGCAATGATTTGATCTGTCCTTTTAAGAGGCCAAGCCCTTCATGGTTGCCATATTCTTCACTGGATTCATAGAGGAGCTGCATGCCCAAACAGATGCCAATAAGTGGCTTGCCAGTCTTTGCATAGGCTTTGACGACCGTGTCGAGTCCCCTTTCTCTCAAGGCATTCATGGCGTATCCAAAGGCACCAACCCCTGGTAAAATCATCACATCGGCCTGCATGAGCGTCTCAGCGGCATCCGTCAATATCACCTCATCCCCTTCAAGCAGCGACATCAGACTCTTTATATTGCCTATGCCATAATCTACAATTGCGATCATAAAAGCCTCCCTTTCGTACTTAGTATTGTCTCCTGTTCTGCGAGCGCCTGCGCCAATGCCCGTCCAACGGATTTGAACACCGCTTCAAATATATGGTGCCGATTGGTACCGCGAAGCACATCGATATGCAGTGTGACGCCCGCATTTTGGCTCCATGCACGGAGGAATTCCACCAAAGCTTGCTCACTTTCAGGAAGCGCAGCGAGCTCGAAACCCGCTATGATACAATAAGGTCTACCGCTGAGATCTAGCACAGTCCGCACAAGCGCTTCATCCATCGGCACATAAGCTGTTCCATACCGCGCATAGCCGTCCTTTTGTTCAAGCAATTTTTTAACCGCCATACCTAAAACGATACCAACATCCTCGAGTGTATGATGCGTGTCCACCCAAACATCCCCCGTACAGGTGAGCGTCACATCCAAATGCGCATAATACAAAAGTGCCGACAACATGTGCTCAAAAAAGCCTAGTGACGGATCTGAAAATATGCGGTTTTGAGCTTTAGCGACCTCGCCCTCAGCAAGGGTCAATCGAATATCGGTTTCTAGCGTCGTGCGTGTAATTTCAACGGCCATAACTGCCTCCTACGCCTTGAATTTCAATGATTTTTTCTATTTCTTTGAAAAAAGTATAGACCATGACAAATTCATGTTCGTCGGTGAGCGTCACTCTTATGCAGCGACTCAATCGTCCTTCATTTGCCTCAAAGGTTCTGACACGAACGCCTGCGCTAGTGAGCCTGTTTGTTAAGGCACCCCTTTTATTGGCATCCTCAACTTCAATTAGGATGAAGTTGGCAGCACTTTTGAAGATTTTCAGGCTAGGCAGCTGGTTCAATAGCCACACCGCTTTGCCTCTCAACTGAATCACTTGCTCGGAATAGCGGCGTGCGTCTTCTGAGGTTTCCAGTGCCTTGATTGCGAGCCATTCGGATAAACCGGAGATGTTGTAGGTCAGTTTTAGATTGGTCATGCGCGCGATCATCTCTGGCTGTGCAATGGCAAATCCCAGTCTCAATGAGGCCATGCCATAGGCCTTAGACAGTGTTCGCGTCACAATGATTCTAGGGTTTGTAAAAGCTAACTTTATCGCTGTAATCGTACAAAACTCCGCATAGGCTTCATCGACGACAATTAATGCGTTGGTTTCAGCTATTAACCGTTCAATCTCCGCGAGCGTGAACAATTGCCCCGTTGGGTTGCTCGGGTTGGCGAGGAAAATAACATCGGCTTTTTCTTTGACGGCACACCTAATCAACACCTCAATATCGATGACAAGTGACTCAAATGCCACTTCAACATATCGCCCTTTCACGATCGTCGCGATCTTCTCGTATTCCGAAAAGGTTGGCGAAGGGGCTAGCACCACACCTCCTACTGGTAAGAACGTCTCCAAAATCAGTTTCAACACTTCATCCGAGCCCGTTCCCATGATCAAATTTTCAGGTTTGACGGCCTCATAGGCACATTCGGGTTCAAAAAACTGGCGTGTCGTACCTAGTTCATTGACAATGGCTTGCTT
>CAYLNI010000128.1:2083-3970 GCA_964384705.1 uncultured Fusibacter sp.
TTGCTTGAGCTTTGACGCATCCGAATCTGGATAGCGATTGAATTCAAACGTACTGATATCAAGCGTTCGAAGGGCACTTGGCATCCTGTTGGATTCATTGGCATTTAACTGTAGCCATTCTCTTTTCGATTGCATTTCCATGGGCCTGTAATCCCTCCTTTCTTGCAAATGTCATAACCTCTTCTGAGGCATTTTTTAGTGCAGCTTGCGAGTAACTGAGGTAATTGATGCGCTTTTGAAAGTCATAAGTGCCAAGTGGCGATGAAAACCGCGCACTACCTGTCGTCGGCAACGTATGATTGGGTCCAGCCACATAATCGCCAAGGGCTTCTGGTGTATAAGCACCCAAGAATACAGCGCCTGCGTGCTTCACCTGCTTTAGTAGAGCTTCAGGCGTCTCAGTCAGCAGTTCCAAATGTTCCGGAGCCACTTGATTGACGAGCACAAGGGCTTGATCTATCGTTAGGCAGGTACAGATATACGTGCTGTTCGCATAGGCGGATTTTGCGATATCAGGTCTGGTTAGTTCATTCATCTGTTTCAATAGCTGACTTTCAATGGCATCTGCTTCATCTTTGCTGAGTGTCACCACGATGGCCATGGCGTCTTTGTCATGTTCCATCTGAGCTAGAAGATCTGCCGCGATAAATTCTGAGGATTGTTGCCCATCTGAAACGATCATCACTTCACTTGGTCCTGCGATCATGTCGATGCCCACATCGCCAAACACCAGTTTTTTTGCTGCTGTGACATACTGGTTGCCAGGGCCTGTGATCTTGTCCACCGCTTTAATACTTTCCGTGCCATAAGCCATAGCCGCCACCGCTTGGACCCCGCCTACGAGGTAGAGTTCTGTGATGCCAACAGCATAGGCTGCAGCTAATATTGGCAGTAATTTGGCCGCATCGCGTTGTGGTGGTGTGCAGACTGCAATCTCAGAGACACCCGCTATCTGGGCTGGGATGACATTCATGAGCAACGTCGATGGATAGGCGGCTTCGCCACCTGGGACGTAGATGCCGACGCGATCTATGGGCTGTATGATTTGTCCCATACACGCACCGCCGAGTGATTGTTCATAGCCCTGCAAACGTTGAGGCTCATGGAAGGCGCGTATGTTCTTTATTGCCATTGCCATCGCCTCTATAAACTCCGGTTCACTGGCGTCATAAGCTTCTTTAAGTTGACTCAATGGCACGCGAAGCGTCTCCTGGTTGATGCCGTCAAACTGTTTGGAATAATCCTTTAGTGCCATATCACCTCGCGAGGCGACGTTTGAGATGATCTCGGCCACTACAGGATAAAGATCAAGGGACTGCCTCTGCCTTCTTTGGCGTGTGAGTCCGAGGAGTTCGTTAAAAGTTGCCTCGTCAAATCGTCTCATATCAAGTCACTTCATACCTTTCACATATTTTGATAAAGCCTTGTACTTCTGTTGCTTTGGTTCGGTAGCTTATGGGATTTGCTATCACCAGTGGTCGTATTTTTAAGAAGGTTTCATAGACCACCAAGTCGTTTTCTTTAAGTGTTTCACCGGTCTGCACCAAGTCGACGATGTACTCTGATAGATGAATCAGTGGTGCAATCTCGATGCTGCCTGATAATGTGATAATCTCCGCATTGAAGCCACGTTCCTTTAAAAACTGCTGGGTCAATCGTGGATACTTCGTCGCGACTTTTACCCCATCTCGCAACATAACTGGCTCTTTTGGACCTGCCAGACATAATGTACAAAAGGCCAAATCAAGTTCACATAGCTCGTATACCGTATGGTTCGTTTCGATCACGGTGTCCTTACCCACGATGCCTACATCCACAGCGCCATCTTGTACATAAAGTGGAATATCCGATGCCTTGAGCAATACGAGTTCATAGGTCCCAAGTTTA
>CAYLNI010000128.1:4049-4266 GCA_964384705.1 uncultured Fusibacter sp.
CCCTTTGCAATTGCGATGCGTATCATACTGTCACCGTCCCTCCATCTCTAATAGAAAAGCCACAACCACTGATGCCATAGGTGTCAAATCGATAAGTACCACCTGTAATCAAGGTCATATGCCGCTTCGTATCGTAAATCACAAATGTTTCACCCGTATAGTACGGTTTGTCAATGATCAGACTTGGATCAAAGTTCAAACCATCTGCCTTAGCACA
>CAYLNI010000128.1:4371-4632 GCA_964384705.1 uncultured Fusibacter sp.
ATAAACCAAGATCTGTATCACTCAATATCTTGACTGCCTCTCTAATGTTTTTTCGGTTGAGGTAATACACTAAAGCGTCTTGTTTTTTATCATCTCCCTTTACAAGATTCGAGATGACGGTTTTTAGTCCCGTCACATGGCTGACTTCTATGCGAATATCTGAGCCACATAATCTTTCGGCTATGAGGATTGCCAAGTTAAAGGCTTCTGAGAATGTGTTATTCTGCGTTTGTCCAATAGACGACTTTGAGCCAATAGACT
>CAYLNI010000128.1:4643-5753 GCA_964384705.1 uncultured Fusibacter sp.
GGTAATTTTTCAATAACTTCTACTCCAACTTGTCTAACCTCGTTTATCACACGCTTCTCAAAGTCATGGCTGAAGTTCGCTTCATCGTAAAAAAGGCGTACGTTCGATTCATTATCAAATTGATCAAACGACTTCATAACGTCGCCGATAACCAGAGCTATCGTCGAATCCCCTCGAAGCGTCAGCATCTCACCACTCGGACCTTGTAACTTCACTTGGCTCTGTTGCGTCGCTGTCGTCATAAATGGAATCGCTTGTGTGTAGTTGAGGATCAAAGGCGTGTATACTTGTGTGTATTGCTTTTCTTCCAGCAGGGCTTTTATGGTATTCAGGTTTAAAGCGCTCATCGGTGTTCTCCTATCTTCATTTTGGTGATGCTTTTGTTGTGATTTCGTTTATTGTGAATTCAAATAAATGCGATTCAAAAATTGGTATAATATATAAAATTTGCATAATTTTAACATCATAGATTATATCGATACCTTGTTTAGGTCCTCTTCTCGAGAAGGAAGCGCTTTGCTTGACAGAATTCTATGATGAAATTAAAAAAACCGTGCGTCGACTTGAAGTCTACGCACGGTTACTTACTAAGCACGCGGACTCAAGCTCAAATAGAGCTTGCATCCGCGACGGATACAAACTCTAGATGTGATGATGGCCCTTGTTCTTAGCTATTTTTCTATTAGATAAATTTAACATTTGTCACTCCTACGCCATCTGCAAAGAATCTTCAAACAGATATAAAATGGCGATTTAGATATTAAAAGGATAATAACGCGGTTTGAGGGAATTGTCAATTAAATTTTTTTGCTTTATTCAAACACTTGACGTAATTCAACCACACCTTCTCCAAAACCTTGAGGATCAGGCATCTTCATCGCCCATTCAATCGCTTCTTCCTTAGACGCGGCATCTAGTAAGAAAAAGCCTGCATCGAGGTCATTTGATTCTGTAAATGGACCATAAGTGACCACAGGTTTTTCACCTGGTACTGGAAAGGATATGCGCATGCCATTGGAACTAGGGTGAAGACCTTTTGCCATTACCCTTACGCCTGCTTTGACTAGCGCATCGTTGTATGAAGACATAGCCTCCATGAGTTCAGTACTT
>CAYLNI010000128.1:5779-8180 GCA_964384705.1 uncultured Fusibacter sp.
AATATTGGACTCTGATCTTAGGGATTGTGCTGATCCTGATTATTTTTTTCTTGCGATGATCAATCCGTGCTCGCTAGAACCAAGGACAGACTTTTCTTCACAAGTCTTGAGATGGAAATCCATCCAGCGTTTAAAAGTGATTTCATCTAGTGCATTTACAACATCGCTGATTATAAACTTCATGCCATCCGTAGCAATATGGTGTAAAATTTCTAAATCACATGCCTGAAGTTCTTTCTCAATCAACTCAGGTGTAGTACAATAAAACACTTTGTTTTTGGAGTGAAAACCCGTATCACGATACTCTTCTAAAAGATTAAAATCTGCTGTAAACATTTCTCTGAATTTAATGATGTTAGCATACCTATTTACATATGCGACTGCGTAAATGCCACCTTTTTTCAGTACTCGAATACTCTCCTCAAAAGACTTTTTTCGAAGGGCATCATCTGTTAAATGATAATGCGATCCCAAATTCAGAACAACATCAAAAGTTTCATTATTATACCGTTGTAGATCAAGTATACTCCCCGTAAATATCTCTTGCAATTTAGATGCTGCCATTTGTACGTCTTGATTTTTTCTAATATCTGCAACGTTTTTGTCAACTAAATCACCTGCATAGACATCATGTCCTTTATCTGCTAAATAAAACGAGTAAATACCGCCACCTGCACAAGCATCTAAGATTATTGAATTTGGTTTTATGATTTTATCCAAATAATATGTCGTCGTTAAGAATTCAATCTGGTTTGATTTATTTCTTTTTAATCGCACCTTTTCATCTATTGAATTATAAAATGCTTCAACTGATTCGCTTTTTATTTCCATACAGTTCTCCCGCTAACCCCTATTTTTGTGACTGATTCATCCATTGATCCTTTAAAATCGCATAATGTACAACGTCAAAATACATCCCTTTAATCTTCACTTCCTGTAAGCCAGTGCCTTCATAATGCATACCACACTTTTGCATAACACGACCAGAACCTTCATTGCCAACATAATGTGTCGCATCAACGCGATTTAGATTCAGTTTAGAAAAAGAAAGGTCCAAAATCAAATTTAAAGCCTCTGTCATGTAATTCTTATTCCAATAGTGTCTGTTAAGAACAAATCCAAAACTCGCTTTATCATGATCGTTGAATAGCCTTAAATCAATTCCTCCAATACATTTAGATTCAGACTTTAGTTCTATCGCATAAATGCCTGGTTTGTCCAAATAATAAGTTTTAACAACTTCCATAATATCTGACATGTTCTTATGGGCAGGCCAAGTTAAATACTTGGTTACCAGTTCATCACTGGCATATAAAAAAACATCCTCAGCATCTGCTAAAGAAAAAGGTCTTAAAAGCAATCTGTCTGACTCTAAGATAGTATGTTGTTCCATAATTTCATTGTAATTATTCATTTAACTTGCCCTCATCACAACTATTTATATGTGCTTCAATATACTCAGAACACACTTTTGTTGCTCTCTCTAATATTTTTATACTTTCCCACACATCATCATTAACTTCAAGGGAATGCACCGCATTTTCATATTGATGGACTTCAACGTTTGTACAGCCTACTAATTTTTCTATACTTTCTGAGTTAAAATATTTATCTTTCGTACCTGTTAAAATCAAGCAAGTACTCATTTTAATTTGATCTACCATTTGTGAAAGTGGCGTATAAAATATATGCACCACTTTTGAGTTGAAATACGCTTTATCAACATCAAGAGCTATTGAATTGCCCAAACTTTTACTGATAAAAAAAACACTTTCATAGTCAGAGTGATTTACTTTATTGATTGCTTCAAAGCACTCTTCAACAAGTATTTTATAGCGTTCATTATCGTTGATATCCAATTCACCTTTATTAACACCATACTGCAGGCTAAGTACGTCGCAACCTTTCAAAAGAGCCGCTTTTCTCGCATAATGTAGAGTAGGAATCTCAGTTGAATTATCGCCACCAGGAAAGATAACAACAAAGGCATTTGATTTCTTGGTATGCTTCAAAAATTGTACATAATTTTTTTTAATATATTTTGAGTCAATTTCTATCCATGACCTCTCAATCATTGGTTTCACTCCTGATGGGTTTGACTTATACTTATCCAATATCTCGAAACTGGTTTTCCAGATTCAGTTGATATGGATTCATTTTCATAAATGCCACCATTATTTTCAATAATCTTAGCTGAACCTATATTGTCAGCATCACATGTGATCAACACTTTTTTGATGCCCATTTCTTTGGCTTTCAATAGTACATGCTTAAGTAGAATTGTGCCATACCCTTTCATTCTTTCAGATGGAGGCACGTCATATCCAATATGTCCACCTTCTCTTTCCAAATGTGGCATTAAATTATGTCTTAATCTACTGACTCCTAATATCTTTCCATG
>CAYLNI010000128.1:8214-8519 GCA_964384705.1 uncultured Fusibacter sp.
TGGCACATAACCCGGTTTTATTTTTTCGACTTTCGAATCATTACTCAATTTTTTTATGTACACACCAAAATCAAAATTGTCATCGAAAGCTATTTGATATCTGAACTCATTTGAATCCTTATAGTCCCTCGCCATATCAATAAAACTCTTTTCCATTTCCTTAGAAGGTTCAACAAGTCTCATTCATGTTCCTTTCATATCTTTGGTTAGGATATCTACAACTTAATTAACAGCTTCGCAATTTCTTCAATCGATTGATACACGCCATTCATTCCAACGGGCTTACTGCTATCCACCTTATAAAA
>CAYLNI010000129.1:0-424 GCA_964384705.1 uncultured Fusibacter sp.
GCATCAAGATCCACAATACAATGTGCTTTATAGAAACATCAATATGGTGCGTTCTTTTGTCGACGCAGCTGAATCTAAAAAAGTCATGACTTGGGCAGATATGGCTCAAATCGACGGCGCTCATAACGCAAACGCAACTGCTAGAGAAGCATGGAAAGTAATGCCTGAACTTATGGTTCAACATGCGATCAATGCACTCTACTCATTCAAATCAGGTATGCCTAAAGCGAACATCGCACTTTCAACTGTTCCGCCAACATCGTCACCTGCACCAAGCATCAAGCTTGACCTCCCATACGCAGTAGCACTTCGTGAGTTCTTCACAGAGTACAAAATGCGTGCGCAAATGAATACTAAATATATCACATCTTCTTCAAGAGAAGCGACTGTGACGCATGTTATGAACATGATGATCTCTAGAATG
>CAYLNI010000129.1:444-4732 GCA_964384705.1 uncultured Fusibacter sp.
AGAATGACAGCTGCTGATATTCAGTCGACAATCACACCTGACGAAGGTAGAAATGTGCCTTGGCATATGTACAATATCGAAGCTTGTAACACTGCTAAGCAGACGTTTGCAGGTCTTGATGGTCTTATGGACATGGTTGAACTCAAATCTGAAGGCTTCTTAAGAGATAAAGTCAGAGAACTTAAAGAGAGAGCTGTTTTATACGTTGAAGAAATCATCAGTGCTGGTGGCTATTTCAACGCTGTTGAGCACGGTTTCTTCGTAGACTCTGGTATGTACCCACAAAGAAATGGAGACGGTATCGGCCGTAAGATCGATGGTGGTGTTGGTGCTGGTACAGTTTATGAGAGAGCTGCAGATTATATGGCGCCTGTTACAGCACACTTTGGTTACAACAACGTCGAGCAATACGATGCGGCTGCAGTTGGCAACCCTTCTATGTTGATCGATGGCTGTACTTTTGAAAAACCAGAAAAAATCGTCTACATCGACGAGCTTGACGATACTGACAACGTGAACCAACGTATGGCAGAAAGCGAAAAATACCGTGGTGCACATGGCGAATCCAACTACGTGAAGCCGGAAGTTCAATGGCTTGGCGACGGTGTGGTTCAGGTGGAAATCCTCCTTCCTGTTTCACAAAGAATCGCTCAATTCGCTGCGATAGAATTTGCTAAGAAAATGAACCTTAAAGATGTTGAGATGATTCACATCGAGCAAATGCATCCAGTTGAAGGCACACGTGTTCAACTTAAGGGCGTACTCGATATGGACATCGACCTCAACAACCTCGTGATTCCAGCTGAACCAGAACTTATGAGCGAAGACGAAATCAGAGGCGAATTTGATGCATTCCCAATTAAAATCGTAGCTGGTACTGTTGGCGAAGATGAGCACTCAGTTGGTCTTAGAGAAGTTATCGACATCAAGCATGGCGGTATCGAAAAATACGGTTGTGAAGTTGAATACCTTGGCACTTCTGTTCCAATTGAAAAATTGGTAGATGCTGCAATTGAGCTCAATGCAAATGTCATCTTGGCATCGACGATCATTTCACACGACGATGTTCACTATAAAAACATGAAACGCATCCACGAGTATGCAGTTGAAAAAGGCGTGAGAGATCGCTTTATCATCTGTGCAGGTGGTACGCAAGTAACGCCTGAAATCGCACGTGAAAACGGTATGGATGAAGGATTTGGTAGATATGATCGCGGTGTGAACGTCGCGACGTTCCTAGCTAAAAAACGCATCGAACAACGTGGTCTTTAATTCATAATTTAAATTTGTAAATGCTTTAGCGTCAGGCAAAAGCTCAGCGTGGTGATGATGCTCGATATCAAACTGCGCTGAGCTTTTACTATATTTTGAGAGGTGGTCAAGCGATGAGGGTCGATTTATTAGTTGCCGAAATCGGCAGTACAACGACAGTAGTCAATGCATTCAACGGCATCGATACAGATAGCCCAGTGTTCGTGGGACAAGGTCAAGCACCAACGAGCGTCGCTATAGGCAATGTCACAATAGGACTTCATGAGGCAATAGAAGATTTTCGCGTGCAGATGGCATGGGATGATGTGATGTACGGCAAGCTCCTCGCCACAAGTAGTGCAGCGGGCGGGTTAAAAATGACTGTGCATGGTCTTGTTTATGACATGACGGCAAAAGCCGCAAAAGAGGCGGCTCTAGGTGCCGGTGCTAACATCCATATGGTCACTGCAGGGAAACTTAGAAGAACCGATATCAAAAAAATACTGGATATTAATCCAAATATCATCATGATCGCAGGTGGTGTCGACTACGGCGAAATTGAAACAGCACTGTATAATGCCGAACTCATTGCCAAACTGGACATAAAAGTCCCGGTACTCTATGCGGGCAATGTTCAGAATCAAGAAGAAATCAAACTCATATTTGACGAAGTGGGCAAATTGGATTATCTTTATATAGTCGATAATGTCTATCCAAAAATCGATTTTCTCAATGTTGAACCTGCTCGCAAAGTGATTCAAGATATTTTCGAAGAACATATCGTACATGCACCAGGCATGGAACATATCCGCGACATGGTATCGGGTAGTATCATTCCGACACCAGGTGCCGTTATGGAAGCGTCAAAGCTTCTAAAGAGCGATATTGGAGACCTCATGACTGTGGATGTTGGCGGTGCGACAACCGATATCCATTCAGTTACAGAGGGAAGTGAAGAGGTATCGAGGGTACTCATTAGCCCAGAACCAGTGGCCAAGAGAACGGTGGAAGGCGATCTAGGTGTCTACATAAATATGCAGAACATCGTTGATTTGATCGGCAAAGAGACCCTTCAAAAAAACTTGGATTTGAGTGAAGAGACTTTGAACACGCTTATCTTAAATCACGTTCCAATTCCAAAAACGGAACTACAGGTTAAATTTGTCGAGCGACTTACAAAAGAAGCGATTATCTTATCTGCACATCGACATGCCGGAGGCTTTAGAACCCTTTACGGCGGTGGCGGCAAGAAGACGTATGCTGAAGGTAAAGATTTGACGAGCATCAAATATATCGTCGGTACCGGTGGTGCATGTACACGTCTGCCAAACCGCGTTGCTTTGCTTCAAGAAATCACCAAGAATTTACTGGGTGACAAGTTGCTTCCAAATAATGAAACACAGATTTTGATCGACAATGATTATATTATGGCATCACTGGGTGTGTTGTCCAAAGAGCACCAAGAATCAGCATTAATCCTGCTCAAAAAATCCCTTAGAATCGTATAGGAGGCGTTTATGTTCCCTAGAATTGTAATTGATAAGAAAAAACTGTTTCAAAATGCGAAAGTCATCGTGGACCTAGCAAAAGCGCAAAACATTGATGTCTTTGTGGTCACGAAGGTTCATTCAGCTGATATTGAACTTGCAAAAGTATGCTTAGAGGCTGGCGCAATCGGTGTTGCGGATTCGAGAATCCAAAACCTTGAAAAATTGTCTACTCTTCCATGTGATAAAGTACTTTTGAGATTGCCGATGCACGATGAAGTGGACGATGTCGTAAAGTTTGCAGATATTAGCTTCAATTCAGAGCTTTCAACTATTGCTTTATTGGATGCGGCTGCATCTAAAGCCGGTAAAAAACATCGTATTGTCGTCATGTTTGACCTCGGTGATTTGCGAGAAGGGTTTTTACCAGAAGAAGTAGATATGGTCATCCCTGAAATTTTAAAATGTCAAAATATCGTCATTGAAGGCATTGGTGTCAATCTTACCTGTTATGGTGGTGTGATCCCAACTGAAGACAATTTGGGTGAACTCACCGCTATCGCGCAACACATTGAAGCGACATACAATATGAAATTGAACATCGTATCAGGCGGAAATTCAAGCAGTCTTTACTTGCTTGAGAATGGTAAGATGCCGAGCAGAATCAACAATTTAAGGGTAGGCGAAGGCGTTGTACTAGGTCGGGAAGCGGCTTATGGCGAGCAAATTGAAGGCACCGTTGATGATGCGTTTATCCTTGAAGCGCAGCTTATAGAATATAAAACGAAAAACTCGATTCCTCGAGGACTAATAGGGATGGATGCTTTTGGTGGTAAGCCAGTATTTGAAGATAAGGGCATGATTAAACGCGGAATCGTCGCTATAGGCAGACAGGATGTGGATCACTTGACACTGTTCCCAGTTGACGACCGTATTGAAATTATTGGCGCATCTAGCGATCATATGATTATGGACTTTACAGGAGCGCAAGAAGACTATAAAGTAGGCGATGTTGTAAAATTCAGGATGGAATACGGCGCGATGTTGAAGCTGTTTACTTCTGAATATGTAGATCGCTTTTACTTGGATTAATTGTTGATCTATAATTGAATTTAACTTAAAAAAAATGCAGTGCTGTAAAAGCCTGCATTTTTTGTTTGGAATTGGTTGTTAACCCCTATTGGTATGGGGTATAATCGCTATAGACTGTAGTTCACCATGTAAAAAAGATAAAGTGAGGCACGCCATGAAAAAAATACTCTTCATAGATGATGAAAACAACATTCTTCGTGCTATCAACCGTGCGTTTAGAAACCTGGAATTTGAATGCTATTATGCAAATGGCATCATTGAAGCCTTAGAAATTTATCTCAAAGTCGATCATTTGGACATGATTATCACAGATGTTAAAATGCCTTATTTCGATGGTCTTAGAGTGCTCAAACTTTTCAAAGAGGCTTCACCTGAAACCATACGCGTCGCGATCACAGGTTATGCATCGGCAGCCAGCATCACAGAGGCAATCAGCAAAAATTTGGCCAAGCAATATT
>CAYLNI010000129.1:4767-6285 GCA_964384705.1 uncultured Fusibacter sp.
GAGTTGATCGATGGCATCAGAAAGATGTTTATCCTTGAGGACAAACTCAAAAGTTCGAGAATTTTTGACATCGTCCAACAGTTCGACAGCATCAAGACGTTGCCAAGGCTTTACAATGAGCTCAATTTGTGTATCCAGCGCGATAAGAGCATCGAAGAAATCACAGGGATCATCGAACGCGACCCGGCAATCGCATCAAATGTTTTACGGATTGCCAATTCAGCATTCTATGCAGCTAAGACGGGGAGTATTCAACAGGCCATCATGTACATTGGCCTCAACAATCTCAAACAAATTGTTCTTTCGTACGAAATTTCACAAATGAAAGAGCAGATGTTCTCAAAATGTGAATTCATCTGGACACATTCAAATCGAACGAATCTAATCTTTCAAGATCTTTATGCCAAGTACTTTAAAGCGAAAGTGCCTGCGATCATCAGTGCGGCTGGCATTGTGCACGATATCGGCAAGATTATCATGTTGCAGATTTTTGGAGATAGGTACTATAATGAGACAGTTAAATCTGGCCTGGAAGATGACCAATTGATCGACGTGGAAAAATCATTATTTGGAATAGACCATTCAACGCTTGGCGGCTATTTCTTGAACTGGTGGGCATTTCCACTGGATATCATCGAAATGACGTTATACCATCATACGCCAAAAGATCCCGACATCTCTAATAAGAAATTGGTAGCGCTTATGTGTATTGCGTCTAAAATAGAAATGCTATCATTTCAGTCAGAAAGCATCAACTATATGGATGCAAAAGATATACTCAATATTGACGATAGCTTTTTGATGGATATTCACATAAAATATAATGAAGTAGTAGATCAATCTTGATCATAAATTAAGATAAATGGATGAGGTGACACATGATCGATTATTCAAAGCATACCGTTCTCATTGTTGATGATGAAATAGAAATCCTAAAATCGTTAAATCGTGGCCTTCACCTAGAACCTTACCGAAAATTGTTTGCATCCAGCGGACAACAGGCACTTGAATTTTTTGCTCAAGAAGACAGCATAAGCGTCGTGATAACGGATATGAGAATGCCCGGTATGAATGGCCTTGAGCTGTTGAAGCTCATCAACGAAATTAGCCCTAAAACGGTCAAAATCGTCTTGACGGGGTATACACAGCTGCCGCAGATATTGGCAACTGTAAACAATGTCGACATATTTAAGTTTATGACTAAGCCTTGGGATCTGGATGCCGAGCTGAAAGTGTATATCAAAGAGGCGATCGCCTATTTCGAAGTGACAAATGACGAAGCGTTTAGATTGATTTCAAGCGAAAAAAAAGGGGCCTTATACAACAAAATGCTCTCAGAAAGCTATGAAAAAGTAGATGTCGTTTTAAGGCTTTATGATGAGCTCGTAAAAGCGCTCAATCAACATCACCTTTTTACGATCCAGGCTTTAAGAAGTGTTGAATCAGTAGAAGCATTGAGTCCGATTATCGTTCAGATGAATGAGAGAGTTCATTATTTGAACAAGGTATTTGAAATGA
>CAYLNI010000129.1:6308-7823 GCA_964384705.1 uncultured Fusibacter sp.
AACGTTTGGTATCGCTGATGTGAAAGCGGCGATTGATCTTAGCTTAAGCAAATTTGAAACGACGAATCTTCGCGTTGATCTGCATTTGGCTGATATGGACATCGTCTATTATGATAACTTTAAAATGATTTCCAGCATTGCTATAGATATTATTGAAACGCTGCAATTCAACGGTGGTGGCCTTACTAGGATCGAGCTTCGATCCAAAGTGATAGACGAGAATCAATTTTTACATGTCATCATGGAAAGTCTTTCGAGCGAAAAGCTCAAGGAAGTCTTTGGACATAAAAATAAATTTGTAGAAGCGGTGGTAAAAATCGTCGGTGGCAGGTTCTATGAGATTGAGATGGATGAATCGATACGCTTTGAATTAATTCTACCGATAAAACGGAAAACGATTGACAATAGTTGACATTAAAATACCCCCATTGCAGATGCAGTGGGGGCTTTTTTCGTCTATTCATCTCTTATGCTTCAGTTGCTCCGCCGTTTTGCCAAGCGTCAAAGCCTTCCATCACTTTGTCGTATGTTTGTTGGGAAATCTCAGGCAATGTGCCGCCAAAAGCTTCTTTAGCTTTTTCAAAGCCTTCCTTGAAAGCGGCTTTCAAGGTCTCGATTTTTGAAGGATCACCACCAGAAATCGTTTTAGCAAAGTCTAGGAGTCTTTCAGCCGTTTTTTCAACGCCCCAATAGCCATTTTCTGAGATGGCCTCTTTTGCCTTTGCACGGGTTTCACCGTCGATCTCAACGAGTGGGTCTTCTCCATTTTCAAAGGCCTTCATCACTTTCTCGTACTTGATGCCTTGTTTTTCCAGCATTGCTCGAACCATTTCTCTGAAGGAATCCGTATTCTGAGCGAAATCTTGCTTGATTTTATTGAGTTTTTGTCTGTCGATTTTATAGGTACCGAACGCCTCATTTGCGCCGTTTCCGATTTCTAGTGTATCCATACTTGCATTTGTTTTATCATTTGCAATATTGATTTTGCCTTGTTCTTCTGCTACGCCATTTTTAAGTTCTTTCGTGGTATTCGTATAAGCTGCAGCAATCTTATTGAGATTTGATGGATTGGTAATCATAAGTATTCCTCCTTGAATAAAATCATGATACTATTGTTATAAAGCATAAAACACGCATCCCTGCTTATATGACTATCGGCGCAATAACCGTTTGTCTTTAATTGTTTTTCCAGAAAGGATGGCCTCTATGTATCAAAAGACGTTGTTGTCGGAAAAAGTAGCTGAGAGTATCATCACTGCGATAAAAAATGGCTTTTACGCCGTTGGCGACCAAATGCCCAATGAGCTTCAGCTTTCAGAAGAACTAGGCGTTTCTCGTGCAACACTTAGAGAAGCGATAAAAATATTAATCAGTAAAAGTATCCTTGAAGTCAGAAGGGGTATAGGCACTTTTGTTTCGCAAACACCAGGTTACTCCATGGATGTGGCGGGACTCGGTTTTCTAGATTTACCAGCGCAAATGAGTGATATACATCGCACAATGCGCTATTTTGAC
>CAYLNI010000129.1:7844-8471 GCA_964384705.1 uncultured Fusibacter sp.
AACTAGCTGCTTTTAAACACCTTTCATATGATGCTCAGGCAAAAATCGTTGAACTGTTGTCTAAGGCAGAACGGACGCCAAAAGAAATGCTGCAGGCACTTCTTGAGACCACTGAAAAAATTGCTTTGTATCGCAATGGCAGTTTCAAAAATAGAATGATTTCATTGACGCATGAAGCCTTTCGACATGCGATTGATTTTAACCCTACAAGTTCTGATGCGCACTTGACTGCAAGCTTTGAGTCTTTTGTCGATTCTTTGGGAGAAGAGACGATAAAAGCACATTATGACGACTTTTTGATGCGCATTAGACTCATGGCGCAGGAGGCATAAATGGATATTTTTGATTTAATGGCAAAAAAACAACTGGAGACCAATGCCCCTTTAGCGGAGCGTATGAAACCTGAAACGCTGGAGGATTTTATAGGTCAAGAAAACATCATGGGGGACGACAAGCTGCTCACGAAACTCATAAGAACTGACCGTTTGACATCCATCATATTGTATGGCCCTCCAGGTAGTGGAAAAACCTCTTTGGCAAAAGTCATCGCAAAACGTACAGAAGCTGAATTTATCAGTATGAATGCTGTCACCTCAGGGGTTAAGGATATTCGTGAGGCCGTGGAAC
>CAYLNI010000130.1:0-836 GCA_964384705.1 uncultured Fusibacter sp.
ATATTAAATATTTGAGAACACTTCAAACGTGTGGTATAATTGTTAGGCTAGAGAACTTGCTTTAAAAATTAAGGAGGCATATTGGATGTCAAGCGAAAGACAAAAGTACATTAGAAATTTTTCCATCATTGCACATATTGATCACGGCAAGTCAACCCTTGCAGATCGCTTGATTGAAAAGACAGGATTATTGACGCGTAGAGAGATGAAGGAACAAATTCTCGACAGCATGGATCTTGAGAGGGAACGTGGCATCACAATCAAACTACAAACGACGCGCTTAGTCTATCAAGCTAAAGATGGACATGAGTATTTGCTGAATCTTATAGACACACCAGGACACGTCGACTTTACCTACGAGGTATCTCGTTCACTTGCAGCATGTGAAGGTGCCATATTAGTTGTAGATGCGACACAAGGCGTTGAAGCTCAAACACTTGCAAACGTGCACTTAGCCGATGAGCAAGGCCTTGTAATCGTGCCTGTACTCAATAAAATCGATTTGCCTAGCTCTAGGCCGGAAGAGATCATTCATGAAATTGAAGAATTAATCGGCATCATCGCTGAAGATGCCCCACAAATATCTGCAAAAGATGGCACAAATGTCGAAGAAGTGTTGGAAAGAATCGTACGAGATGTGCCACCGCCAGATGGTCCTGAAGATGCGCCACTAAAAGCGCTTATATTCGATTCTTATTACGACCCGTATAAGGGTGCTGTTGCTTATATCCGCATCATGGAAGGCTCTGTGAAAAAGGGCGACAAAATCATGATGATGGCAGCTGGCAAGAAATTTGACGTCGTAGAAGTTGGCATCAGCGTGCCAGGACCACTTG
>CAYLNI010000130.1:875-1116 GCA_964384705.1 uncultured Fusibacter sp.
GTCGGTTATATCGCTGCAGGCGTTAAAAACGTCATCGATTGCCGCGTAGGTGATACGATTACGAGTGCGATTACTCCGACGGAACATGCATTACCTGGTTATAAGAAAGCAACTTCGATGGTATTTTGCGGTATTTATCCTGCAGAAGGCGAAAGCTATGATGAAATTCGCGATGCACTTGAAAAACTTCAGTTAAACGATGCGGCACTTTCATTTGAACCAGAGACATCTGTCGCTCTTG
>CAYLNI010000130.1:1200-4818 GCA_964384705.1 uncultured Fusibacter sp.
ATCATTGCGACAGCACCGAGCGTTATTTATCGCGTCACGACGACGAGTGGTGAAGTCCTCATGATTCAGAACCCATCCAATCTACCGATTCAAACAGAGATTGCCATGATGGAAGAGCCAATCGTCAAAGCGAACATCATCGTCCCAAATGAGTATGTAGGTAACATCATGGACTTATGTCAAAATCGCCGAGGCGATATGATTCATATGGATTATCTTGATCCAAAGCGTGTCGTCTTGCATTATGAGTTACCACTCAATGAAGTTATTTATGATTTCTTCGACGCACTCAAATCAAAAACGCGTGGTTATGGGTCACTTGACTACGAATTCTTAGAATATAGAGAATCTGAACTCGTGAAATTGGACGTCCTACTCAATAAAGAAATGATCGACGCCTTTTCAATGATCGTTCACAAATCTAAGGCTGAAGCAAGAGGTCGCGTCATCTGCGAAAGATTGCGTGAGGCTATTCCAAGACAGATGTTCGTCATCCCAATTCAAGCTGCTATAGGCTCAAAAGTCATTGCGCGTGAAACAATTAGCGCTATGAGAAAAGACGTCCTCGCAAAATGTTACGGTGGCGATATCTCTAGAAAGAAAAAGTTGCTTGAGAAGCAAAAAGAGGGTAAAAAGAAAATGAGACAGTTGGGTAATGTAGAAGTGCCACAACAAGCATTCCTTTCAGTTCTCAAATTTGACGACAATTAAAGCGTTCAGAGGCAATCGTGAGTTGATTGCCTTTTTTTTAACTATGGAAAAATTTTTCTAACTAGACAAGGAGGTCTATATGAATCCCTTGAGTCTTTATATACACATACCATTTTGTGTCAAGAAGTGCGCCTATTGCGATTTCATTTCACATCGCGTGGGTGACTTCGAGGCAAACAAAGGCGTCGAACGATATATGGAAGCTCTTAAAAAAGAACTTGGCCACTATGAAGCCGTATTGTCGCAAAGCACGATTATGACAATCTATATCGGTGGCGGTACGCCAAGTGCTATTGATGGTGCTCTCATACACGATTTAATAGGTTTTATTCGCAAAATCGCCGACGTGAACAAGACAGCTGAAATTACTATTGAGATCAATCCAGGCACATTGACGCCTGAAAAACTCAACCACTATCTTTCTGCGGGCATCAATCGAGTGAGCATGGGCCTTCAAACGACCAATGACTCGCTATTGACATCGCTTGGTCGAATACACTCCACAAACGACTTCATTACGACATTTAATGCTGTCAAAGCGGCTGGTATCAATAATGTCAGTCTTGATCTGATGTTTGGCTTACCGAACCAAACGCTTCAGGATATTGAAAATGCTCTATCACTCATTCGTACGCTTAAACCGACACACGTTTCGGCTTATAGTTTGAAAATTGAGGAAGGGACGCCGCTGTATGAATCTTATGAGGCGGGCAAAATCACACTACCGGACGAGGATCTTGAACGCGACATGTATCACGCCATTGAAAAAGGCTTACAATTCCTTGGCATTAAGGAGTACGAACTTTCCAACTTTTCATTGCCTGGTTATGAATCCAAACATAATTTAGTTTACTGGAAGAACGAGCCTTATCTTGGTATCGGCGTATCCTCACACTCTAAACTGTCGAATACGCGATTTTCAAACACATCTCTCATCTACCAGTATATCGATTCGTTAGAAGCTGGCAATTTACCAATTGATGAAACGGATCCGATCGATAAAAATGAAGACCTTTTCGAATCCATCATCTTAGGACTCAGATTAAATAGAGGCATCAGCATGTCCGAGTTTAGCGATAAATATGAGATCGATTTTCTTTCCAAGTATAAAGAGGTATTGGAAAACTTACTTGATCAAAATTTGATTCTTATAAAAGAAGATATAGTCATTCTGACTGAAAAAGGAAGAGATTTGGCGAATCAGGTCTTCTTGCAGTTTATGGTCGATTGACAATATTTGATGATTTATAGATAGTTGCGACTCGATATGAGTCGCATTTTTATTGAGAGAACAAATAGTATCAACCATGTAGTCGTGTGGTTTCGACTCGTGAATAAATTGTTAACGGCGTATAAATTATTATATGGAAATTGCATAATTACCTATTATGATTAATGATCATGTTTCTACAATGTTGCAATGGCTTGCTTACGACGTTTCTTGAGAGAAATTTCATGAAATTGGAATTATGCAATTTCCTCAAATAGGAACTTGACAAATTGGAAGGGGAGCGGTATATTATTTATAGTATTAGCACTCGAATTTGAAGAGTGCTAACAAAGTAGGTGGCGATATGATTTCAGCAAGACAACTCAAAATTCTTGAAGCGATAATAAGCGACTTTATCGACACGGCGCAACCGGTGGGATCTAGGACGATTTCAAAAAAATACCCACTTGGTATCAGTTCAGCGACGATTCGAAATGAGATGGCCGATTTAGAAGAGCTTGGCTATTTGATGCAACCGCATACTTCAGCGGGAAGAGTGCCTTCAGATCTTGGTTACAGGTTATATGTCGATTCAATGGTACAGGAAAACAGCATATCTGCTAGGGATAAGGAAGTCATTCAATCTTTGCTTATGAACAAGATCATCGAAGCAGGTGATTTGGCAAAACAAGCTGTAAAATTGCTTTCTGAATATACGCAGCTCGTGGCGGTCGTTTCTATTCCTAAGTTTAACAAGTGTCGTTTAGCCAACTTGAAGCTCGTTAAAGTATCAGATTCAAAAGTCTTGTTGATTTTAGTGACGGATACGGGCATTGTTAAAAATATTCAATTGGCACTATCAAATACTGAACAATTCGTACTAGATAAAATATCCGATACTATGGTGGCGCACTTAAGCGGTGAAACCATTGAAAATATCGATGTGCGTTCAATTTCAAAAATAAAAGAAAAGTTGAGTATGTTTGGCAATATTGTCGATTATCTGATTCCTATTTTAAGGGACGCCCTTAAGAGTTTAAATGGAACAGAGCTATACATCGAGGGCATCGCACATTTGTTATCAACTTATGAATTTTCGGACACTGAACGTGCAAAACACATTTTTGAATACTTTAATGAAGAAAACAGACTTGTTTCATTACTTGAGTCACTGCCTATGAATAAGTTGTCCATCAAAATCGGCAATGAAATTGGCATAGAATCACTTGATGAATGTAGCATCATCGCATCATCATATAAAGTTGACGGCAGCAATGCCGGTAGGATACTCGTCCTTGGTCCGAAGCGCATGGACTACGGGTCCGTCGTTTCTATCGTAAATTATATTAGTAACACGCTCTCAGATGTCTTTTCTGGCATCTACTTATAACCAGGGAAATTGCACATTTTTTGAACGAAGCAATTTCCTCAATAAAATAATGAAAAGGTTGAGGAAAAATGAGTAAGAAAAAACCCCATCAAACGACTGTTGAAACCAATCCGGAATTGACTTTGGATTCGGAACAGAAAACAGAAGAAACGACCATTGATCCCATGGATCAACTAAAACTGGATATGGAACAGCTCAATGACAAGTACTTGAGATTGAACGCGGAATTTCAAAATTATAGAAAACGTGTAGAGAAAGAAAAATCGGATATTTTCAAATATGGACAAGAAAAATTCATGATCGAAAT
>CAYLNI010000130.1:4845-8454 GCA_964384705.1 uncultured Fusibacter sp.
ATAATTTCGAACGTGCATTACTTGTAAGTGAACAAGAAAATACTGAGAGCAAAGTTGTGGATGGCGTCGTATTAATAAAAAAATCGCTGGATGAGTTTTTTGAACGCAATGGCGTTAAAAAAATTGAAGCGATCGGCATGCCATTCGACCCAATCAAGCACCATGCTGTTATGACGGTTGAATCAGAAGATCATTCCAGCGACCACGTCGTGGAAGTATTTCAAGACGGTTATGTATTAAATGACAAAGTCATTAGACCATGTATGGTCAAAGTGGCCCACTAAACGAAACACCATTCTAACAATCAAAATTCAAAAAAAGCACAATAAATTATAAAAATTGCAAATAAATTGAACAATCATAAGGAGGCAATATAAATGGCTAAAATTATCGGTATCGACTTAGGTACAACAAATTCATGTGTATCAGTACTAGAAGGCGGCGAGGCAGTCGTCATTCCAAACGCAGAAGGTAACAGAACGACACCTTCCATCGTGGCTTTTACTAAAAATGGTGAGAGATTAGTCGGTGAAACTGCGAAAAGACAAGCAATCACAAACCCAGATCGCACGATAAGCTCTATTAAAAGAGAAATGGGAACAGACCATAAAGTGAAAATTGACGATAAAACGTATTCACCTCAAGAAATCTCAGCTATGATTCTTCAGAAATTAAAAGCTGACGCTGAAAGCTACTTAGGCGAGACAGTAACAGAAGCAGTTATCACAGTTCCAGCATACTTTACAGATGCTCAAAGACAAGCAACTAAAGATGCAGGTAAAATTGCAGGTCTAGAAGTTAAGCGTATCATCAACGAGCCAACAGCAGCATCATTATCATATGGTCTCGACAAAACTGATAAACAACACAAAATTATGGTATTTGACCTTGGTGGTGGTACATTCGACGTATCTATCCTCGAAATTGGCGATGGCGTCTTCGAAGTATTAGCGACAAACGGCAACAACCATTTAGGCGGCGACGACTTTGACAAAATCGTTATGGATCACTTAGCTGATACGTTCAAAAGCGAGCACGGCGTTGATTTAAGACAAGACAAAATGTCGCTTCAAAGACTTAAAGAAGCTGCGGAAAAAGCGAAAAAAGAACTTTCAACAACACAATCTACAAACATCAACTTACCATTTATCACAGCGACTGCTGAAGGTCCACTTCACCTTAACATCGACCTTACGCGTGCAAAATTTGATCAACTCACAAAACACTTAGTTGACATGACGATGGAACCTTCTAAAAAAGCGCTTAAAGATGCTGGACTTAACCCAAGTGACATCGAACAAGTCATCTTGGTGGGTGGCTCTACGCGTACACCTTCTGTTCAAGAAGCGGTTAAGAAATTCATCGGTAAAGAGCCACATAAAGGCGTTAATCCAGACGAATGTGTTGCACTTGGTGCAGCAATCCAGGGTGGCGTATTATCTGGTGATGTCAAAGACGTATTACTTCTTGACGTAACACCATTATCACTTGGTATCGAAACGCTTGGTGGCGTCTTCACGAAATTGATCGAGAGAAATACAACGATTCCTACTAAGAAGAGCCAAGTTTTCTCTACAGCAGCTGATAATCAAACAGCAGTAGATATTCACGTGCTTCAAGGTGAGCGTCAAATGGCTACTGACAATATCACAATGGGTAGATTCCAACTCGATGGTATCCCACCAGCAAGAAGAGGTGTGCCACAAGTTGAAGTTACTTTCGATATCGATGCAAACGGCATCGTCAATGTAAGCGCAAAAGACCTTGGTACAGGCAAATCACAACACATTACGATTACTTCTTCTACAAACTTAACAGAAGCTGAAATCGAGAAAAAAGTCAAAGAAGCAGAACTTCACGCTGAAGAAGACAAAAAACGTAAAGAACTCATTGAAGAACGCAATAAAGCTGACAACATGATCTATGAAATCGAAAAATCTTTAGTAGATATTGCAGATCAAGTAACAGAAGAAGAAAAAGCGGATATCAATGCAAAAATAGCAACACTCAGAGCATCAATGGGCACTGAAGACATTGAGGCAATGAGAAAAGATTTTGAAGCTTTGACAAATGCATTCCAACCAATCGCTCAAAAACTTTATGCGAAAGAGCAAGCATCTTCACAACAAACACCTGGAAATGATCAAGAACCAGTTGACGAAGCAGATTATGAAGTGGTAGACTAAACTATCAAAGGGGCATCTTCGGATGCCCTTAAACAATAGAAAGGCGGTATGATGCGTGAGTAAAAGCGATTATTATGAGTTACTAGGCGTAGAACGCAATGCAGACGAAGCCGAACTCAAAAGTGCTTATAGAAAACTTGCCATGAAATACCATCCAGACAGAAATCCAGACAATAAAGATGCTGAAGCTAAGTTTAAAGAGATTAATGAGGCCTATGAGATATTGAGCGATCCTGAAAAGAGACGCCTTTATGACCAGTTTGGCCATGCAGGTGTAAATCAAAATGGTGGCGCTGGTGGTGGATTTTCAGGTTTTGATGGTTTTGGTGGTTTTGAAGATATTATCAACGAGATGTTCGGTGGTGGCGGTTTCGGATTTAATTCTTCCAGGGGTAGAAGTTCGGCAAGAAAAGGCAAAGATATTCGCGTCGATTTAACACTGGAATTTGAAGAAGCTGCTTTTGGTAAAAAGCAGACAATAGAATTTTTTAGAACTGAAGAGTGCGATGTCTGTCATGGCGCTGGCAATGAACCTGGAACCGCTTCACACAAGTGTTCTACGTGTAACGGTACGGGTGAAGTCCGCTATTCACAACGCTCTCTATTTGGTGAGTCCATAAGTGTCAAGCAGTGTCCAACATGTAAAGGCAAAGGCGAAACATTTGACCAAGCATGTCGTCAATGTAAGGGACATGGCATCATTAAAAAGAAAATGACACGAGACATAGATATTCCAGCTGGCGTATTCCATGGTGCAAACATGCAACTTAGGGGCGAAGGTGATCTCGGACAAAACGGTGGACCACGTGGTGATGTGATCGTTGTTCTACGCGTCAAACCGCATAAGCAGTTCACACGTGATGGCAATGACATTTACTTTGATTTATGGATTAGTTATACGCAAGCTGTATTAGGTGCTGAAGTGATGGTGCCTACACTAGATGGCAAAGCTAAATTCACAATCCCAGAAGGTACGGCAAGTGGCAAACAGTTTAAACTCAAAGGTAAAGGCGTACCGGTTCTAAACGGCTATGGTCGTGGCGATCAGTACGTGAAAATCAGCGTTGAAATTCCAACGGGTTTAAATAAGAAGCAAAAAGAAGCCCTTATGGCATTTGACGAAGAGCTCACTGGTAAAAAAGCTGGTCCAACTTCTGTTCCTGAAGAAAGCAAGACCAACAAAGGAAAAAAAGGTAACGACAAAAATTTTTTCGATAAGCTGAAAGATACTTTAAGCTAAGTTTCTGTATCACAAAAGTAAGCTTTCAGCTAATTGATGCATAACATTAGGAGCGACAAGACTTTATGCTTTGTCGCTCCTTATTTATGTGTTATATTATTAATGGAAATTGCAAAATTACCTTTTAGTTGCAAAATTCCGTTTATCGATAATTTGAAAGATAGAGGTAAAACGATGCGTTGG
>CAYLNI010000131.1:0-1084 GCA_964384705.1 uncultured Fusibacter sp.
AAGCAATTTCCTCAATGTTATTATCAGATTACATGAGAAAACTTAAAATATTATTTTGAAATCTTAAGATTCATTAAGATTTCAAGATGTTGGGAACTTTAATGTAAATCGCGTGCCTTTTCCGATTTCACTGTAGACTACGATTGCACCATGATGGGCTTCAACAATATTTTGGACGACGTATAAGCCGAGCCCTGTTCCCTTATTATCGGATTTAGAGGTGAAGAATGGCGTGAACACCTTTGATAGGGTCTCCTCGCTCATGCCACTGCCGTTGTCTGTGATTTCAAACGTTGTGAACGCTGCGTCTGAATAGATGGCGATCTCAATCTGTCCTTGTTCCTGTCCTATTCCTTGCTCTGCTGTGATAGATTGATAGGCATTGGTGATGAGGTTTAAGAGGACTTGTTGGATCTGCTTTCTATTTCCAAAAACAGTTGCTGGTCCAGTTGTAATGATAGTGAGTTTCGTGCTGAATGGCATGATTGGACGTATGAGCTTATGACATTCTTGCACCAATTCTTGAAGATCAAAGTGACTGAATGGCACGTTTGGTTCTTCAGGTCTTGAATAAGTGAGCAGCTGAGCTATTATTTCCCGAGCATCCTCAGCGGTTTGATGAATTTCTGAGACGGAATCATAACTTTCATGGCCTTCTGACAACTGGTGTAGAACGATTTCCGAGTGTCCGAGTATCGGCGAGAGCAGATTGTTGAATTCATGAGCAATTCCGCTGGTGAGTGTTCCGAGCATTTCGAGTTTCTGCGCATGTCTCAACCTGGCTTCACTGCTCACCAGTGCCTGCCACGAATCACTGAGTGCCTTGTGATATTTTGCTTCAAGGGTGAGGACGCGTTGTTTTCTGTCGCGGATCAAAATCGTCGCGATCAAGGCCGTCAACAGGATGAAAACAACCGATGCGATAGCGGTTGTATTGATGAGTGCCGCCAATATTGGGGCTTCAATTTCTGAGTAATCCATCTGGACGGAGATGATCCAGTGGTTGTTGTCGCCCTTGTAGGTGGTAAATGCAGTGACTTTCTTGCTCCATTCCAAAAGGTCGTCTTGCCACAATTTTGAGTGA
>CAYLNI010000131.1:1138-2350 GCA_964384705.1 uncultured Fusibacter sp.
CTCAAGCTCGCTCCAGTCTTCTGAAGGGAACTTCTCTTTTCGCTCGACGAGTGAATTGGATCCGATTTGATCCTTTACAGGATGCATGACGATGACGCCATCTGAGGATTTGACGAGGACATACCCATAATTTCCAGGTTTGATGCTTTCCATCAAACGATTATATACTTTATTGATATCGATGGTCTGTACGATGAGGCCAGTGACATCCCCATTTTGCAGAACAGGCTGAATTTGCTTGATGATAAACTGCCCATCACCTAGATATTCTGCTTTTGTAAGCACGGTATTTTTTGTGTTGATGGCTTTTAAGACGTCCTTTTGTTCCAGTTTTGTTTCAGGAACATCTGTGAGCGACACGAACACAGGCTCACCACTTAAAGTAAGCAGAGAGAGCTCGAGTATCTCGTCCTCTTTAAACGCCAAATACTTGTCAAAGAGTGCCTTATCTATCATTTCACTTTGACTCATGAGCCAAAGGGCATCTGCATACTCGCTAAAGTACCGGTCGAGACTTCTTGAAACATTGGTGGCCAGCGTCAAAAGCTGCGCTTCTTGTTGCTCGACGATGGCATCTCGTTGTATGATAAAGTTGTTATGGCCGATAAAAACGAGTGACAACGAGAGCAATAACCAGCCTATTATAAGCCCTACGACTTTCTTTTTATTCATTGAATGCTCCTACTTCTTTGAATGTGTTGTGATGGCAACAAAACTTGGTTATAATAATAACATACTCTTTCAATCTTTTAAAGGAGCCCCTTATGTCCAATATCAAAATACTGGTCGTCGATGACGAATATAGAATTAGAAAGCTCATCCGCGCAAGTTTAGCGAAAGAGGGCTACATCATAGATGAGGCGGAAAGTGGCCGTGAAGCACTCGATTTACTGAGCCTTCACAGCTATGATCTGATCCTGCTTGACATCATGCTTGGTGACACAGACGGTTTCACCCTTATCCGAACCATAAAAGAACTGAAAATCCAAACGCCGATCATCGTATTGAGCGGCCGTGACGATGATCACGATAAAATGCTGGGTCTTGGACTTGGCGCAAACAACTATTTGACAAAACCATTTAGCCCAGTGAGTTTAAACGCGTATGTAAAGGCTCAAATACGAGATTTTCGGCAGGTTAATAGCGATAAGTCGCCGATTCTGGAGAGCGGGCGTTTTAAATTTGATCAAAAGTCCCTTCAACTTTATAAAG
>CAYLNI010000131.1:2373-5426 GCA_964384705.1 uncultured Fusibacter sp.
TAATTGATTTGACATCTAAAGAGAATTTGCTGATCAAGTTCTTGCTTGAGCACCCCCATCAAGTGTTTTCGAAGCAACAACTGTATGAAAATATATGGAACAACCTCATCATAGACGATGGTGCCATCATGGTCTACATCCATAATCTCAGAAAGAAAATTGAGGACGATCCCAAACAGCCAAAGCATCTGTTGACGGTTTGGGGACTCGGTTACAAGTTTGCACCTTAAGGCAAAATAAACTTCCGGATTTGGGCTATTCAATAGCCGTAATCTGGAAGTTTTTTGTTTTTATAGATGTGATAAAAATTGGAAACATGCGCGTATCAAGCGTCCAAGCGCATAGTAAATCAAACCTATTATCAAACCCGTGATGGCCATGGAAAATGGAACCACGCCGATCAGAAACAGAATGCCTGAAAGACCGGTCAGTTTCGTATTCCAGGCGAGTATGGTGACCTCACCGATAAAAGCGTTATTCACCAAAGTGAAAAGGACAAACACGCAGCCGATGATGAAACCGCCTCTTATGAAGTTGAATAAAATCTTTTTAAAGCTCTCTTGGTTGTCCATGTTGTACATCGTCACCCTCCGCTTTTGCTATGTGGTCCAATTATACAGCGTTTTATCCATTTGCACATTAGAAACGCATTAGAAAAACTTCATAAAGATACGTTTCAGGATTATATTTGATCGTGATTTTCTTTTGTGCCACTACGTTGCCATCTTTTTTTACGGATGCAATGACTGTGATTTGAGCATCAACATTTTCCATAGCACTCCAGTAAACTGGCGTATCAACTGATGTTTCATATTTCAGACCATGTTCTGTGATCTTCCCTGTACCCTGATCCCAAGTCAGGAGTCTTCCATAATCTGTTTCATATTCAATCAGATTGGCATCGCCTTCATATTCGGCCAAAATTTTTATGCCCGGTGTGCTCGACATAGTCAGTGTATACTTTTCTGGATATACTGAGAATGTCAATGAAAGGCTGTTTAACAGCATTTCAAAAGCTTTGCGATCGTCAGCATAGGACCTTAAATCATGGACATAGCTCTTTTGAATTTGAGATCTGTCACTGACGTAGTCTGGATTTTCATTGTCAGGATCATAAAAGAAACTGATTTGATCCACGTTATCAATTAAAGCAAATATCAATGTGGCATTTCTTTCAAATGTCGCCTCGATTGCTTCTATGCTCAAACTGGATACAGAAAGATCATACTTCACGGAAATCCCATAGGGTTTGGTGGACGTTTCAAGCGAAACCTCATTGCGATAATTTCCAAGTGGCAATTCGCCCAGAAGATTGATTATATTTGTATTATCTCCTACGTAGGCCGATTGATACTGTATCAAATCCACGGTACTATTGTTATTATTATTTTCTGTTGAACGCTCTTTCGAAAAATAGTTTGTCAAAAGAATTGCAATTATAACAGCTATCACAAGTATACCAATGAGTATGCCAATGCGTGATGTGGTTTTCCTACCTTTGAGCATGTGTCTATCCCCTTTCGTGTAAGTGCTTTCGCATCTCATTGATAAACCATCTGTATTCTTCTTCACTTTCGTATGGCGAAGGTTCTGTAATGCGATAGTCAATAGGTGCGCTTGGAAAATCATCATCAAGATATCTAGGAAAAAGATGGCAGTGTAGATGAGGTCCTGAGTTGCAATGTATCTCGTAGTTTATTCTTACCGCTCCTGTTACTTTGTGTAGAACCTCAGAGACTTTTTGAACGTCATGCATGTAATTTGCCATTTCTTCTTTGGGCATATCATAAAAATGGACGCTGTGATATTTAGCCCCGACAACACACTTTCCAAATAATTTTCCTTGCGCTGAGGGTTCTATGGAAATCCATGAATACTCTAGTGTAGCAATGTCTTCCATTTCATCAGGCATTGGTAGATCATTGCAACATGGACATCTATCTTTACATGACAGTTCTACGTATTGAGGAAATTTATAGTGAAAACTTCCACCTTTAGGTTCAATTTGATTGTTCGCGCACTTTACTAGAATGTCTTCAATTTGTTTGCTATTCTGCATGTTAAATATTTCTGTTTTAATTATTTCTTTTTTTTCTCGGGAGAATCCCAAAATGCCTAAACATTCATTCGTCATTCTATTAACTGCAATCAAAACATCATATTCTTTGAATTGAATACCGCTAAATCCATAGAATTCCCTTTCGTTATTGGATGCCCATCTTATTAACATGCGAATAGCCTCCTTTTAAATCGTTTTATTGATCGCTCAGTTACAATCCGCGCAGTGTTCGTATCGATAAAACGACGTGCGAATCATGCCTTTGCCTTCAGTATAGTCACTTAGTTCTACAATGTAGTCCTTGCTGGTCTCAAGTGGCAAATAGCCAGTGAGTCTCATCGTATCACCATCAACTGTCGGTTCATCAAAACGCCCGCGCATTCTGAGGACATCCGATATTGCGCGTCCAATCGCGTACTGTGGTACTTCGAGTTCAAAAGACATGATAGGCTCAAGGCACTCTGTATCCGAAAGCTGAAGTGCCTGTTTGAGTACTTCAGGGGCAAGTTTGCGATAATCTGCTGGTGTACTGTTTACGCTATCAAATTCTGAAATGGTGAATTTGACTTGAAAATCAGTAACTGCCCAGCCCTTCAGTCCATGTCTCAGGCCAGTCTCTATGCCCTCTTCAACGGCATTTTGAAATGGCTTCATCAAATCGCCCAACGAAACTTGAGACGTATACACAAAGCCGCTGCCTTCAGGCAATGGTTCGATTTCGATGCCCACCGTTGCAGGCAGATGATTGCCGCCCCGATACATATAGATACAAGCTGCACTTGGTGCTTTAGGACGTTCCTTATAAATGGTTTTCGGTGGCTCTATCACGGTATCGATGTCAAATCGCGTGCGAAGAAGCGCCTCGATGATTTCACTTTGAACCGTGCCAAACAATTTGACTTCAATGAGCTCAGAAATAGGATGAATGGCATAATCCAAAAATGGATCTTCATCCGTCAGTTCTGGATCTTGTCCTATTAGTTTGGATGTCAGT
>CAYLNI010000131.1:5436-6744 GCA_964384705.1 uncultured Fusibacter sp.
GGCTTCACAAATGGCCCGCCTTTGACCCAAATCTGATGCTCTTACCGTAGCTTTTAACGTTGGTGTTGCGATAGACAGTTTAGGTAAATGCGCTGGTGGCTCACCGATGATCGATTCGATTTTCAGATGCCTGTCCATAAGCACCACCACCTCACCTGCAACCGCTTCATGACATGCCACAAGTTTCGCGCCATCAAGTTTGAACAGATTTGAAACTTTAAGCATTTCAGTTTCTTGCTTTAGAGGATAGGCCTTCCTCAGCATCAAACCGCCTTTGAAAATGCGGGTATAGCATAGTCTGTGTCCATTTTCCAAGTGATTGATTTTATAGACGCGTGCCGACAAATCCCCTTCACAGGCTATTTGTGGCACATCAAGCCATGTGACCATCGCTTCCAAGATGGATTCGATCCCAAGTCCATGGAGTGCAGAGGCGTGTAAAACAGGAAAGAGCGTGCCTTGGTTAAATAGTGTTTGTGCGGTGTTGGTTAACATTGAACCAATAGAATCATATACTCCAACAACTTCAGCAGTTTCTGCAATTTCAATTGCTTCAGTCGATTGACAGTATGCTTCTAAAAAGTCCAGATCCTGCATAGCCACCACATCACAATTTGCCGTAAGGATAGATGGTTCATTTTTAGAAGATGTTAATTGGGCCTCTCTGGAGCCTGCCTCCGTGACGCCATTGATTAAATATAACGCATCCGTCAAATCTTTTTTGATGTCTGCGTAAAGGTCATCCATGGACACGCCCATGCGGTCCACTTTATTGATGACGATGAGGGTAGGAATGTTTAGGCGTCTCAGCGCATTGAAAATCACGCGCGTTTGCACCTGTTCGCCTTCCCTAGCAGAGATTGCCAGTATCGCGCCATCGAGCACAGAAAGTGAGCGTTCCACTTCGGCGACGAAATCCACATGGCCTGGGGTGTCCAGTAAATTGATGGTGTTTCCTTGATAGTTAAAAGAAACGGTGGTTGATCTAATGGTGATGCCGCGCTCTTTTTCAAGCGTCATGTTGTCGGTCACGGTGTTACCATCATCGACTCTGCCGATGCCTCTTATAGCGCCAGAATGATATAAGAGTTGCTCTGTAAGCGTCGTTTTGCCTGCATCTACGTGGGCTACGATGCCCCAATTCAAAATTTTATGTGCATTCGTAGTATTCGTAGTATTTATTGTGTTCATAGTGTTTGTAGTATTCATAGTCCCTCTCAATTTTAAGTTCTTCGTATTTTGGGTACAAAAAAACCACGACATATATGCCGTGGCTTAACTTAAATTGTTTGGGTGGATTCTGCGCGT
>CAYLNI010000131.1:6779-7900 GCA_964384705.1 uncultured Fusibacter sp.
TACCAAGGTCATAGACATCTGAAGTTTTTTATAAGATTTTTTGGATTTTTCTCTGTATAGACTTAGCATGTTTTGACCTCCTTCGGTTTAACCGTTTATTTATAACTGTATGTTACTATAACTAGTATAGACTTATGTTTCATTTAAGACAATGCTTTTTGTGCTTTTGTCATTTAATTGTCATTTTTCTTATCAAAGCAGTTCAATATCATCCGTTTTTACTTTCATCATCACTAATAGTTTTTTTAAAGGCTTCAGGCAATAAACAAGCTCTTCTGGTTAAATAATCAAAGGCATAAATCAAAGTAGAGCCCTCAAAAACACAGACGGCATCGTTTTTTCTATGGAATGAATATTTCATGACAAAAGATTTTTGTTTAATATCCTCAATTGAAACAGTTGCAGAGAGTACATCATACAAAAACACTTCTTTCTTAAAATAAACGTGTGCCTCACCGATGATTATACCTGTATTTGAACCGATGCTATGTTCATCATACCCAAATAGCCTTAAAAATTGAATTCTTGCATCTTGAAAAAACAATAAAGCCTTATCATTGCCCATATGGTTACCATAGTTTATATCTGTTATTTTTACTTGTAACTCCGTGAAATTTTCTTTTATTAAATTCATTTTAGTCTCCTGAGGCATTAATTATTTGATCCGTGATTAATTGGTTTATTCTTATTTTTTAATAAATCCTCGGTCTTGTAGATACTTTAGCATATGTTCGCGTTTCTCTTGAACAAACTTTTTGTTTACCGCTTCTGACCATGAATCTTTAATCTTACCCTTAGTTCGTTTTACATAGTAATCACGTATCGCACCATCATACGTTTCAAGAGCGGCTTCATCCATCTCTGTATAGTGATCGACATGATAGACAATCTGTTTAGGTAAACGCTGCTTGACATCGGGGTCCTGATCGGGATAGCCCAGACACATACCGAAGACAGGATACACTTCTTCGGGGAGTTTAAGTAGCTGAGAAACGGCCTGTGGATGATTGCGAATACCACCGATATAGACGCCTCCTAAGCCGAGCGACTCTGCAGCAAGCAAGGCATTTTGCCCTGATAAAGCGGCATCCACCGTCGCAATGATAAAGGCTTCGGTCCAG
>CAYLNI010000131.1:7925-8165 GCA_964384705.1 uncultured Fusibacter sp.
GGCATCACAAACGGTTTTGATGCGGTGCAAATCTGCACAAAACACGAGAAAAATCGGCGATTTTTCAACGTATTCTTGATCACCACACAGGTTTAATAACTGTGCTCTCATCTCTGGATTTTTAACATCTATGATGCTATAAGCCTGCAGAAAACTTGACGTTGCAGCAGATTGAGCGGCACGAATGACAATATCCAAAGCACCCGCATCCACCTGCTGATCCGTGAATTTTCTAATAGA
>CAYLNI010000131.1:8219-8448 GCA_964384705.1 uncultured Fusibacter sp.
CCTCACTATCAATGGATTGATCGGATCTTTGAGAAACTTGTTCATTAGTTTTGCTAAATCAAAGCAGTTCAATATCATCCGCTTTAATCATACGTGAATAATGAAATAACTCCGCTTCAAATTGCACAATATCCGCTGAAACGGGCTCATGTATAAGAACCGACTTAAGCTTTAACCCCTGTTTCCCGATTGGTTTATCTGGACCCATAATAATTCCGATCGCAGCACC
>CAYLNI010000132.1:0-8289 GCA_964384705.1 uncultured Fusibacter sp.
ATGATGGGCAGATGTTTTTTCCTTTGATATTTTTAACGCCTTTTGCTTGGCCGCAAAAAATACATGCGGGTTCATATTTTTTTAATATAATCGTTTCACCTTCTGTGAAAATTTCCAACGCATCTTTTTCACCGATTGTAAGTGTTCTTCTTAACTCGATTGGAATTACTACTCTTCCAAGCTCGTCCACCTTTCGTACGATACCTGTTGATTTCATTTTGAACTACCTCCTAAGACAAATATTGTAAGTTGCTTAGACTCATGATAGTACATATATATCCAAATGTCAACGTATGCGCTTAAAAAAATACAACCATGCATAAATGTAATAATCGTAAGATTAATTAGTTGGGCGTATCGTCATGATTTTCGTTGAATGCCGCTTCCGCCTCACTCACGGTAACTTTGAAATCTTTGATTTTTGATGCAAAATACTTGTCGTAAAATGTCTTGCCTATTGCAACTGTATGCATCATAGATGAAAGACCATTCATGAAACCTTGATTTTCCTTTATGGTATTTGTTACGGATTCTGTCGTACCTGCAATGTTATCGATGGTAGAACGGAACGCTTGAACATCATGCGCTACTTCACCGGTAATCGCCTCCGCATGCTTTGTCAATTCAGGGACGATGTTTAATGTGGCATCAATATTTTCACGATTGCCATCCACCACCTCGTTAAATGCCTTTATGACTTTCAGCACACGTCTCAAGATCAAAATCAAGTAGACAAACAGTGTGACGATTCCACCCCATAATATGAATAGAAGAAAATCTTTAAATGTTATGACCAATTGACTGTCCATAGCGCCTCCTAAGTTCGTTGTATTTAAGTTATTATACATCAAATACGTATAGAATAAAAGATGAAGGGACCAACGTGCACGAAAATCGTGGCAGTTTGGTCCCTTTAGGGTTTTTACAGATGAAATTTATCTAACTCTAAACTCTTGATCATTGATTCGAATTTTATGCGCATCAATGAATAAGGATGAATCGTTGATATTCACGGCAAAATTTGGAATCGATACAAACAACTCATCTTCTGTTTGTGGACTCGCAGCTGAAAACTCTCCAAAGCCATATGTGTCATAGGATATCGTATTGAGATTATCATCAGACAAGTGGATCTCTGTGGGCATATCATGATCGATATAATAAAATGCTTTAACATCTTCGAATATGATCTCTGCGGCATCAAAAGAATTGTTAGCACTTATTGCTACTGAAATTTTATCTAAATCCATATCAAAGTTGATAGAATCAATCTTCCCTCGTGAATAGTTGTTGAGTAGTGGGTGAAAACTATTTGACATAAACACCTCTTTCTTTTGTCATAATGAAATTGGTCACGATGCCTCCTCTTTCAAACTAGTATATTAATATCATATTCTATAGATAGGTGCAATACATTTTTTTAATGTTACAAATATTTTAAGTTGCACTTTTGATTTCACTGTGTTAAAATTTGCATATTCAATAGTATAAAGGTAGCGATAGGAAGAGTAATTGATTGAAATCCTTAGAGAGTCGGCGGTTGGTGAAAGTCGATGGTGGCGAATCAGTGAACATGGCCCTTGAACTGAATGCGTGAAATAATTGAGCGCGTTACGGATTTGTACACGTTATCGTACAGTTGATTATTAGATCAACATGAGGAAATTGTAGCGATGCAATTTTGAATTAGGGTGGTAACACGACATTGACTTCGTCCCTTGGTGGGTCGGAGTTTTTATATTTTTTGTTAGGAGGTTATAAATATGTCAAAAGGTACTTATTATGTAACGACACCTATTTATTATCCAAGCTCAAAGCTTCATATCGGTCACACATATACAACAGTGGCTGCAGATGCAATCGCGCGTTATAAGCGTGTCACGGGTTATGACGTCATGTTTTTAACGGGTACAGACGAGCATGGACAAAAGATTCAAAACGTTGCCTCTGAAAAGGGATTACACCCAAAGGTGTATTTAGACGGCGTTGTTGATGAAATCAAAAAGCTGTGGGAAACGATGGAAATTTCCTATGACTACTTTATTCGAACGACCGATGATGATCATGAAAGACGCGTTTCTCAAATCTTTGAGATTTTACATGCGAAAGGCGATATCTATAAGGGCGAATATGAAGGATTATATTGTACCCCTTGTGAATCATTCTGGACAGAATCACAACTGAAGGACGGCAAATGTCCTGATTGTGGTAGAGACGTTCAAAGTACCAAAGAAGAAGCTTATTTCTTTAGGCTTTCAAATTATCAAGATAAACTGCTTGAATTGTTGGAATCTAATCCTGACATTCTTGAACCAAAATCGAGAGTTAATGAGATGATTAACAATTTCATCAAACCGGGTCTTGATGATCTTTGTATTTCAAGATCTACTTTTGACTGGGGCATTCCAGTTCCAAAAGATGAAAAACATGTTATTTATGTTTGGATCGATGCACTCAGCAACTATATCACGGCGCTTGGCTATCCTGAAATCAAAGATGGCGCATTTGCTAAATATTGGCCAGCAGATGTTCACATGGTTGGTAAGGAAATTGTGAGATTTCACACGATTATCTGGTTTGCACTCTTAATGGCACTTGATATTCCGGTACCTAAGAAAGTATTCGGCCATGGCTGGATTCTACTTGAGGGTGGAAAAATGTCCAAGTCAGTTGGCAATATCGTCGATCCTGTGGTACTTATCGAAAGATACGGCGTAGATGCCTTGAAATATTTTTTATTAAGAGAGTATACGTTTGGTCAAGATGGTCTGTTCACAAATGAAGTGTTGCTTAACAGAATCAATGCGGACCTTGCAAATGATCTAGGTAACCTCGTTTCTCGTACGATTTCTATGGTTGAAAAATATAGAGATGGTATCGTGCCGGCTTCTGGGGAGCCAACTGATTTTGATGCAGATCTTAAGAAAACAGCAATATCTGCGAGTTTATTAGTCGATAAACGCCTTGATGACCTAGATTTCTCAGGTGCTTTAGAGGAAATTTGGAAGGTCGTTAGACGAACTAACAAATACATCGATGAAACAGCACCTTGGGTACTTGCAAAAGAAGAAGTAAATGCGAGCATGCTGGATACAGTTCTTTATACGCTTATTGAAAGCATACGCATCATTTCAGTGCTCATTCAACCATTTTTGATTCATACTTCCAGAAAGATTTGGGAGCAGATCAATATTGATGAAGGCGTTGATACATCTTGGGATACGTCAATATTGTTCGGGGTTTATCCAGCAGGCACTTTAGTGAAGAAAGGCGATGCACTTTTTCCGAGAATCGATATCAAACTTGAACTTGAGGCGTTGGAAGCCCTTTCGAATCAAAAGAAAGAGGCGGAAGTTAAACCAGAAGTTAAACAAACTGAACCAGTTACTGAAGTTAAACAAAAATCCGTCGAAAAAATCTCTATCAAACCTGAGATCTCCATAGACGATTTTGCAAAAGTTGATTTAAGAGTGGCAAAAGTAATTGATTGCAAAGTGCATCCAAGTGCAGATAAGCTGTTGATTCTCACACTTAAAGTTGGCGATGAACAAAGACAAGTCGTATCAGGCATTGCAAAGCACTATACACCAGAAAAACTGATCGGTCTTGATGTGATCGTCGTTGCAAACTTAAAGCCAGTCAAATTAAGAGGCGAATTGTCTCAAGGAATGATATTGGCTGCTACGAGTGGGGAACAACTGACGCTGCTCACGGCAGACATTGAAGATGGCAGTCTTGTATCATAATACTGTATACCCTGTGTGAACACACAGGGTATTTCTTTTTGTTCGTAAATAAGGCATAATAGAAGTATATATAGAAGTATAAAGTATATACAAAAATGCCGATATTTAGGTTGGAGGGATAGATTTGTTATTTGATTCACATTCGCATTTAGATGACAAACAATTTGATCATGATAGAGAGTTGGTTATTAAACGCGCACGTCTAAATGACGTCACCTATATACTCAATCCTGGTGCTGATTTTCCATCGAGTGCTAGAGCAGTTGCTTTAGCTGAACAATATGATTTCATTTTTGCAGCTGTAGGGGTTCATCCACATGACGCGGAATCGATGGATGATGAAATGCTCATGAAGTTGGAACAAATGGCCTCAAATCCAGTTGTTAAAGCAATCGGAGAAATCGGACTAGATTTTTATAGGGACCTATCACCTAGGGATATTCAAGTCAAGTGGTTTGTCGCTCAGATTCGCATGGCGAAACGACTAAAACTGCCCATAATCATACACGACCGCGATGCCAACGAAGAGGTACTTCGAATTTTAAAGGAAGAACACGCATTTGAGACGGGTGTTCTTATGCACTGTTATTCTGGTAGTCGAGAACTCGCAACGCAATATGTTAAACTAGGTGCAATGATTTCTATTGCGGGGCCAGTTACCTATAAAAATGCTCGAAAGACTTTGGAGGTCGTTGAGGCGGTTCCGCTTGATCGACTATTGATCGAAACCGATGCCCCTTACTTGTCACCAGAGCCCAATCGTGGTAAGCGCAATGAGCCAATGTTTGTGACGCATACCTGTCAGAGGATGGCCACCATCAAAGGCATCACTTATGAACAAATGGCAAAAGCAACAATGGAAAATGCAATCCGATTCTTTAAAATCGAGAAAGAGTGACTATGGAATCTATAAAAGAAACAATCGTTGTTGAAGGAAAAGATGATGAAGCTGCCGTTAAGCATGCAGTAAACTGTGAAGTGATTATCACAAGGGGATTCGGAATTTCTGAAGCCACATTTAAACGAATAGAATATGCCGCTCAGACAACCGGCGTCATTTTGTTTACAGATCCAGATTTTGCTGGTGAACGCATAAGAGAGCGCATTTCAAAACGCGTAAAAAATTGTAAACATGCTTTTTTAAGCCGCGAAGATGCTGAGTTGAAAGGTAATATTGGCATCGAAAACGCAACACCAGAAAGCATTATCGAAGCACTATCCAAAGTGAGAACGTTAAAAGAGACCACTGAAAATTTGTTTTCAAAGCAAGATTTGATTGCCTTTGATCTCGAAGGGTTTCAAGATTCAGCAAGACGGCGCAATCTGCTAGGCAAGAAACTTGGAATCGGTTATTGCAATGCAAAGCAGTTTCTCAATAGATTGAATCACTATGGCATAACTCGAGAAGAATTTATACACGCCATCGAATCATTACAACTATAGAAAGAGGCACTTTATGGAGCGATTGACATCGCCTAGAACGATTAAATACATCATGGAAAAATATGGCTTCAAATTTAGCAAAGGACTTGGACAAAATTTCATCATCGATGAAAATGTGCTCGAACGCATCATGGATGGGTCAGATATATCAGGAGATGACGTTATTTTAGAAATTGGTCCCGGCATAGGGGTTATGACCAATGTCTTATGCGAAAACGCAAAAAAAGTTGTCTCAATTGAGATTGATAAATCTCTGATACCTGTTCTAACTGAAACGGTTGGCCATCATGAAAATCTAAAGATCATCAATAAGGATGTGCTAAAAGTCGATTTGCTTAGTCTCGTCAAAGAAGAATTTGGAGAACAAAAGCCAAAATTGATTGCCAACTTACCCTATTATGTGACAACACCGATTATCATGATGTTTCTCGAAGAGAGAATTCCTGTTTCCGACCTTATCGTTATGATTCAAAAGGAAGTGGCTGACCGCATCATAGCAAAACCATCAACAAAAGCATATGGCGCTTTATCAGTGGTCGTTCAATATTTTACAGAGCCATCTATTGTGACTAAGGTTTCAAGAGGGTCCTTTATGCCGATGCCAAATGTCGATTCTTCTGTTGTTAGACTAAAGGTTCGTGACAATCCGCCTGTTGAGCTTATCGACGAGAGCCTTTTTTTTCTTACAATTAAAGACGGCTTTGGAAAGCGTAGAAAGACTTTGCTCAACGCATTATCCAGTGGTTTTCTTAAAATCTCTAAGGAGCAGGCTAAAATAGCGCTTGATTTGGCTGGTATACCTGAAAACACAAGAGGTGAAGCACTTTCAATCGATGAATTCGCAACACTTGCCAATGCGATCTATAAGGTTAAAAACGGAGGCGCATGACATGAGGGCAGTCGTTGAAACCGAGAGATTGACACTTAAAATACTTGATGCCACGATGGCAGATAAGGTGTTAGAGTATTACGTTTTGAATAGAACATTTCTTCAGCCGTGGGAACCAAAAAGAAGCGAAGGATTTTTTACCTACGAAACACAATTTTCTAGTTTAGCTTTGGATGCTCAAGCTATGGAACGTGGAGAGCTGTTGAGATATTGGATCTACCTAAAAGATGGAACCGGTCCAATTGGAACGATTGCACTCACAAATATCATCAGAGGTGTCTTTAAATCCTGTTTCTTGGGGTATAAACTTTCTGAAAGTCACGGTGGGAAAGGTTACATGGTCGAGGCAATAGAAAAAATCGTCGAGATTGCCTTTCAAGAATTGAAACTCCACCGACTTGAAGCGAATATTATGCCTCATAATATAAGATCTCTAAAATCTATAGAAAAGCTCGGATTTAAAGAAGAGGGTCTCTCAGAAAAGTATTTAAAAATCAATGGCAAATGGGAAGACCATTATCGTTTTACACTGATCAATCAAGCACTAGATATTTGAGGAAATTCCATAATTCCAATTTGAAGCAAATTAATAGTCATGATAACGATATTTTAAGAAAGTTGATGGTGGATATTGTGAGAAAAGTAGAAAGTAATCAGTTGGTTGAAGGCATGATTCTCGGAGCACCAATAGTTGATGCGGAAGGTATTGTTGAGCTTTTAAGTCGCGGTACAAAATTGACACAAAGGCAGATTACACTGATTAGCAATATGGGCATACAAGATATCTTTGTGCTCGATTATGATGGTGAACCATTTGAACAAGCTACTTTAAATGTGAATAAAATCATCAAAACAGCAGATCACAATGGTGAGAGTTTCGACTTAGATAAACTTCTAAGCGATCTTGAAGAGATTGAACAACACATCTATGAACCTGCTCCTCGAAGTGTCGTAAATAGAAATATGGAAGTTAATATTCTCACAGGTGAAGGCAACGTTCCAATTGATATCAAGCATGAAAAAGCGATAGAAGAAACAAAAGCAGTTTTTGCCAAGATTAAAGATGAAGGTGAACTTGATCTTGAGAGCTTAAGGAAAAGTATTGAAGAGGCGCTACCCGATATGGTGCGTAACAATGACGTCCTTATGCGCCTCAACCAGCTTAAGCAAAGTGACGATTATACATTTCAGCATTCGCTAAGAGTGTCAATTCTTGCAACTATGATTGGAAAATGGCTTGGCTATTCCCAAGAAGAACTCCTTGAACTTGGTGAAGCGGGTATGCTTTTCGATATTGGCAAACTCAATATACCTGAATTTGTATTGAAAAAACCAAGCACTGTTAACATGGATGAGTATGAACTGCTTAAAAAGCATGCACAGTTTGGCTATAGTATTTTGTTGAAAACAAGAGGTGTATCGTCTAATATTAAATATGCTGCGCTACATCATCATGAGAGACTCGATGGATCAGGCTACCCACTTCGACTTAGAGAGAATCAAATTCATGATTATGCAAAAATCATCATGGTATGTGACGTCTTTGATGCTCTTACAACAGATAGGCCGTATAAAAAAGCAATTTCGCCACTGCTCGCTGCGGATTATCTATCTTGGTCAAGCGGCAAACTCTTTGATGCAGAAGTTGTTTACGTATTTATTAAAAGACTTTCAGAATATTTTGTTGGTAAAGATGTCAAATTATCAAATGGCAAAGAAGGCAAAATCGTCTTTATAGATGCGAATTTTCCAACGCGTCCAATCGTTCAGGTTGGCGAACAATTCATTGATTTGATCAAAGACCGTTCTATCAATGTAGAAGTTTTGGCTTGACAAGACTGTGAAAATTATTTATACTTTACAATAATTAAATAAAGGCGTTGAAGTGGTATTAGTAGGGCTACATAAATAGCTGTAGAGAGCTAGATGGTTGGTGAAAATCTAGAGGCTTATGTAATCTGAATTACGCACCACGAGCCATAGCACGAAAGTGCTACGTACTAGGCGTTATCTAGTTTGAGTTGTTGTGTGAGAAAGGTTCACATGACATAAAGTAAGGTGGTAACACGGGTTCTCTCGTCCTTCGATGGAGAGAGCCCTTTTTATTTTTTTGACAATAATAATTGAGGTGGTCACATGAAAAACGTATACGATGTCTTATTGGAACGCGGTTATATTGAACAAATAACCCATGAAGAAGAAGTTAAAGAA
>CAYLNI010000133.1:0-1716 GCA_964384705.1 uncultured Fusibacter sp.
ATCCGTCATTAAAGAAATTTATGGCACTTATGCTCATCTGTATGATGATGCTTTCATTGGTCGCTTGTGGCGCGAATAATGCGGAAACACAGACGACAACTGCAACAAGCGAGGCGAGTCAAGGTGGCATCTTCGTTGGCGAGTCACAAGGTAAAAACGGTTTAATTAAAGTTGAAGTAGAAATTGTAGACAACGCGATTAAAAATATTGTCGTTTTGGAGAATCACGAATCTGATTTTACGAAGACGACTTTTGAAGAAATCTTAAATTTGATGATTGCGCAAAACAAAGCAGATGTGGACGTGATCACAGGCGCGACGCTCACGAGTGAAGCGATCATCGCTGCAGTCTCAGACGCAGTGGATAAATCAGGATTGACACTGACTGCAAAAACGGCAGATGTGGCGAAGCAAACGGTATCGGATACTGAAACAGATATCGTCATCATCGGCGCTGGTGGTGCTGGCTTGACAGCGGCGATTGAAGCCACTCAAAAGGGTGCAAAAGTCATCGTCATCGAGAAAAACGCATTTATGGGCGGTAACACGAACTACGCAACTGGCGGTATGAATGCTGCTGCGACGCCGCTTCAAGAAGAAAAAGGCGTCGAAGATAGCCCAGAGCTTTTCTACGCTGACACAATGGCAGGCGGTCACGACTTAAACGACCCTGTATTGCTCAAAAAACTCACTGAAGAATCGGCTGGTGCTGTGGCATGGCTTAAGGGCATTGGTGCAGAACTCACGAAACTTTCAAGATCAGGTGGACAAAGCGTCGACCGTACACATACGACTGCAGATGGTTCACCAATCGGTTCATACCTCATGTCTGTGTTTGAACAAAATATTGAATCACTTGGTATAGAAGTAAGACTCGAAACAAAAGCGGTAGAGATCTTAAATGATGGCAACCGTGCAACTGGAATCGTCGTAGAAACAGCTGACGGTCAGACGTATAAAATCAATGCTAAAGCGGTTATCATTGCTAGCGGCGGCTTCGGCGCCAACCAAGAACTCGTGGTAAAATACAAACCTGAACTAGAAGGCTTTGGTACGACAAACCACCCAGGTGCAACTGGCGACGCGTTCTCCATGATTGACGCACTCGATGTTGCAACAGTAGATATGGAGCAAATTCAAACGCATCCAACGGTTGTACCCGTTAAAAATGAAATGATCACTGAAGGGGTACGTGGTGAAGGCGCAATCCTCGTCAACCGTACGGCAAAAAGATTTATCAACGAACTCGAAACACGCGATGTCGTCTCTAAAGCAATCCTCGCCCAAGAAGGCAAAACAGCATATCTGATCTTGGATAGTGGCGTTGAAGAAAGATTGGCATCTGTAACAAAATATAAAAAAATGGGTCTCTTGACAGAAGGCGCAACCATCGCAGAGCTTGCTCAAAAGCTTGATCTCGATGTTGCAACTTTGGAAAAGACCATGTCAGATTACAACACATATTTCAAAAACCAAAATGATACTGAGTTCGATAGACGCGTTTTGGCAGGTGAACTCTCAACAGGTCCTTTCTACGCAGTTGAAGTGGCACCAGCAATCCATCACACGATGGGCGGCATCAAAATCAACGATACTAGCGAAGTGTTAAACAATGCTGGCGAAGTCGTTGAAGGCCTCTTTGCAGCTGGCGAAGTAACTGGTGGCATCCATGGTGGCAACAGAATAGGTGGCAACGCAGTCGCAGATATCGTCGTGT
>CAYLNI010000133.1:1753-7115 GCA_964384705.1 uncultured Fusibacter sp.
GTTTATCAACAAGTAAATTGACCCCATAAGCAAACACCCTAAATGTTATACCTTATTAATGAACAAATCCAAAGATAGCCTGTTAAATTCAGGGCATTCTTTGGATTTGTTTTTTATTACGTTGTCATATCTCTACCACAATTATATAATATAAGTAACCGCATATTGTGGGATCATAGGGGGATTGAAGCATGATAGACAACACAGATACAATCACAGGTACACGTACTAACGCAAGTGGAACAACCGTCGACGCAAATAACGTCGCGAACAACGCCGTCAACATCACCATACGCTTTGCTGAATCGGCAGACCTAAACGCTTGTCTCAGCTTTGACAACACGGGTTCCATCGACACACTGGAAAGTGCCATTATAAACCACGACGTGATCGTCGCTCAGCGCCTTGGCGAGATCGTCGGCTATCTGAGGCTTCAATATATTTGGTCCAAAATCCCGTTTATCAGCCTGATTCTCATCAAGACTGAGTTCAGAGGCAGGGGCATCGGCGCATCCATGCTGAACTATCTGGTTGAGTTTTTGGGCATGAATGGCTTCAAAGTACTACTCAGTTCCTCGCAAGTGAATGAAGAGGGGCCACAACATTGGCACCACAAGATGGGCTTTACGGAAGCAGGCATCCTGTGCGGCATCAACGAGCATGGCATTGGCGAAGTTTTCTACAAGCTGGATTGCAGCAAAGAATGATGGGAGGCATATTATGATACCTGTACTTAAGTCCGAGAGATTGACCTTACGACCTTTTAAGCTTTCTGATGCACAGCTTGTTACGGAAATGGCAAGCGATTATGACCTATATCGCACGACGCTTAACTTGCCACATCCTTATACGCTTTCTGATGCGGAAGGTTGGATCGCATTACACGAAAAACACTTACATGAAAATGGATTCTATACATGGGCAATCGAAGTCACAGACACGGCCACACTCGTGGGCTGTCTCTCACTTGGCCAAAATTTGACACAGCGCTATGCGGAAGTCGGTTATTGGATCGGCAAAGAACATTGGAACAAAGGTTACGGAACGGAGGGCACAAAGCTCGCCATCGATTTTGCGTTTAAAGCCATCGGGGTCAACAAGGTCATCGGTCGCTACTTCGCCGTCAATCCCGCTTCTGGGAAAATCATGGCCAAGTGCGGTATGACCTTTGAAGGCATCCTAAAAGAGAGCATCTATAAAGATGGCACGTTCCATGACATCGGCTTCTTCGGACAGCTGCGCAGTGAGTGGCTCGCACTTGAAGACAACCGCAAACACATCAAGCTCGACATCAAAAAAGCCAACGTTCAAGATGCCTCAGCACTTCAATACATCGAACAGAAGGCATTTGAAGAGGATATCATAAGATATGGCGACCGCTCAGACTGTCCAGCCAACGAGAGCATGGAAAGCATCGCACTGAAGATTCAGATGCACGATTATTATGCCCTCTATGAAAACGACAAGCTGATTGGCGCTGCCGACGTGCGTACAAATGAAGTGGAAAACGCTTGCCACCTCGCTAGAATCTATATTGACCCAAGGTATCAAAACCTGGGCATAGGGAAGATAGCGATGCAAATGCTTGAAGCCCTGTATCCAGAGGCAGTTGTATGGTCACTGGATACGCCATTCAAGAATCTTCGCAATCAGCATTTTTATGAATCGCTCGGCTATAAATATGTTGGCACCAAGGTGATCGACGAGGTGTTGAGTCTCTTTGACTACGTGAAAGTTAAATAAAAGATAGAAGTACAATAAATATATGTAGAAAATATGGGGGAGGCTTATGAAACGTTCATTTGCTAACAAAACTCTAATCGTTTTCTCGCTAATCGCAATGATTGCAATTATCGTCATCGTCGGGTTCAAATTTTCAAACAAAATCGCACCCGAAACTAAGGAAGTCGACGGCCAAAAGATCATGGACATCGTCATGGATCTTACGGATGAGAAGCAGTTTCCACACCGCAACGTCAGCTTGCCTGGAAACCACGATGCAGCGCTTTACATCGCAGATGCATTTGAAGCATACGGACTCGTAAGCCACGAGGAAACACCCAATTATCTACAGTATTACGATGGCCAAAAAGCCAACGTCATCGGCATCATCCCCGGGAGCGATGAGACGCTTAAGGATGAGACCATCGTCATCGGTGGCCACTTTGACACAAAAGCGGTTTTCAAGGGTACAGAGATTGTGCACGAACCCGGCGCTGCAGACAACGCTTCGGGAATCGCGGTCATGATGGAGGTCGCTCGCGTCATGGCGGATGCAAAGCCAGCTAGAACGCTGATATTTGTCGCTTTCAATGAGGAAGAGGCCGGATTTATTGGCTCTACCTATATGGCGGAAAATCCACTTGACGGCGTCGATCCAATTGCCATGATCAATATGGATATGGTCGGCTCAGTGCTAGATAACCCAATCTATATCTGCACGGTTGGGCATGGTGATAATCCGTATCCAATGGAAGATGCGCTCATCGCATGTGCTGAGAAACTGAATCTCGAGGTTGCCACTGCAGCGGTTGGCCGTACGGACCATAGAAGCTTTGCAGCCAGAGGCATTCCAGCAATTGAACTATATAGTTATGACAATCGCTTTTATCACACGATAGAGGATACGCCTGATAAGCTTGACGTCGTTCATTTAGAAGAGGTCGGCCAATTAGTGGTTCAATGGCTTTTTGAAGCGGCAAATTAATATTTGAATATATGCATTCACAAATGTGCAATAATTATATATAATGGAATTAGAAACCATTTTAAAAATACAAGAATTTATTTGTGTATTTGACATATTTGAATTCTTTTATCGCTAAGGAAATTCTTTAGGAGGAAAAAATGCTTAAAAAATGTGAAAAATGCGGCAGATTTTTTGGTGATGATGATAGCAACAACATTTGTACAGCTTGTCGACTATCAACCAGAAACTTTAAAAGCACTGGCGACCCAGAAAGAGACAAGTTCACAGCAGCTAGAGAACTCGTTTACGACAACCCAGATATTTCCCCTCAAGGCATCATAGAAATCATGGAAGAGATGGGCATCCCAATTACGATTCGAGAAATCATGAAATACGTCGATGAAGGCAGACTCTCCCTCAACACAGCAAAAGTCGGCAACCACTGCCTCAGCTGCGGTACAAAGATTGCGTTCGGAAAATATTGCGATCGCTGCAGGGTCAAAATGGAAGGACAAAAGATATCTGATAGCCCAAGTAGCCATCAGGATGACGATAAAAACCGCGTGAGAATGCACATTACCGATAAGAAAAAATAGATATGGAAAATGCACTCATTCGTGGGTGCTTTTTTACTATAGATGTATAAACCACATAGCTCTAAATTATATGTTCATTGTAAAAGGAGGTTTTATGACAGCACAAAAAGTAATTTCTCTAGTTCTCATACTGCTTATAACCACCGCAACAATTGGAGCAACAGGGACTTTGGGCTTCGCGTCCGAAACAACACCTTTACTGCCCACTGATGAGGTCCTCGTACAAAAAGGCACCTATATCGAAACGTTAAACCGCGATATCCAAGTGCCAATCGCCTATGTCATCCCAAATCTGGGAGGCAAGGTAACGCATAGCACGAGCCTAGGTTTGACGCATATTTTGTTGAATCGAAAGGTCATCACCTTCAACAACAAGTTAAGCACATTTATCAGTGGCAACCAGTCTTATCCGTCAAATGGTCAAGTTTCTGTAGTGGACGGGCAGATGTACATATCCCTCAATGCGTTAAATACCTATTGGGGCGTCAAGTTTGCCTATGCAGAAACGGGCATTCATTTAAGCTTCCAAAACGGCACGGACTGGCACGAGACGAAACCAACTTATATCGCACATGCTGGCGGCGAATGGCAAGGACTCATGGTTTCAAATTCATTGGAAGCGATTGAATCCTCTATGGCAAATGGCACTTATATGATGGAGCTTGACTTTTTAAAGACGAGTGATGGTCACTATGTCCTTGCGCATGATTGGGGTTCTGTTCGAAACCTGTTTACTTATAAGGGTGGCAGTATGCCGACTCTTGAGCAGTTCATGGCATCTGAGTCCAAGTATGGTTTGACACCACTGGATCTAGATGGTCTTGTCGAGCTGCTTATCAAAAACCCTAAACTTAAAATCGTAACGGATACCAAGAACAGCAACATCGATTTTTTCACGTACATCGCGGATCATTATCCAGAGTATCAAAACAGGTTTTACCCGCAAGTTTTTAGCGAATACCAGTATTTGATGGCTAAAAAGCGTGGCTTCAAAACCATCATTTACAGCCTGTATGTGTATTACAGATCCGATGCATCTATTTTGGAATTTGCGAGAACGCATGATCTTTATGCTGTGACCATGGCAGAGGAACGGGTCTATACAGGTCTTGCTCAAAAGCTTTCAAACCTTGGAATCACAACTTATGTTCATACGATCAATACCTTTGATTCGGTTACCAAACTGAAAAATTTAGGGGTTTATGGCTTTTATACGGATATATTGCATCAGAGGTAAAAGCTTCGATGTTACTCAACTCAAGATGATATTGCTCCGATGTTACGCAACGTTAATGATACTTAAACTAAAAAAAATTCTCAAGATGAGACGTCATCTTGAGAATTTTTTTTAGTCGATGATGCTTTACATTCGAACGTATGTTCTGTATAATTAAATCAAACATATGTTCTGTTTTGTATTTTTAGTTAGAGGGTGTAACGATGTCCAAAATCATTTTTCACATAGATGTCAACAGCGCATACCTGTCATGGGAAGCTGTACACCGCTTGCAGCACGGTGAGACGCTGGACCTACGAACGATTCCATCAGCTGTTGGGGGCGACCCTGTAAAACGTCACGGGATTATTCTAGCCAAAAGTCATGCGGCAAAACCCTACAAGATTCAGACAGGGGAGAGCCTCATGGCCGCATTTCAGAAGTGTCCCACACTTACGGTTGTGCCACCGCACTACGAGTTGTACTTGCGATCGAGCAACGCCCTGATGGAACTCATCGGCGAGTATTCCGCTCAAATTCAGCGCTACAGCATCGACGAGTGTTTTGTCGATTTTACAGACATGACGCATCTTTTTGGCGACCCGCTCGAAGTGGCTAACATCATAAGGGAGCGCGTCAAAAAAGAGCTTGGTTTCACTGTCAGCATTGGCATTTCAAGCAACAAGCTCCTCGCCAAAGTCGCCAGTGACATGAAAAAACCCGACGGAGTGACGACACTATATCCCGAGGAGATACCTGAAAAGATGTGGCCACTTCCCGTTGGCGATCTCTTTATGGTCGGTCGTGCAACACTGGAAAAACTGAATTTTTTAGGCATTGAGACCATTGGCGATCTCGCAA
>CAYLNI010000133.1:7138-8033 GCA_964384705.1 uncultured Fusibacter sp.
AACTACGATCTTGAGGTCCTGAAGACGACACTCAAATCGCATGGCGTCCTTATTTGGAACTATGCAAACGGCATAGAAGATTCTGTAGTCCAGAAGAGTACGCGGCTCGCCGTCAAAAGCATTGGCAATTCTACGACGATTCCCTATGACATCGACGATCGAAAAGAGGCACACCTCATGATCCTCAGTCTGTGTGAGATGGTGGGGACCAGGCTCAGAGACAGCCAATATCTGGCGAGACTGGTCAGTGTCAGCTACAAGACACATAAGTTTATAAGCACAGGACACCAGAAAAAATTTGAGATACCAACTGACCATACCACTGAGATCTATAAGGTCGCCCGCATGCTCTTCGACGAAATATGGGATGGCACACCCATCAGACATCTCGGTGTACGCGTCGCCGAATTTTGCGAAAATGACTTCGTGCAGCTCCATTTGTTCGATGAATATAGTAAAGATAAAAACAACAGGCTCGACGCCGCCATAGATGAGATTAGAGCGCGGTTCGAGCCAAAGGCCATAGTAAGAGGGTGCTTTGTGAATAGTGGCATCAAGCCGATGACAGGCGGCGTGGGCGAAGAAGAGTTTCCACTTATGAGCAGTATTTTGTAATCAATATAAGTAAAAGATAATTATATAAAGGTGTGAGGGGTATGAAAGTTGTTAGAAAAGAAATAGATGTGCTCTGTTGGTTTGACCAACAAGGTTATCCTAACCCCATGCGTTTCAGACTGATAGATGAAGCGGGGGAAAATTTAGTCATCAAGATCGACAAGGTCATCACCCGTGAGTTTGAAAAACTCGCTGGCAATAAGATGTTTGTTTTTACATGCCAATGCGTCATCCAAAAGCACATACGAACGGTTGTCATCAAATACGAGATCGACAATTG
>CAYLNI010000134.1:0-8014 GCA_964384705.1 uncultured Fusibacter sp.
TATTTGTGTTGGACTATGAGCCGAAGATGTTGAGAGTGCTCGTAAAAAAGACCGTTTACGAACTGCTTTCAAAACATTTAAAACCATTTTCAAAATGGGGCATCTTAGTGGGCATAAGACCTGTCAAAATCGTCCATGAGCTCATGGATGAAGGCATGCCAATGGATACAATTAAATCACGTCTGGAAACCCTATATCATATTGACCGGACAAAAGTCGATCTGATGACTGAAGTGGCTATCAAAGAGCGTGACTATCTATATCCCAACGATCCAGATGCGATTTCACTTTATCTATGTATTCCATTTTGTCCGACGAGATGTCTATACTGCTCTTTTCCTTCGAACGATATGAAACAAAAGGGCAAGCTGTTGCCTGAATATCTGGAAAAGCTACAAATAGAAACGATACATGCCATCAATCACATAAAGCACCTTGGTAAAAAAATCGACTGTATCTATATTGGTGGCGGCACACCGACGAGTATCAGCGCGATGCAACTCGAATCGTTGCTCGGCACCATCAAAAATCATATCGATTTATCTGCCGTCAAAGAGTATACTGTAGAGGCGGGTAGACCCGATACGATTACCCGTGAAAAGCTTGAAATCATGAAAGACTATGGCGTGGATCGCATCTGCGTCAACCCTCAAACAATGGATGAACAGACGCTAATCACCATTGGACGCGCACATGATGCGAGGTCGATAACAGATGTCATGCAAATGGCTAGAGAGGTCGGCTTTAAGACGATCAATATGGACTTGATTCTTGGACTTCCCGGTGAAACGGTTGTCAATAGTTCAAATACGATTGAGAGGCTTCTAGAAATAGCGCCTGAGAATATCACCATTCACACTTTAGCTGTAAAAAGGGCTTCGCGTCTCAATGAGGATTTGGATTTATATGAGCTTTCACATGATGCAATCGTCGAAGAAATGCTCGACCAAGCAGATCAGCAGTTGCGTACACATGGTATCAGCCCGTACTATATGTATAGGCAAAAGAAAATGATTGGACATCTTGAAAATGTCGGCTATGCAAAGCTTGGACATGAATCTCTTTACAACATGCGCATTATGGAAGAAAAACATACAATTATTGCCTGTGGTGCAGGTGCAGTTTCAAAAATATGTGCACCAGAAGAAAATCGATTTGAGCGCGTAGCCAATTTCAAAGGGCTCGAAGATTATCTCAATCGATTTGATGAAATACTAGAAAAGAAAACAGTTTTAAAATAGTAATGGAACGATGCATTTCTTAAAAAAGAATTTATCTTTATGGAGGCTATTATGGGTGAAGCGTTAAATGGATTAAAGAGATCACACTACAGTGGCGATTTAAGAGAAACACATATCGGCGAAACCGTCATTTTGATGGGCTGGGTACAAAAAAGACGTAATTTAGGTGGTTTGATTTTTGTCGATTTAAGAGACCGTTCTGGTATTTGTCAAATCGTTTTTGATACAGCTGTATCAGAAGAAGCATTTGCAAAAGCGAATGGCGTTCGAAATGAATACGTATTAGCTGTGACGGGTAAAGTCGTCAAACGTGAGTCAGTGAACAATAATATGCCTACTGGCGAAATAGAAGTGTTTGCCGATAGCTTAAAAATACTTTGCGAATCAGAAGTGCCACCGATTCATATCGATGACAACGACGAAGCCAATGAAAGGCTTAGACTTAAATACAGATACCTCGACCTCCGAAAGCCTAAAATGCAAAATTATCTATTTACGCGTCACAGAATCGCATCTGCTGCGAGACGCTTTTTCGATGATCACGGGTTTGTGGATGTTGAGACGCCTATGTTGACGAAGCCGACACCAGAAGGCGCGAGAGACTATCTCGTTCCTAGTAGGGTCAATCTCAACAAATTCTATGCTTTGCCACAATCGCCTCAGTTATTCAAACAACTCTTGATGGTTTCTGGTTTTGACAGATATTATCAAATTACAAAATGCTTCAGAGATGAAGATCTCCGTGCTGACCGTCAACCAGAATTCACACAAATCGACGTTGAAATGTCATTTGTCGATGAAGAAGACGTCAGAGCGATCAACGAAGACCTTTTAAAATACATCTTTAAAGAAGTAGCCGATATCGATGTTCAAATACCACTGATGAAGCTCAGCTATCATGATGCGATGACGCGTTATGGATCAGATAAGCCTGATGTGCGTTTTGGATTCGAGCTTAAGTCATTGAACCACGTATTTGCTACGACAGAATTTAAGGTTTTTAGTGACGCACTTGAATCAAAAGGCGACATTAGGGGTATCAATATAAATGGGTATGCCGATAAATTTTCTAGAAAAGATATCGACAAACTTCAAGAATTTATCAAAGGCTATGGCGCAAAAGGTCTAGCTTGGATTAAATTTGCAGGCAATGAAATACAGTCATCCATCACAAAGTTCTTGGATGAGTCGAGCATCGCAGAAATCAAGCGCATTTTCGACGCAAAAGATGGGGATTTAGTATTGATCGTAGCCGATAAGTCAAATGTCGTATTCGATGCACTTGGCGCACTTAGATGTGAAGTCGCGAAACTACTTGGCATCTTAGATCCAAAGGATTACAAATTCTTATGGGTAACTGATTTCCCATTATTTGAATACGACGAAGAAGATAATCGCTACGTCGCAAAACACCATCCTTTTACATCGCCTAAAGATGAAGATATTGATATGCTTGAAAGCGATCCAGCAAATTGTAGAGCTAAAGCATACGATATCGTTCTCAACGGCTATGAAATCGGTGGTGGTTCTATCAGAATCCACAATTCAGCGGTTCAAGAGCGCATGTTCAAAGCGCTTGGTTTTACTGAAGAAGAAGCAAATGAAAAATTCGGATTCTTTATCGATGCCTTTAAATATGGTGCACCACCACATGGTGGCATCGCCTACGGTCTCGATCGTGTGACGATGTTGATGACAGGTACGGACAATATTCGCGACGTCATCGCATTCCCTAAAACACAAGACGCAAAATGTCTCATGACCAATGCGCCAAGTGTTGCGGAACAAAAGCAACTTAGTGAACTATATCTAGAATTGACACCGATTGAAAAAAAAGAGATTTAGTGTCAATGGTTTAAGAATGAGGTGAATCAATGGACAGAGCAGGCGTAATAGTCAGTGAAATGGGAGAATTTTCAAAGGTAAAACTCGTCAGACACACCGCGTGCGGCAATTGTGGCGCGTGTCAGTTGGGCGATGACCAGAAGGATATTATGCTCATCGCAAAAAATACAGTGCATGCCAAAATGGGAGATCTTGTTGAAGTATCCATGGCGACGAATAGCGTTTTAAGCGCAGCGTTTATCATGTATATCATCCCACTTGGCGGTTTATTTATAGGGCTTATGTTGGGTCAATGGCTATTTCCAGGCAAAGACATCATGACTGCCTTTTTAGGCATCGGTGCGATGGCACTTTCATTTGTCATGATCAAACTCAACGACAAGCGTTTTTTAAAAAATGATAAATACGTGGCGCACATTATGACCGTCTTACAGTCGGAACATGAAGGCATGGTGCCACTTACTTGATCTCTTTGGAGGGAATATGGCTCTATATGACGTGCTAAATCTAGCGAGCAAAGATATTTTCAATGCAATCGAAGAGGGCATTCACATCATTGATAATTCGGGACGTACGATCCTATATAACAAGGCGATGGAAGAAATCGAAGGTCTATCACAAAAACAAGTTTTAGGAAAGCATCTTTTAGACTTGTTTCCAGACTGGACGAGGGAAAATAGTACCTTGTTGACTGTTTTGGAGTCAGGCGAACCGATTATTGGTAGAGAGCAAAATTACCTTAACTTTAGAGGTAAAAATATTAGAACGATCAATACCACTTTGCCAATCGTTGAAAATGGAAAGACGATTGGCGCGGTGGAAATCGCAAAAAACATTACGATGGTCAATGACATGTCCGAGCAGATTATTGAGCTTCAGCAGAAGTTGATCAAACCGTTAAAAAAAGAAGCGGGCATTAGACATTACCACTTTGAACAACTGATTGGGAAAAACGATAAATACCTTGAGGCGATCAAAATCGCAAAGCGCGCTTCAAAGTCAATATCCAGTGTCTTGATCTTTGGCGATACTGGTACAGGTAAAGAACTATTCGCTCAGAGTATCCATTATGGCAGTGAACGCAATGTAAGGCCATTCATCGCACAAAACTGTGCGGCGATACCAGAGACATTGCTCGAGGGCCTTTTATTTGGCACGTCAAAAGGGTCTTTTACTGGTGCACAGGATCGACCAGGACTTTTTGAGCAAGCGGATGGTGGTACTTTATTTTTAGATGAAGTCAACAGCATGAGTTGGCCACTTCAGGCAAAGATTTTGCGCGTGCTTCAAGAAAACTACGTCAGACGCGTCGGCGGCAATCGTGATATTCCTGTGGATGTACGCATTATCGCTGCCACGAATGAGGATCCAGAGCTGTTGATTCAAGCAGGGCAGTTCCGAAAGGACCTCTATTACAGACTCAACGTCATCAATATACGTATACCGAGCTTAAATGAGCGTGTGGACGACATTCCACTCCTCGTCGACTATTTTATACGCGAATACAACGAACAGCTTGGCAAGGATATCTGGATGGTTTCATCTGAAATTTTAGAGGCCTTTAAACGTTACAATTGGGCAGGTAATATCAGAGAGCTCAAGAACTTTATCGAATCGGCCATGAATCTCGTAACTGATGAACACGTAATCGGTAAGGAACATATGCCTTCGCACGTTGCAGAAGTATTGATGAAGAAAAGTCATTATATGAAACATGCGACGGAGTTGACCGATGATTTAAATGCACACCTTGCAAAGATAGAAAGGGACATCATCCTGAGCACTTTAGCTCTTTACAATGACAACATCAGTAAAGCGGCCAAGCATCTCAACATATCTAGACAAAATCTTCAGTATAAAATGAAACAGTATTTTTAAACAAAATATCAAAACATAAAAACATCTTTCGGTTTGATTTAAGCCAAGAGATGTTTTTTTTGCTTATAACGCACTATTGTTATCGTTTTACAACTTTACAAGAACATGATGCGATTTTCACATGGTTTTAACAGTCATATGCTAGCATACATATGAGACCGTTCGATTTGCAGCTAAAGCGCTGCAAAATCCTGAATAATCCTGCAAAATCTTGCAGAATCTTGCAAAATCCTGAAAGTGAGGAAAATCTGTGATTATAATTGATGAACAACTGTCAGAAAGTGCGTTATTTGAAGACATATTAAACAATGAGAAGATCACGAGTTTGTATCAACCAATTGTCAATTTAAGAACGAGTGAAATCATTGGCTACGAAGCGTTATCACGAGGGCCTGAACAAACGCAATTTTACTCGCCTTTAGCACTGATTGATAAAGCGCATGAAATGAATCGAATATGGGATCTTGAAATGCTCTTCAGAAAAAAAGCGCTCGAAAAATTGCATCGATTGGATAAGGATAAATTTCTCTTCATCAACGTCGATCCTGATGTCATCAAGACGCCAGAATTTAAATCTGGCCTTACAAAAGAGTATCTCGAGCAAGTTGGCGGTGAAGAAACGTCAATAGTGTTTGAAATCACCGAGCGCACAGCAATCAGTGACTATACAGCTTTTCAAATGATTTTGGAAAATTATAGAAGACAAGGGTATCTGGTTGCCATCGACGATGTTGGCGCAGGATATTCCGGTTTAAAGACAATCAATGAGCTCAGGCCAAACTTTATAAAGATTGATATGGATTTGATTCGCAATATTGACAAGGATGCCTTTAAGCAAGCTTTAATTAAGGCATTCGTCGATACGTCCCTTACGACGAACATCAAAATAATTGCAGAAGGCATCGAGACAAAAGAGGAGATGAAAACACTGATTTTGCTAGGTGTTCATGCAGGGCAAGGGTATTATTAAAAAAAACCTGCACGTACTTTTGATTCACTTGACGAAGATACCATCATCCGAATCCACGATTACAACAAAATTGCGAGAAATCTCAATGCCTTTTCAAAAGAGTATCATTATATCTCAAATTTAATTACAAATAGTCATCATCAAATGTATGAGTCAATGACGCCAGCAATTACAGTGAAAAGTTTTATAGATAAAACCAACATAAAAAGTGTCTGTATATGTGAAAACAACTGCCCCGTGGGGTTGGTGATGAAGCACAATTTAGATGCTTGTTTGTCAGGAAAGTACGGGTTTTCCCTCTATTCAAATAAACCAATTTCTCGAATCATGAATACCAGTCCGTTAATTGTCGATTTGTACACGCCAATCAGCGTTGTGGCTAAAACGGCGATGGGACGTTCAGACGATCAATTGTTCGATGATGTCATCGTGACAAAAGGGTCAAAGTATTTTGGTACGGTTTCAATGAAAAAGATTTTTGAATATACATTGTTGTTTGAAAAAAATAATGCAAAAGAGAACAACCCACTGACGGGTTTGCCAGGAAATCCTGTAATCACCCGTGTTTTAACCGATCTTGTCAGTTATAAAAACGCTTCTTGTATCCTGTATGTCGACATCAATGAGTTCAAAATATACAATGATGTCTATGGCTTTGAAAAGGGTGATTATATGATTAAATACATCGCCGATATGATGGGAGAAATCGTAAAAAAAGATTTTCCATTTTCAAGCTTTGTCGGACATATTGGCGGTGATGATTTCATAGTAGTCATCGACGGTGAACTCGAAAAGTGCAAGGTAATTGCTCAAAATATTATTGAACACTTTGAAGAACAAAAGGTGAATTTCTTTACAAAAGCACACATCGAGTGTGGTGAAATCCAGTCAGAAGATCGTTTTGGAATCGTGAGAAATATTAAGTTGACGTCGCTTTCAATAGCGGGACTATATGGGGACTTAAGTACATTTAAAAGCTCTGAGCATCTCAGTGAAAATCTCGCGCAAATCAAAAAAACCGTAAAAAAAATAGGGAAGAGCAGTTTTTTAATAAAACGCGCTTCACATGATTATGATGATTTTATAGATATACCTTGTATGGAAACTACTTGTGACTCGTTTGTCGATTGTATAAAAACACCGCTATAATAATCAAACTTGCGCCAAAAATGTGATACGATTCAATCGTTTCACCCAGAAATATAACGGCTAGAACTGTTGAAATGATAGGCACTAAGTTGATAAACAAAGACGCTTTTGAAGGACCGATTTCCGCAATCGCCATTTGTTGGATAGAATAGCCGAGTACGGTTGGAAATAGCGCCATATAGATCACTGCCAAATAGGGTCCCCAGCCAACAGTAAGCGCATTTGTTGTCGCGAAGTCATAAAGTGCAAAGGGCATCATGATCAATGCGCTGAGTGCAAATGTGTAAGATGATAGTTTAAGCGGTCCGAGGATTGGCATACCCTTCTTTACGATGATGCCGTATATTGCCCAGAGCATCGTCCCGCAAAACATGATAAAATCGCCCTTGTTTAAGTCGAAAGTCAATAATGCTTCGAGACTACCGCCAGTGATGATGTATACCACGCCGAACAACGCCATGAATAACATGGCTATTTTTTTTGCAGATAACTTTTCGCTTGCAAAAACTGATGCTAAAACAGCTGTGATCAGTGGGTTAGTGGCATTGATCATGGAAGCCTTTGAAGCGGTTGTAAATTGAAGCGCTGTGAAAAAGAACATATGATAACCAATCATGCCCACTATGGCAGTTGCCATAATGAACTTCAGCTCGCCTTTTTTGATTTTCCAGTCAGTGCCTAATTTTTTCATCATGAATGGAAATATGACGATGGCCGCTATGCCCATTCTCAAGAAGGTCAATACAACGGGACTCAGTTCGTAAACACCAAGTTTTGCCGCAATAAATGCGCCTGCCCAAAAGAATGTTGCCATGATCATGAGCAGAATAATCTTAGTATGTGCATATTTATTCGACACGGTATAACCTCCAGTCAGTTTTTTTATATTATAGCATTATCTCAGATACAATTCATGAAAATTTGATGTGAT
>CAYLNI010000135.1:0-4051 GCA_964384705.1 uncultured Fusibacter sp.
AGAAAATGTTAAGGGCGATGTTTTAAATCAATTATAAAAAGTTTTTCACTTATGAGGTGCTTATGATGGATATAGAAATATTTAAGGCGTTATCAGACGAAAATAGATTGCGCATCGTCAATCTTTTGATGCACAAAGAACTATGTGTCTGCGAATTGGAAGCAGTGCTGGAGATGTCACAATCCAATGTCTCAAGACACTTAATCAAGTTGAAGCAGGCCCAAATCGTCACATCGAAAAAGGATTCTCAATGGGTTTATTATTCGATAAATCCTAAGTTCATTGAAAATAACAACCATCTATATGCGCACATTCAAACGCGCTTTTCTATGGATGAGAGTCTCGTTGCAGATTCTGAAAAATTAAAAGCAGTCGGTGCACAGCATGCGATATGTATGACTGGGTGATGTAATTCAAGTAATACATTCAACACAAGCAATCCAAGCAATACTAAATCAAATCAAAACGACGATACAGTCGTATAATTAGGAGGATTTTATGAACGCAAAACCAAAAGTAGCCTTTATATGTGTACACAATTCATGCAGAAGCCAAATGGCTGAGGCACTAGGAAAACACTTTGCATCAGATGTTTTTGAAAGTTATTCTGCAGGAACAGAGTTAAGACCACATATCAATCAAGATGCTGTAAGACTCATCAAAGAAATCTATAATATTGATATGGAAGAGACACAACGTTCAAAATTGTTGCCTGAAATTCCAGAAGTGGATATCGTCATCAAGATGGGGTGTAATGTCATTTGTCCATTTTTACCTAGCCAACACGAAGAAGATTGGGGACTTGATGATCCATCTGGAAAGTCAGATGATGAATTCAAATTGATTATAGCTAAGATAGAAGAAAATGTTAAAATTCTTGCAGAGAAAATCAAAAATAATGAAATTTAGCTTCCGCTTTAGCGGAGATGAGGTGATTGTGTGAGCAAACAAAAATTACAGGGCATCAGTTTTTTTGAAAAATATTTGACGCTTTGGGTGGCACTTTGTATGGCGATCGGAATCTTGATCGGTAAGTTTTTACCTCAGATTCCAGATTTTCTAGGTAAATTTGAATACGCCAATGTGTCTATCCCAATAGCGATATTGATATGGATCATGATTTATCCAATGATGATGAAAGTTGATTTTCATAGTGTTAAAAACGTCGGCAAAAATCCTAAGGGATTATACGTCACTTGGATAACCAACTGGTTGATCAAACCGTTTACGATGTTTGGCATCGCGTATTTCTTTTTCTATATTGTTTTCGCAAAGTGGATTCCAGCAGATTTGGCTAAAGATTATTTAGCAGGAGCGATCTTGCTTGGTGCGGCACCTTGTACAGCCATGGTGTTTGTATGGAGTCACTTGACTAAAGGCAACCCAGCATATACAGTTGTTCAAGTCGCGACAAACGACCTGATTATTCTCGTTTTGTTCACACCGATTGTTGCCTTCTTACTAGGCGTTGGCGGCGTCAATATTCCATGGGAGACGCTCATCCTTTCTGTTGTTCTATTTGTCGTGGTACCACTTACGGCAGGTGTTCTCACGCGTAACCACGTGGTTAAGACAAAAGGCATCGACTATTTTCAAAACAGTTTTATCCCTAAATTTAGCAATACGACGATTGGTGGTCTCTTGCTGACACTCATCATCATCTTTTCATTCCAAGGCGATGTGATCACACAAAATCCGCTGCATATATTGCTCATCGCGATTCCACTCACGATTCAGACGTTTTTTATTTTCTTTATCGCCTACCTTTCAAGCAAAGCGCTCAAATTGCCACATGATATTGCTGCCCCTGCAGGGATGATTGGCGCTTCGAATTTCTTTGAATTATCGGTAGCGGTTGCTATTGCATTGTTTGGTGCAACGAGTCCAGTTGCTTTGGCGACGATTGTCGGCGTACTCGTAGAAGTACCAGTCATGTTGATGTTAGTCAAAATCGCAAATAATACGAAGCATTGGTTTCCGAATAAAGGATAACTATAAAGAATAAGTCGTATTCTGAGGTAAGTCTATGGAGTTAGTGCCAGCGAAAAAAATCATCGCCAAAACAAAAAATCAATTTTGGTTTGGCTTGGATTACAATATGAACCTCTATAGAGGGTGCCATCATGGGTGTATTTATTGTGACAGTAGAAGCACCTGTTACCATGTTGAAGACTTTGACACCGTGCGCGCCAAGGAAAATGCCTTGAACATGATTGATACTGAACTTAAGAGCAAGCGGTCAACTGGTGTCATCGGGACGGGTGCAATGAGCGACCCTTATAATCGTGAAGAAGTAGAGGCGTTACTCACTCGGCATGCTTTAGAGAGGATAGACAAGCATCGTTTCGGTATTGGTATAGCAACTAAAAGTGCGTTGATTACGCGCGATATTGATATTTTGAAGAGAATCGATAGTCATTCGCCAGTAATTTGTAAGATTTCGATCACGACGTATGATGATGCGCTTGCTTCAAAGATAGAACCTGGTGTATCGCGTACTTCAGAACGGTTTGAGGCGGTGAAAGCATTATCGGATGCCGGTATTTACACGGGTATCCTAATGATGCCCATTTTGCCCTATATTAACGATACCGCTCTAAATGTTCTGGCCATTGTAGAAGAGGCAGCAAAGTGCGGCGCTAAATTTATCTATCCTGCATTTGGCGTGACACTGAGAGACGGCCAAAGAGAGTATTTTTACGAAAAACTTGATCTGCATTTTCCTGGGATAAAGGAAAAGTATATCAGAGAGTTCGGTAGCCAATATGGCTGTGGCAGCCCAAATGGAAAGGCTTTATTCGCTGCTTTCAAACGAGCGTGTGAGGCACATGGCATCCTTTATAAAATGGAGGACATCATAAACGCCTATAAATATGAGCGGCCATCGGACCAGCTGTCTATGTTTTAAGTATTAGAGTTTTAAGATCTTTGTTTAAGATTATGTCAGGTTTCATGAAATTCATGGAACCTTTTTTTTATTTGCATCGTCTAAAACCTATAAATGATATATATAACGTATAATCGAAATTATTTTTTCCTAATTAATAGAAAGCATGAGGTGCAACCAATGAAAATGATGACAAAAAAAAGAATCCTCGGGGCGGTGCTCGCAGTGATGACACTTACAAGTACAAGCTTTGCAGGAACTGGATTTAACGACATAACAAACCTAAAAGAGGCACAAACGATTTTAACGCTACAAGAGCGGGGCATCATAAAAGGCACCTCGAGTGAAACATTTTCACCAGATCGCATTCTCTCATCGGTTGAAGGCATTCATATGATCAATGCAGCGTTTGATCTCAATCTTGACTTAGTTAGATTTATCAAAGAACCGCTCGCAACAGATTATTTTAAAAATGCAGATGACAAAGCTTGGTATGCATACGGCCTTATTGTTGCAACCGTTAATGGCGTCGAACTTCCAGCAGATCTCGACCCGAAAGCAGATTGGACAAAAGAAGAGTTTCTCTATCGTTTGGTTTCAACACTTGAAGTCAAACATGAACTGCCGATGATCAAGCTCATACCGGTTGAAATCAAAGACGCTGACAGCATCACACCAGAATACAGTGGTCTGTTACAACGTGCGCTACACTATGGAATCGTCGAGCTAGACAAAGATGGCAAGCTCGATCCTAAGAAAGCACTCACTAGAGCTGAAGCTGCAGAAATTTTACTTCATACAATTGAGTATGCTGAAAGCTTAAATAAGTAACTTTAATCAATCAATCGAATCCATTAACTTCACTGATTTACCCCTAACGAATCGTGAGGTTTCTGATACCCTTCTTACCCTTCTTTCCATTTTGATCAACGACTCATCCCCATGACTCGTTGATTTTTTTTGTTCGATTGAACGGGTGAGAAATAGTTGACGGCAGAAACTAATGCGTTTATAATAATAGTTGACAACAGAAACTAATAATCAAGAATATAAAGAGGGTTGGCGTATGAATCGTAACATTTCAGATATAGTCAGTTCAATACAAGATTTATCATGGTATTTTGGCAATCAAGGCTTTGATGATACATGCTGTGCGGGGTTGTC
>CAYLNI010000135.1:4095-7929 GCA_964384705.1 uncultured Fusibacter sp.
GACGCTCAAAAAAGTAGACAGGCCACAAAAGATGACGATCCAAGAAATAGGCACAGCCTTGAATCTTACTAAAAGCGGCATCAGTAAAGTGATTGCCCGTTTAGAATGCAGAAACTATGTGGTTCGGGAACAATCGGCAGTGGACGGCCGTGTCTACTATGTTGTGATTACGGAGAGTGGGATCAATGCCATCAAGCATGTCGCTGACCGTTATAGCAATTACTTGATTGAAGCCCTTGATTCAGTAGATCAGGATGCCCTTGACAGTATGCATGATGTGTTGACAAAATTAAGCAAAGCCGTCCATGAGACGGGTTATATGAAATAGAACTTATTGGATTCGTTAAAGGGTGGTGACGAAATGTCAGTTGAAACGATTTGGGATATGTATCATAAAAAACTCATGCATTACATTGCGAGAAAAGTTTCGGATCCGCACGAAGTGGAAGATATCCTTCAGGAGGTCAGTTTAAGGCTGATTAAAAATCAAAAGATCATGAATGAGCTTGACTCTATTGAAGCTTGGCTTTTTCGTGTCACTCAAAACACGATTATTGATTATTACAGACGTAAAGCCAAAACAACTTACGTTGATGACTTTGAGTCTTTGCATACGACAGCATCAAATGTATCTGAGTCTGAAAACTACAATCTTGAGGCAGCGTCTTGTATGCTCAAATTGACGGAATTTTTGCCTGCTACCTATAAAGAAGCGGTCATTGAAAGTGATTACAAAGGCATCAAGCAAACGATTTTGAGTGAACAATGGAAGATGAGCCATTCGGGCACCAAGAATAGAGTCCAGCGTGCACGTAAAAAACTGAAGGAAACCTTGTATAAATGTTGCGAGGTCAAATCCGATAAAAAAGGCAATATCATTGAACTCGTCAATAAGAATATTCAAGGTAGCGAGTTTTCTTGTATCAATTGTTAAGTATGGAAATTGCATAATTTCCACAATAATGTGGGTCCATTTTCAAATAAAGCCGTCTTTAATAATGACACACAAATTATGATGGAGGTATTAAAATGCAAACACTTAAAATTGAATGGAAACACCTTGATGTTGATGGGGAAACTTGTGATCGTTGCTATGATACGGGTGAAAATCTAAACGCAGAAGTAAATAGGTTAAATAGAAAGTTAGCTACAAAAGAGATAAAAGTTGAATGGTTCGAAACAAAGTTGGGAGATACTGATATCCCTCAATCAAATGTTCTTCTTTTTAATGGTGTTCCAATTGAAGAAATATTAGAAATAAAAGTTTCGGAGAATCATTGCAGTTCGTGTACAGATCTGGTCGGACATGACACGTATTGCAGAACTGTCTTTTATGATGGTGAAGAATATGAAGACATACCAGCAAAAGCGATTCGCCAAGCCGTGTATAAAGTATTGAACTTAGAACCAATAAAAGACGCACAAGATGCAAATGATACATCTTCAAATTGCGCATGCTGCTCAGATTGCGGTGATGATCTAAAGGTGGTAGAAGCATCTGGTTGCTCATGTGGTACTGGCTGTTGTTCTTGACAAAACTTCTTGTGTTGTTCAGTGTGACTTGTTATACTAAAGGGTAAATTAAACACTGTTTCATTCGCTGAACTGCCGTATTATGGAGGAGAAATGACTGAATTATTAGCGCCAGCAGGGAGTATGGAAGCTTTAAAAGCTGCGATTTCCAATGGTTGTGATGCAATATACTTAGGGATGCAAAAATTTGGCGCACGAGCGTACTCATCAAATTTTGATTTGGAAACGTTAAAAGAAGCTGTCGCTTTTGCACACCTAAGACAAGTAAAAATCTATGTCACTATGAATACCATCATTTTTGAAAACGAAATCCCAGAAATGAAAGCGCAGATGCACGCATTAAATGAAATCGGCGTGGATGGCATTATCGTTCAGGACTTGGCTGCCTTAGATTATATGGTTAAAAACTTTCTTGATATGGAAGCACATTGCTCCACTCAAATGGGAATTGACGATGTAGACGGCACTTTACTATTTAAAGAACTCGGTGCGGATAGAGTTGTACTATCCCGTGAAGTTGAGATCGAGAAAGTGAAAGAGATCAAAAGAATCGCTAAGATTCCTTTAGAGATTTTTGTTCACGGCGCTTTATGTGTGTCTTATTCAGGGAACTGTCTCATGTCTGGACTGATTGGCTATCGAAGCGGTAACCGTGGCAGATGCGTCGGTTCATGCCGTAAGATGTATGAACTCATTGATACCACCACAGGGACTACAATAGCGGAAAACTATATTCTATCGACTAAGGATTTGAACACAATTGACTATATCGATGATTTAAAAGACATTGATTCCTTAAAAATTGAAGGTCGAATGAAAGAGCCTGCGTATGTTGCCAATGTCGTGTCAAAATATCGCAAGGCGATAGATCATAAAATAACAGAAGCAGATAAAGATGATTTGAGCAAAACATTCAATCGGACGTTTACAAAGGGCTATATGTTCCATGAAGATCCGAAAGAGATCACAAACATCTTAAGACCGAATAACTTCGGTTTTGAAATTGGTAGAATCAGCAAAATTGTTAAAGACACTTATGAAATAACGCTGTCGCGACCTTTAAATCAAAACGACATCATCCGAATAAGCCATAACGATGAAGACGTCATTTTATCGTTGGCTAAACTATACGATAAAGAGGACAATTTAATCAACCGAGCAGAGGATGTCTGCTATATCAAACTCAAAGAAAAACTCTCCAAGGGCGATTTAGTCTATTTAACGAAGGATTATGCCTTTTACAAAGGACTCGAAGCCTCACAGGATAATGAGTTTAAGCGTTTCAACCTCGATGCTGTCGTGCATGCCTATCCAGATTCAAAGCTGATCATAGAAGCGAAGGGCTTAGGCTTTAGTTATCTTTATGAAAGCGAAGAAATACTAGATGCAGCGATCAATAATCCCACAACAAAAGAGCAGGTGATCAAGCAACTTACGCGATTGAATGATTCTATCTTTGAACTAAATCAAGTAGATTATGAGGATAGTGGGGCTTTTATTCCGGCTAAACTGTTAAATGCAGCAAGAAGAGATATTGTACAGGGCTTGTATGACTTACAGTTAGGCAGCCAAAAGAAAAGAACCAAGGCGCCTATCGAAAAAGAAAAAATAAGCTTTACCTCTGAAAAACCATACCTTACGGCTACTGTTACCACCCAGGAACAGTATGATGCTTGCGTGAACGGAGGCATTAAGGAAATCTATTTTGACAATATCGTAAGAAGAAACCAGATCAATTATACAGAAAAAGAGGGACAACTCCTCATCGGAGGCTATGGCGGTATTCATCACTACAGAAATACGAATCCTTTTGTTACAGACTATTCTCTAAATGTTGTCAATTCTACGAGCTGTTATGAACTTTATAAATTAGGTGCAAAACGCGTCACATTGTCTTATGAACTCAATAAGAGACAAATTGAAGATTTGATGAACGCCTATCATGAAGAAAATGACGGTTATCCGGCACTAGAGATGATCGTATATGGTAAGGCACCAATGATGTTCACAAAATATTGTCCACTGAAAAAAATGAATCAATGTGGCAATTGCAAAACGAAGCGCTTTGAGATAAGAGATGAACACGGATCGTTCCCGATCATTACGCATGAAGATTGTTCAGTGACGATCCTTAATGGGAAGACGCTTAATCTTTTAGATGAGCTTCAAAACATAAATGGCATCGAAGCATTTAGATTAAACTTCACCGTTGAATCAAAAGATCAAGTAGTGGACACCATCAAAAAAGCCTTTAGTCAATTGAATGGCGGCGCAAATAAAGATGTCTTCAATCAGGAAACG
>CAYLNI010000136.1:0-1390 GCA_964384705.1 uncultured Fusibacter sp.
ACCATTTCGATAACTACAAATATGATTCTACCACCATCGAGTGCAGGAAAAGGCAATAAGTTCACAATACCGAGGTTGACGGAGATATAAGCTGCCAACAAAAGCAAGTTCATGATGCCTTGTCTCGATACTTCGCCTATAATTCCCACTAAACCTACCGGACCCACAACTTCTGCGGTTACACTTTTATCGCCTAGTTGTGTGAAGAACTTAAAAATGTCGGTAAAGAATGTCCAAAATTGCTTGCCCGCCATGACAAATGCCTGATCAAATTTTTTGACGAACTTCGTTTGAACACCTATTTGATAAGTACCGTCTTCGCGAACATTTGGAGTGACTTCAATCGTTAATGTCTCAGTGCCTCTTAAGATTTCTATGGATAATGGCTCACCGCCACTTCCGTTAATGCTTTCAATGACATCTTCCCATGAGTTAATTGGCGTTCCATCGATCATTTTGATTTCATCATTTGCGATAATCCCTGCTTCACGTGCTGGAAGATCCGCTACGGTATCGCCAACGATATTTGAAGGCGAACCGATTGAAAACATGATGATGACGAGTAGAACGTATGCAAGTATAAAGTTCATAATTGCACCTGCTGCTAAAACGATTAATCGTTGAAATGGCTTTTTATTTGTAAAACTTCTAGGGTCATCGGATACTTCGTCTTCACCCTCCATTTTGACGTAACCGCCAATTGGAAATAACCTCAGTGAATACAGTGTCTCTTTCCCCTGTTTCTTAACGAGTGTTGGTCCCATGCCCAATGCAAATTCATGCACTTTAATGCCATTGATTCTTGCTGTCGTAAAATGACCAAGTTCATGTGCAAAGACGATCAGACCAAAAACAAATACAAAACTTATAAATGTCAAAAACATAATGTCCATCCTTTCGTGTGGGAAATTTTCCCGTGCTGCAATTATTTCGACAAACGCGCTGAGACAAAACGTCTCGTTTCAGCATCAACTTGCAGTATCGTCTCAATTGATGGTTTTTCAATATTTGAAAATGCATCCATCGCATGATTGATATGATTTGAAATATCGTAAAATCCGATTTTGTCCTTTAAGTAGGCTTCAACTAAAATTTCATTGGCTGCGTTCATAACAGTCGGCTTAATGCCTCCAGCTCTTAGTGCCTCTATTGCAATCCCTAAACATGGGAATCTTTCTAAATCTGGTTTTTCAAAAGTCAAAGTTCCCATTTCTAAAAAATTAAGCGGTTTCACATTGTTTGGATATCTTTTTGGATAATCTAAGGCATAGATGATAGGCACTCTCATGTCTGGAACACCCAGTTGTGCCATAACGGCATGATCTTTAAATTGAACCATCGAATGAATGATGCTCTGTGGATGTACGACAACCTCAATTTGATCAATGCT
>CAYLNI010000136.1:1490-7872 GCA_964384705.1 uncultured Fusibacter sp.
GTTTTAAAGCATCCACAGCGCGTTTAACGGCAATTTCTTCTCTCGAAAAACTTCTGAATGCGCCTCCTGAAGCGGTTAAAATGATTTTTTCGATATGATCCGAAGCTTCTCCATTTAAACACTGAAAAATGGCACTGTGCTCAGAATCAACCGGTAGAATATGACTACCATACTGCTTCGCCAAAGGCATAATTATTTCACCAGCTGTGACGAGGGTTTCTTTGTTGGCAAGTGCAATCGTCTTACCCGCTTTAATCGCAGCAACCGTTGGAATAAGACCAATGTTGCCAACCACTGAAGTCAATACGATATCCACTTCCTCAGCCGTAACGACTTGAATCAATCCATCCATTCCTGAAAGTGGTGTAACGTTTGTATGGGCAAGCGCACTTTTGAGTTTCAGAAAATGCGCCTCATCAAAGACGACGACATACTTTGGTTTAAAGCGTTCCGCTTGTTTGACCATCTCTTCAATGCGACTGTTACACGTCAGCGCATATACGTCATAACGACCACTTTGCTCTATAATATCTAATGCTTGCGTGCCAATCGATCCTGTTGATCCAAGTATTGTGATTTTTTTATGATTTTCCATCCTATTCTCCATATAAAAACGAGCATATTACTATGCTCATAATTTTCACTGTATTCATTTTTTAAATCCATATTTCATTTACATAATTAAATAATACCATAAAATAATAGACAAGTGGTAAAGTGATGATCAAACTGTCAAATCTATCTAAAACACCACCATGCCCTGGCATGATTTTTCCAAAATCTTTTATATCAAAAATCCGTTTGATTTTAGAGGCAATCAGGTCGCCAACTTGGGAGAAAATGCTGCCGATCAGCCCTAAGAAAATGGCATAAAGTTGGAAATCAGGCTTTAACCAATAAGCATACAAAAAGCTTACTATAACACAAGCAACAATACCACCCAGGGATCCTTCAACCGTTTTATTTGGGCTTACAGATGGAATCAACTTGTGCTTCCCTATGAGCTTTCCAATAAAATACGCAAAGGTGTCAGTGACAAATGCAATGACAAAAGGATACCAGATAAAAAAATTATCGTCCATATCAGAAATCAACATTAAATGTGACAAAGAAAATGAAACGTAAAAGAAACCAAGAAACGTAACCATTGCACCAGGAAATGAACTTTTAGTAAATACCATGAGGCCCATAAGTAAAAACATGAACCCCGTTACGATCATCGTAAAGTAATCTTTAGAAAAATCACCTAAAAACCCAGCAAATAAGGCGATTGTCATGATGTAGCCAGCCCATGCAATTGGCTTGTATGTTTTTGAAACGGCTTTATAAAACTCATATTGCCCTATAACACTAAGTATCAATGTAGCAGCTAATAGCGTTATGCCACCTTTGAGTAAAACGAAAAAAAGCAAAGGCAAAGCAACAATCGCAGTAATTACTCTCGTTTTCATAGTCTCTCCCTAAATCGCACCAAAACGTCGATTTCTATTTTGATAGTCTGATATTGCTTTCTGATAAGCCATCTCATCAAAATCTGGCCAGAAAACATCTACAAATGTCAATTCGGAATAAGCCAATTGCCAGAGCAAAAAATTACTTAAGCGAACTTCGCCACTTGTTCTTATGAGCAAATCGGGATCGGGCATGCCATTTGTATAGAGATATGCCGGAAATAAGTTTTCATCGATTTGTTCTAAATCTATCTTTTGATTTTGAACATCGGTCACAATTTTTTTGACAGCTTGGATGATTTCATCTCGACCACCATAGTTTAAAGCGATATTGAAATGCATCTCTGTATTGTCTTTTGTGAGCTGGGTAGCAAAATCAACTTGTTCTCTTGCATAAGCTGGAAGTCTGTCGATATCTCCCAGGATATTGATTTTTATGTGATTGCTATGAATTTCCTGAATTTCAGACTGAATGAATTTGACAAGGATGTTCATAAGGCCGTTGACTTCATCACTTGGTCTTTTCCAATTTTCAGTTGAAAAGGCATAAAACGTGATATACGGAATGCCAAGACGTTTGCTTTCCTTGACAATTTTTTTTAGTGTTTCCGTTCCAGCGTTATGACCAACCAGTCTAGGCATGCCTTTTCGCTTTGCCCATCTGCCATTGCCATCCATGATGAACGCGATATGCTGTGGCATCGCACCTAGATCAAGTTCATAGGTCTTTTTCTTAAAAAACATTTAGCACCTCAAATTTAAGCCCTCCAATATTGGAGGGCATACTATCACAGGAATTAAACTTCCATTATTTCTTCGCTTTTTTTACCTACAATTTGATCAATTTTCAAAACGTAATCGTCTACCATTTTTTGAACTTCTTTTTCACCAGATGCTAAATCATCTTCTGAAATCTCTTTCGCCTTTTCCATCTTCTTAAGATGCTCAAGTGCGTCACGTCTTTCATTTCTAAGGGCAACTTTTGCATCTTCACCCAATTTTTTGATGCCTTTTTGAAGATCTTTTCTACGTTCTTCGGTCAACATTGGGATGATCATACGGATAATCTTGCCATCGTTTGTTGGGTTGATCCCTAAATCAGCGATTTGAATGGCTTTTTCAATATCTCTTAAAATAGAAGTGTCATACGGTTGAATTTGAAGGATTCTCGGTTCTGGAACTGAAATACTTGCCACCTGTTTGATCGGTGTTTCAGAGCCATAATACATAACTTTTACTTTATCAAGAATCAGAGGATTTGCACGACCAGCGCGAATATGATTGAGTTCTTCTTTAAGAACGCTTAAAGTTTTATCCATCTTTTGATTTAATGTTTCGTGTACCTGATTTCTCATTTTAAACCTCCTAAATTTTTCAATTAATCTATTCGCCAAAAACCATCGTGCCAACATTGATACCTGAACAAGCCTTCATGATGTTTTCAGGCACGTTGAGATCAAATACTGCAATTGGAATGTTATTGTCCATACAAAGCGTAATTGCAGTAAAGTCCATGACCGCAAGTTTTTTGCTTAATATTTCACTATATGACAGCGTTTCATATTTTACGGCATTAGGGTTGATTGCAGGATCGCTATCATAGACGCCATCCACGCGCTTTGCAAGTAGAATAAGTTCTGCGTCGATTTCAGCTGCTCTAAGAGCTGCCGTCGTATCTGTAGAAAAAAATGGACTGCCAGTTCCTGCAGAAAATATGACCACAGCGCCTTCATTTAAATAACCTACCGCTTTCTCACGATTATAACACTCTGCTAACTGTGTCATGGAAATTGAACTTAAAATATGATTTTTAACGCCTAAAAATTTAAGCGCATCTGCCATAGCAAGAGAGTTCATCACAGTTCCCATCATGCCCATATAATCGGCAGTTGTTCTCTCCATACGTTTATTGCTTCTACCTCGCCAAAAATTACCCGCACCGATTACAACGCCTACTTCCACGCCTGCATCTGCAAGTTTTTTTATCGTTCCTGCAACTTCTGCTACAACATCGTCGTCAACACCAAATCCTTTTTTACCTGCGAGCACTTCGCCACTGAGTTTCAATATAACTCTTTTGTATTTTAAATTCAAAGCAATAACCTCCGTTCACTATCATTCTACAGCATATTTATAGGCCATTCAAATATTTTTTCCCTAAAAAAGAGAACACAACGCTGTGTTCTCTAAGTTACTATCGATTTGATTAAGCTTGTAATTGTTTTGCAACTTCTTCAGCAAAGTTTTCTGTCTTTTTCTCAAGACCTTCGCCAACTTCAAAACGAGAAAATCTTCTAATCGATAAGTTTTCACCGATTTTAGCGATTTTTTCTTTTAATAATTGGTCGATTGTTTTATCTGGATCTTTAATGAAAGATTGCTCAAGCAAACAAACTTCTTTGTAGTATTTAGCAATTCTGCCTTCTACCATTTTGTCGACGATTTGAGCAGGTTTACCTTCATTTAAAGCTTGATTTCTAAGGATTTCTTTTTCTTTTTCAATAGCTTCTTGCGGCACATCTTCTTTTCTTAAATAAAGTGGATTTGCTGCAGCAACTTGCATTGCTATATCTTTACCAAATTCTTGGAATTCAACGTTTTTAGCAACGAAATCTGTTTCACTGTTGATCTCAACGATAACACCGATTCTTCCGCCGTGGATGTAAGACGCGATAATACCTTCTGATGCAATACGATCCATTTTTTTAGCAGCGCCTGCGATACCTTTTTCTCTTAAGTATTTAACCGCTTCTTGAATATTTCCATTTGTCTCAACAAGCGCTTTTTTACAGTCCATCATACCTGCGCCAGTTGTTTCTCTAAGTTCTTTTACCATTGATGCAGTAACTTCCATTGTGTGCCTCCTCTATATACTTGAAATAATCTTTAAAAAAGGTAAGAGTCCGACTCTTACCTCTTAGTTTTATATTGATATTATTCTTCTGTAGACTCTACAACCGCAGCTGTATCAGTTAATTGCTCGCCTTGTCTTGCTTCGATGATCGCATCTGCCATTTTACCAGCAATCAATTTAACGGCACGGATAGCATCGTCATTACCAGGAATAACATAATCAACTTCATCTGGATCACAGTTTGTATCAACGATAGCTACAACTGGAATACCAAGTGTTTTAGCTTCTTGGATAGCAATTTTCTCTTTCTTAGGGTCAACGATGAAGATCGCACTTGGTAATTTATGCATATCTTTGATACCGCCTAAGAATTTTTCGAGTTTTTCTTTTTCAGCTCTTAACTTGATAACTTCTTTTTTAGGAAGCGCTTCAAAAGTACCATCGAGTTCCATTTTTTCAAGTTTGAATAATAAGTCAATTCTCTTCTTGATTGTTTTGTAGTTAGTCAACATACCACCTAACCATCTTTGGTTAACGAAGTACATACCAGATCTTCTTGCTTCTGATTCGATTGCTTCTTGAGCTTGCTTCTTAGTACCAACGAATAATACAGTACCGTTTTCATCTACAACGCTTTTGATAAATGCATAAGCATCTTCAACTTTACCAACTGTTTTTTGAAGGTCGATGATGTAGATACCGTTTCTTTCTGTGAAGATGTATTCAGCCATTTTAGGGTTCCATCTTCTTGTTTGGTGACCAAAGTGTACACCAGCTTCAAGCAATTCTTTCATTGAAATTACAGACATGTGAGTCCTCCTTGTTTTTTACCTCCTCGCTTTTCATCTTCTAACGGCACTTTTCAGCAACACCATCAAAATTGAAGCGAGTGTGATTTTTTAATTACCTTCGATATTATAACATAGTGACTTTGAAAGCACAACCTTAAATTACTTTTTTAACGAGATTAAAAGCTGCAACTCACCCATTCCAATCCCAAGCTCTTTAGCAATTTGAGGCAACGACTTTCCCTGGCTCCTAAGTTCGATGATTTTGGTTAAAACCTCAGAATCGCGGTCATTGAGTGTGTTATCTAACGATTCAGTTTTAATTTTATCATTTGAGGACAATTTTATTTCTGGTTTTATGGTGTTTACTGACATATGCTCGATATTCTCTCGGACTGATTTCTGCTGCACATGGCTGCCAGTCGTCTTTTCAAGGCCAATAATCTTTTTCTCGTGATTCGCTATTTTGGATAAATGCATTTCTATTTTCTCATTGAGCAATTGAATTTCTTTCTCATGAATGCTGTATTTGCCTTCAAGATCTCCAGCAATATCATAAAAAGCTCTATTCATTTCATCAATAGAGCTTTGTAGCGATTCTAACAATTCAAATAAATCGGCGTCTTTGTATACTCTTGACTGTTGCAAAAGCAAAGCTTGAGATCTAACGGCGCGATTTAATTCACTTCTTATCAATAAAATGGCACTGATGACGATCATCAGTCCTAGAATAAAACTAACAAGATACATATTACACCTTCATATCAAATCGGGCGCCAGCTTTGCTCACTTTTCGATTTAACTCTTTTTCATGGGATTGTTCTTGATCAGCTGACTGCTCTTTCTGCTTTCGTTTCTTTCGTTCTTCAGTGGTCTCTTCGTCGTTTTTTATGCGTCTCATCTCTGAACGTTCCGTACTGTGTACTGTGTGATGGCTCTTTATATTTTCTTCCTTGTTCTTCAACTGGGCATGAACAAGTTCATTGTCCATTTTGCTGACAACGGTCTGTTTTGCTTGATGAACTTCTTGCGTCTTTTGAACGACGACTTGCATATCAACAGGACGAATAGACATAACTTCACCTCAAACACATTCATCAATCTTAATAACCGATAGTGACAATATCACCTTTATCTTTTGTTATGATGGTAAAAGACAGAGGATATTTTACATAATAGCTTGTACTGCCAATTTTTACGCGCGTTCCAGGAAAAATGGACCTCGCTTTAAGCTGAGCACCACGAATATTGTTGACCAGTTCATTGAGCATTTTTAATCTAGATCTCTT
>CAYLNI010000137.1:0-291 GCA_964384705.1 uncultured Fusibacter sp.
CGATCAAAGTGCCCAATCCACCAAGGTTTACGCCTATCAACAAATCCGAATAATGCATCGTAAATTTTGAAAGCAAAATGGCTGCAGGGACATTGCTGATGACTTGGCTTAATAGTATCCCTGTCCTGATTTCTTGACCATTTACAACTGATGCAAGTGCCATGCTCACCTCCGGGATTGTCTTTAAATTGCCTATAAATACAAATAAGCAAACAAAAGTTATAAGTAGCCCGTAATCAACGTCTTGTAGCAATTTACGATCTATTCTGACAACACCTAATAGGACAATCG
>CAYLNI010000137.1:381-4702 GCA_964384705.1 uncultured Fusibacter sp.
TATTAAGTGTCAATTTGACCCCGTTTCCTTCTATAGGTTCTATTCGCTCTGGCTTTATTAGTAAAATAGAAGCAGTAATCAATAAAAATGAAACGATTGTTGGAACGAGCATGACTTTTAGAAAGGCAAAAATCGTCATGTTCGATATTGAAAACAAGTATAGATTTTGCGGATTGCCAAGTGGTGTAAACATGCTCCCTAAATTCGCCGCGATCGTTTGCATCACGATAATCGGGATCAGTAATTTTTGATTCTGCGTTTGCTTCAACAGAAGGATACTTAATGGCACAAAGGTGATTAAAGCGACATCGTTCGTTATGAGCATGCTGCTAAAAAAACAGATGCCAACTAAAACAAAAGCCAAAGTGCGTGTCTCTTTTACATATTTAAGCAGCCAATCGACGATAAAATCAAATACGCCTACTTTCTGAAAGCCAGCAATGACCAACATCATCGATAACAACAAACTCAAAACATATCCGTCTATATAATCCGCATAAGCACGTGATGGCTGTATGAATACAGCAGAAACAGCGGCCGCAATAAAGGCCACTGTCAAAATAGGATCTTTGTTCAACAATAAAAATGATTTTTTAACTTTTTCCATATAGCTCTACTTTTTCCTCTACTTATAATTCTAAAGTATTATAACATCATTTATCATATTTTTGAATAAAAAAACTACCACATCATTTGAAGTGGTAGTAAGCTTTTCACTATAATTTGATATGTGTCACTGGTGGTGGTATGTCTAATCCTTTGATCATGATACGATCCTTTAACATATGTGGTTCTCTTGCGATAGCAACTTCTGGAACAGTTTCCAGAGTCTTGTCGAAAAAGATGGTTACATCGTCAATAGTAAATCTGTCAAATTTCCAATCTTCTTCTACATCAGGTATTTTAAAAGTGATAATTGGATAAGTGAAAGCTTCGGAACAGTTTGCACCCACACATTCGCGATCTGCTTTAACAGTTATCACAGTGTGCTTTTCTTGATCTAAAAGTGATTTTGCTTCAGGTTCAATATGAATTCTCATTACGTCACCTTCTTTATACAATGGGCATTATTACCCAATATATTTATACCCAAATCCAATGTGAATATGCAAGAACAAAGAACCCGCTATCCTTGACGGAATGCGGGTTCTTTGTTGAGTAAAACTATAAGCCGAGTTCTGTATTAGATGATCATCTATCTAGGCGTAACGTTACCGATACGCTCAAGCGACCTACCACTGGGAGAGACGAGCAGCCTCTTTTTACACCCTACTTGGTCTTGCTCCAGATGGGGTTTACAGAGCCGCATAGTCGCCTATGCGCTGGTGAGCTCTTACCTCACCTTTCCATCCTTACCTCTTGCGAGGCGGTCTATTTCTGTTGCACTTGCCTTGGAGTCGCCTCCACTGGGGATTACCCAGCACCCTGCTCTGCGGAGCTCGGACTTTCCTCGTGCCGAAGCACGCGATCATCTGTTTTACTCTTGCCTATTATACGTGAAATGTTGTGATATGGCAACATTTTTATACGTTATCTGAAATCTCAATATCCTTTGTATCCATCATTTCTTGAGTTGCGACTTGGCCATCAGGCAAAATCTGCGTATTCGGTATTTTCTGTCCGACTTGTGTCAAGTTCGTTGGGATGATCATCTTTGTCGCTTTGCCATTTGAAAGGGCCACAAATGTTTCGAGACCTTTCAAAGTGATGACGGATTGATCAACGTTGATGGCTTTGATCATTTCAAGACCTTCAGCAGTGGCTTTCTGGATTAACATGATCGCTTCACCTTCACCTTCTGCTTCGCGAATCTGTTGAACTTTTCTAGACTCTGCATAAAGGATAGCGGATTGCTTTTCAGCTTCAGCTCTTAAGATGACAGATTCCTTTTGACCTTCTGCGATGAGGATGGTTGAGCTCTTCTCGCCTTCTGCTCTTAGGATCGATTCTCTTCTCTCTCTTTCAGCACGCATTTGTTTTTCCATAGCGTCTTGAATATCTTTAGGTGGCAAAATGTTTTTAAGCTCAACGCGGTTGACTTTGATGCCCCATGGATCCGTGGCAACGTCGAGGATGAGTCGCATTTGCGTATTGATGATATCTCTAGAAGATAGTGATTCGTCCAGTTCAAGCTCGCCGATGAGATTTCTCAGCGTCGTCGCCGTGATGCTTTCGATGGCGAACATCGGCTGCGTCACACCGTATGTGTAAAGCTTAGGATCCGTGATCTGAAAGAAGATAACCGTGTCGATCTTCATCGTAACGTTATCTTTTGTAATAACAGGTTGTGGAGGGAAATCAGCGACGATCTCTTTTAAAGAAACCTTTTTAGAGATGCGGTCGATGAGTGGTATTTTAAAATGAAGGCCTGTATTCCAAGTCGTCAAGTATGCGCCAAGGCGTTCGATGACATAGGCTTCAGATTGAGGAACGATGCGAATATTTGTTGTAATTAAAATCAATAATAATAAACCTAGTATAGCAGCTATAATATAGCCCATATCAAAACCTCCAATGAATCAATATTTTTACTTAATTCTATCATATTTCTATCACATTAAGAAAATATACGCAAATTATTAAATCGGTATTAAATCTTAGCGATATATTATTCCCCATTACTTTATTAGTATCATGAGCAAAAAAAAGGGCCATCCGATTGGGGGATCGGATGACCGTAAATGGGAGTTTTTAGACCTGTGTGAACAGATCTTTTAGAGCCGGATATAGCTTTGAAAAAGATTTATATTTATTGCTATAAAGCAGGGCTTGCGCTTGGTTTGGAACATATGATTCTGTCGTCTTGATCAACGTGTCACAGGCTTCTTTCACGGATTTGAATTCCCCTGCTCCAACGGCAGCCAATATAGAAGCGCCGTAAGCTGGACCTGCGTCAGTTTCAAGCTTGACGACTTTTGTATCGAGGACGTCTGCGATCATCTGGCACCAGAAATCATTTTTTGAGCCGCCACCATTGATGCGGATCTCCTCTATATTTTGACCGAGTCCTTTGACGATTTCAAATGAATCTCTAAGTGCAAATGCAACGCCTTCCACAACCGCTCTCGTCATGTCACCTTGGCTGTGTGTGAGGTTCAGACCCCAGAATACGCCACGTGCGTTTGGATCGTTGTGCGGGCTTCTCTCACCCATGAGATATGGCAAGAAATAAAGGCCGTTGTCTATTGAGGCATCAGTCGCTTCATCCATGAGTTTGTTGTATTCACGTGTTTTGAGAATGTCCTCTACCCACCACTTAAGTGAACCAGCAGCTGAGAGCATACAACCCATCAGATGGTATGCGCCATTTGCATGACAAAATGCGTGAAGACCGTTTCCTGGATCCTTGATAAATGTGTCACTGTGGACGAAAACCACACCTGATGTGCCAAGTGAGATCGAACAGCGTCCAGGTGCTACGACGCCACCACCCACAGCTGCGCACGCTTGATCGCCACTGCCGATGATGACTTTGACACTTGAAGCGCCACTTGCTGCATCGACGGGGAGTCCTAAGTACTCAGCGACTTCTTTGTTTAAAGTGCCGATCGCTTCATACGATTCGTAGAGCTTTGGGAGTAAATCAGTGGTGATGCCAAGGATTTCCATCATTGGCTGCGACCACTTTTTATTTTCAACATCGAGATAAAGGGCGCCGGAGGCATCCGCGTAATCTGTCGCAAAGCTTCCAGTCATCTTATAGGCGAGGTAATCTTTTGGAAGCATGACCTTTTTGATACGTGCGAAGTTTTCAGGTTCATTTTGTTTGACCCAGAGAAGTTTTGGCGCGGTAAAGCCAGGAAAAGCGATATTTCCAGTGTAGCTTGTCAGCGCATCTATGCCAATTTCCTCATTTAAATAATTCGTCTCTACTATGCTTCTTTGGTCATTCCAAAGGATCGCAGGTCTTATGACATTGTCGTGTTCATCGAGTAGGACGAGTCCGTGCATCTGACCACTGAAGCCGATAGCGGAAACTTTGCTAACGTCCAGATCAGATAGCGCCTCTTTCATGCCCGCGAGCGATTGCTCGAGCCAGTCTTGAGGGTTTTGTTCCGACCAAAGGGGTTTCGGAAAAAAGAGCGGATAGTCTTTCGAGAGTGTGTTGACGATATGTCCCTGTGAATCCATGACGAGAATCTTCACGGAGGATGTTCCGAGATCGACACCTATAAAATACATTGCTGCACCACCTTATTTGACTTTGATGACGGCTTTAACCACATCTGTAGGATTTTTTGCGACAAAATCGAACGCTTCTTTAATATCGTCAAATGCAAATTCATGCGTGACGATGCTTTTCACGTCGATGGTGCCACTG
>CAYLNI010000137.1:4736-7867 GCA_964384705.1 uncultured Fusibacter sp.
GATCGCAACTGGATAGAGGTTTCTATATCTGAAGATGGTTTTGAGCGTTGCTTCTTTGCCCATCAATTTCATGAAATCATATGATGTTTCTGGTTTGACCGTCATGCCGACGAGAACGACATTGCCAGCTTTTCTAACGGCACTTGCCGTTTGAGCGACAGTGATTGGGGCGCCTGCTGTTTCAATAACCACGTGGGCACCTTTACCATCAGTAAGCGCATCGATTTTGGCGATGACGTCTTCATTTTTTGCATTGATGACTTCAGTCGCACCGAGTTTCTTAGCGAACTCAAGGCGTTTGTCGATGACGTCAACAACGAAAACTTTTGACGCGCCTCTCGCTTTGCTTGCGAGCATTGAGACGAGACCGATACAGCCTGCGCCGAATACAACGACTGTGTCGCCGAGTTTGACGTCGCCTTGTGCAGCCGCATGAAGGCCAACAGCAAGCGGTTCCACTAAAGCGCCTTCCATGTTTGATACGTTATCTGGAAGCTTAAAGCAGAGATTTTCAGGGTGTTTCACATAGTTTGCAAATACGCCGTGGTATGGTGGTGTCGCGAAGAATTCCACATGCTCACATAGGTTGTATTTGCCTGAAAGACATTGTTCACATTTACCGCAGACAACGCCTGGCTCAAGTGCCACTCTGTCGCCCACTTTTAAAGATTTGACGTCACTGCCGATCGCTGCGACAAAGCCAGCGCTTTCGTGACCGAGTATAAAGTCGCCATGTACGACGAAATCGCCGATGTTGCCGTGTTGATAATAGTGACCGTCTGAACCGCAGATGCCAACGACATCTATTTCTACCAATACTTCGTGTGGTGCGATTTCAGGTACGGGAATATCTTTGAAGATCATATTATTGGTGCCCGACATAAACGCCGCTTTGTTCGTCATATTAAGTACCTCCTAGGTTGTTTTGGAGAAACCATATGTGTTTCATATGGTTATGTAAATTCAAAGACCGAGTCAATCAGAATTGAACATTATGTTGATTGACAAAGTTTTATCATGAAACTTATGTATAGACGTGCGGTTTACTAGCACCGCACGTCTGAGAAGGATGATTACTGGATTGCGCCAGCTTTTTTGTGCATTTCAATGAACTCATCAACGTTATCGATAGTGATTAGTGGACAGTCGATGTCGATATCAATTTGTGTTTCTTCGCCTAACAATAATTTGTTAGTTGAGCTAAGAAGCGCTTCTGCAAGTGCATAAGCAGATTGTAAGCTTGTAGAAGTCATTTTGCCATCTTTGATTAATAATACTGCTTCAGCAGTACCGTCAACACCGTAAGATAAGATGTTTGCAAAGTTAGCGTTGTCTTTGATAACTTCAAGTGCGCCAGCTGCCATGTTATCGTTCATAGCAATGATCGCATCGATTTTATCGTTAGCTTGTACCCATGTTTCCATGTAAGTCATCGCTTCGTCTTTGTTCCAGTTTGCAATTTCTTCGCCAACGATTTTTACGTCAGGTCTTTTTGCAAAGAATTCAGCTTCCCAGCTTGCGCGTCTTTCGTCAGCATGGAAGTTTCCTGGAGGGCCCAACAATACGACTACGTTAGCGTCTTGTGGAATTTGTTCAACAGCAGCATCAGCGTTAACTTTTGCTTGGAGGTATGGATCAGCATCTACTGAAGACGCGCCTTCGATACCAGAGATTCTAGCGTTTGTAGTGATTGTAACGATACCAGCAGCTACAGCTTTTTCAACATAAGGTCTTTGAGCTTCGCCGTTGTTTGGTTGAACGATGATTGCATCATATTTGTTAGTGATTGCATTTTCGATTAGACCATTTTCAGTGTCGTCATTTGCTTGACCGTCAAATACGTCAACTGTGATGTTGTCATACTTGTCAGCTTCTTCCATAACTGCATTTGCAAGCCATGCTGCAAATGAATCTGCTTGTGCTCTAGCGATGTAAGCCACTCTAAATTCTTTTGCTTCTCCGCCAGCTGCAGCAGTTGTTTCTTCTACAGCAGCAGCTTCAGTTGTAGTATCCGCCCCTTGAGTACTACAGCCTGCCAACATACCCACAGCAAGCATAAATACCATTAATAATGCTAAAACCTTTTTCATGTAATTCCTCCTATGATTCTTAATCATCTTGTATGTTAAACCGACATGTGTCGAGAATAACCGTGCGTCTTACATTGAATCATTTTAAAATAGCCTTTATTAATTGCCTTGTTTCTTAACCTTTTGAAGGTTTCAATTTTTTACGCGTTGTCTTGAAGTAGACATCGTAAATGACTGCGAGTGCGATGATCGCGCCTCTGATGATTTGTTGAAGGTAAGAGTTTACACCGACGAGTACCATGATGTTGTCGAGGAATCCGACGATGAAAGCGCCTGCAAGTGTGCCAGATGCCGTACCGACGCCGCCTGAGAACGATGTTCCACCGATAACTGCTGCCGTGAGGGCTTTAAATTCAAACCCGATCGCACCATTTGGCAAACCGCCGTTGACCCTTGACATGAAGATGACACCAGCGATACCGACGAAAATGCCGTTGATGATAAACGCTTTCATTTTCACCCTATCGACGTTGATACCAGAAGCGTTTGATGCTTCTTCATTGCCGCCGATCGCATAGACTGAACGACCGAATACCGTGTGCTTGAGAAGATACCAAGTGAGTGCCATGATGCCGATTAGGAACCATACAGGGTTTGGAATGCCAAGTGTTGACCCTTGACCAAAGATGACATAGTCACCGATTTGGTAGATGTTTTGACCATTGGTATAAAGTAGTGCCATACCTCTTGCCATAGCCATCATTGCAAGTGTTGCAATGAATGGTGGCGTTTTAAACTTTGTGACCATCAGGCCGTTTAAGAAGTTACAAGCCACTGCGACGAGGATACCGACGATGAACGCTATAATCAGCGATCCTGTTTTTAGATAGGCATCTACAGATAAAACGCCTGCAAGTGCGAGGACTGAGCCAGATGACAAGTCCAGCATACCGTTGATGATGAGTATGGTTTGACCAAATGCAAGGATGGTACCTACTGCGATTTGGCGGGAGATGTTTGAGAGATTGCCCACTGTCGCAAAGTTTTCATTTGCGAGCATGCTGACCATGAACAGTGCGAGCAAGACAAAATAGATGCTGA
>CAYLNI010000138.1:0-4552 GCA_964384705.1 uncultured Fusibacter sp.
GTTGTGTAGTGTGTATTTTTTTGTTTTTTTTAATTAATTGAATAGTATAAATATAAATTTATATTTATATTTATTTTAAAAGTAAAATGTTTTAGGAAATAAATAAATTTATAGTTGTTTGGTTATTAAAGTTCTAATATCATATAAAAACTAATTTTAAATTATTTCACGACGTAAGAAACGCGCAAGATGTAGTCAGAAAAGTGTATCCATTTTGATACGGTTGTTTCAATGAATGCAAAAGCACCCCACTTTGTATCCATTTTGATACTCTGTTTTTTAAAAGTGTACCCCTTTTGATACAAAAATTTATTAGCTCTATTTGTTCGCCTTCTGTTGATAATTACAAATCAAGGTGGGTACAAATGTATCAGGAGGTGATGCCATGTTTGTCTTCACGTGGAATGATTCATTAAAAACGGAGAATTCCAGAATCGATAGAGATAATCGCCTGATACTTGAGAAAGCGCATGAACTTGGCCAATCAATTTCATCAAGGAAAGAAGATTATCAGATTATCGAAGACCTTATTGATTTAAAGAAAGTTGTTAGAGAACATTTTGAACAAGAAGAAATGATGCAACAGTACGACCATTTTAACGATTATTACGTCCATAAAAACAGCCATGCTCAGTTTTTAAAACAGCTTAACAAGCTGTCGAGCAAAATCATGAGAGATCCTACTTCGCAAAATCATTTAGCTGAACTCAATGCGCTTATGTCTGAATATTGCAATGATCACATTCAAAAATACGATACTGAAGTCGCTAAGTTCTTTATGAATCGCGATTTTTACAAAATATAAGAAGAATATAAAAACCGAGCAATATTAATGTCCATTCAAGACAAAGAAGAATATAAAAAGATGTTTCAGGAAAATCTGAAACATCTTTTTTTTACGTTTGATATAAGCTTAATCTTTTTTCCACTTTGCCCCTTCAGGCGTGTCGATAATCGTTATGTTTTTTGCTTTCAAAGCATCTCTGATCTGGTCCGCAGTCGCCCAATCTTTATTTAACTTCGCCTGTGTACGTGTTACGAGCATCGCTTCTATTTCTGCAACTTCATCATGATGTACTTCTGACTCAATCACTTCAACAGGTTTAAGTAGATCCAAAGATAAAACATTGTCCATATGTTGAATGAGTGTCGCTTTCTCAGCATCAGAAATGTTCGCTTTGAGAACATCATACAAAGCAGTGACGGCATTTGCCGTATTCAAATCATCAGCAAGGCATGCATCAAATTGCGCTTTCAAGTCTAAAGAGGCCTGAGTGAGCATGACATCATCTGTAAGTGCCTCAATATAAGCTGCCGTGCGGCGTCTGAGTTTTTGGTAGGCACTTTGCGCCATCTCAAGACTTTCAAAGCTAAATGCGAGTTGCTTTCTATAGTGCGATCCTAGTACAAAATAGCGATAGCTGATTGGATCAAAATTCTTTTTCTCAAGAAGTGACACGGTTAAAAATTCGCCTGAAGACTTACTCATTTTGCCACTGTTCTCAATAAGAAATTCAGCGTGCCACCAGTATTTCGTCCTCTCTTTGCCCGTATAACTTTCAGTTTGTGCGATCTCATTTGTATGATGCACAGGAATATGGTCAATACCACCACAGTGTATATCGAGTTTCTCTCCGAGGTTGGTCAAAGAAATAACGGAACATTCAATATGCCATCCAGGATAGCCCCCGCCCCATGGGGATTCCCATTTCATAGCTTGATTATCAAACTTTGATTTAGTGAACCATAGAACGAAGTGAAGATCTTCTTCAACATCATCCCTATGCGCGATTCTAAGGTCGTCAAGATTCATCTTGGAAAGCGCCGTGTACCTTGGGAACTTTGAGATGTCAAAATAGACGTTTCCATTTTCAAAATAAGTGAAGCCTTTTGCTTCCAACGTCTTAATAAAATCTATATACTGTTCGATATAATCAGTGGCTTTTGCGATAATCGCAGGCTTTTTGATATTGAGCTTTCTGCAATCTTCGAAAAAGGCATCTGTATAAAACTGAGCCACTTGCCACACCGTCTTGTTTTCTCTAATAGCACCTTTGAGCATTTTGTCTTCGCCGTCATCCGCATCAGACTCCAAATGGCCAACGTCTGTGATATTCATAACGCGTTTGACATCATAACCTAGCATGCCCAATGTTTTTTCCAGGATGTCTTCATGAATATACGTTCTTAAATTGCCAATATGCGCATAGTTGTAAACTGTTGGTCCACATGTATAGAGCCTAACTGTCTTGTCTTCATAAGGGACAAAGTCTTCAATGCTTCTCGTCATAGAGTTGTAAAGCTTCATAATCTTACCTCCCAATATTTTTTCCCAATGTCTTATTTTACAAAAATAAAACCTCGCCCTTTTATTACAAAGGCGAGGAAATTCGCGGTTCCACTTTGTTTGTTTCTCAAGAATCTTTAACGGAATCACCCGACATGCCTACTTGATTGACCACTTGAAAGGGGCTTCTCTTTCGGGTATGCACTCGCGAGGGCATTCGTCGTGTCTACCATGGGTTTTTCCACCAAACAAACCCTCTCTATAATGGCTTAACATGAGTACTCGTCTCGGTCATAGCGTTACTATATACATACCACAAAACGAGTGGTTATGTCAAGTTCGTTACATGAACATGATTGCAACGCCAGCAATAACCACAATGGTTCCAATAACCTCTTTAGGCGTTACTTTTTCTCCCTTGAAGAAAAAGGCATACGGTACCAAAAGGATTGGGGTGATAGAGATCAGCGTCGATGCGACACCAGGATTGATTTTTTGTACGGCATAAAGTGACAACGATATGCCTAAAAATGGTCCGAAAAACGAACCTAAAGTCAAAGACGCAAGAGCATCTTTGCGTTTAAAAGAAGCTTTGAATTTTGGCCAATGGCCCTTTAATGTAAACAAGATCGCAAATCCTACAATACCTGCAATCAATCTGATTTGTGTAGAAGCAAAAGGATCGTAATCTGCCATGCCAAACTTTCCTATTATATAACCAGCAGCTTGCCCAAGTGCCCCACCAAAAGCAAAGAGGATGCCTTTAATCGGCTGAGAAAAGCTCATTTTTTTACTGCCTTTTTCCGATATGAGGATGACAGAAGCAATACCTGAAAGGGTCACAAACATACCTAACATCTGCATGCCAGTCATCGTTTCACCTAAGAACATCCATGCCATGATGGCACTAAGTGGCGGAACACTTGAGTAGATCAGCATGGAAATTCGCGAGCCAATCATGACAAAGGCTTCAACGAGAAGCAAATCACCGATAACGATCCCCACGAAACCAGACATGAACAGCCAAAACCATTCAGATTGCGTGGCATCAACTGGAAACAATATGCCTCGGGTGATCAAGGTGAATATGGATAAGAAGACTAGACCTAACAGCAGCCTTAACATATTTAAATTTAAAGAGCCAATTTTCTTCGCACTGTGTTCAAATGCTGTTGACGTAATCGCCCAACATAGGGCAGTGGATAACGCAGCAATTTCTCCTAAATAATTCTGTATGAAGCCCATGTTGTACTCTCCTCAATTATAATGATGTCACAATGAATATACCATATTAATAGGGAAAATTATATAATCCATGTGTAAATTTCAAAATTCATAGTAGAAGCTATGGCTTGATATCCCACGAAAGATTGTGAAATTAAATAGATGGTCATATCATCTTCACAAAATGTACACAATATTATGTTAACCTACATAAGTAACAACTTTAGTTCATTAACAACTTTAAGAACTTTACCCGTACCACGAAACACTTAGGAGGATTTATCATGAAATTTAAAGCAACGCTTATCGTAATCGCACTTGTCAGCCTATTGGCCGTTGGTTGCTCTAGTACACCTGCGGATGATACCACAGAGGCTGTTACAGGAGAGGCTGTTACAACAGAGGTTGCTTCGACTGAAGTCACTTCAACAGAAGCAGATGTAATTACAACAGCATCAATCGTTGACAGCGCAGCAGCTTTTGAAAGTGCCGTTGGCAGCGAAGGTACTTGGTTGATCGCTATTATCAATGACTTAGTGGTAGAAAACCCACTCGTTTTAGATGGCGATTTTGAAAATGGCAAACAAGATGCAGATGGTAAAGCAATTTTACAACGTAAAATTGCGCTTTACTCACAAGATGCAGACAGAAACATCACAGCTAGATACACATTAACTGCACCATCATTAACAATTAACAGTGTTAACGCAAGCATCCAACACGGTACTTTTGTTGGCGATCTATATGTATCAGGTTTAAATTTCCAATTGGTTGATGCAACAATCGAAGGCAATATTTATTTCAGTTCCGAAGAAGCAAAATCAACTTTTACCTTAGATGAAGACAGTAGCGTCACAGGCGTTCAAGAGATTAAAAAGTAATCGTAGTTTAGTTGAAGCAATTTAGAGATGCACTCGAGATAACCCCTCCGGTGCATTTTTTTTATTGTCCAAAACCTTCTTGGAAGTCAGTCTATGCAGTGATATATTATTATTAGAGACATTAATAACAACACGTTAAGCACGAGATTGGAGGAACAAT
>CAYLNI010000138.1:4577-4808 GCA_964384705.1 uncultured Fusibacter sp.
GACACAACACGATTATTTTGTAAGTCCAATACTAGATCGACTCAGAACTGAAGATTCTGACCAAGCAATGACTTTTGCACACGAATGCGCCATTAATTATATGAAGACGATAGAGCAAAGACCCGTATATCCGGCACCAGAAGCGTTAGAAAACTTAAGTGTTTTTAGCGAAGCACTCTCAAGTGAGCCCTCTAACACACGCGATATTATAGCTATGTTGAACACATATGG
>CAYLNI010000138.1:4828-7855 GCA_964384705.1 uncultured Fusibacter sp.
ACCGTTGCACAGACAGGTGGACGATATTTCGGTTTTGTAAATGGCGGCATTCTACCTGCTGCTTTGGCATCAAAATGGCTCACTGACGTCTGGGACCAAAACGCTGCCCTTTACGTCATGTCTCCTATCGCGTCAAAACTAGAATCAGTCGCAGAACAGTGGCTTAAAGCACTTCTAAATCTACCAGATGAAACCGTTGCGAGCTTTGTCACTGGTAGTTCCACTGCGACACTTTGTGGTCTAATCACAGGTAGAAATCATCTCCTCGATAAGCTCGGTTATGATGTCGCTTCACGCGGTCTATTTGGCGCACCTGAGATCAAGGTCATCGTAGGCGAGGGAGCACATTCCACCATCTACAAAGCCTTGTCAATGAGTGGCCTCGGCAACGAACGGCTCATCAAAGTACCTTGCGATGATCAAGGGCGTATTCGCGTCGATTTGGTCCCTGAGCTTGATGACCGTACACTGTTAATTTTACAAGCAGGACACGTCACAAGTGGCGCTTTCGATGCCTTTGAAGTCCTCTGTGAGAAAGCCAACGCAGCAGGTGCTTGGGTCCATGTGGATGGCGCTTTTGGCCTTTGGGCAGCTGCAAATCCTAAGATGGCACATTTGACTCTCGGGATTGAACGTGCAGATTCGTGGTCGGCCGATGCCCATAAAACGTTGAATGCACCTTATGATAATGGCATATTGTTATGTAGGCATAAAACTTCACTCATAAAAGCCATGCAAATGACTGGCTCTTATATCATCTTAAATGACAATCGAGACGGAATGCTCTACACGCCTGAAATGTCCAGACGTGCGCGCGCCATCGATTTATGGGCGACTTTAAAAAACCTTGGCAGTACAGGAGTTGCTGAGCTCGTCGAAGAACTTCACGCGAAGGCACTTTATTTTGCCGATAAACTTAAAGCCGTTGATCCCCAATTTGAAATATGTAACGATGTCGTATTCAACCAAGTCGTTTTGCGTTTTATAGATGATACGCACACAGAAAAATTGATGCACGATGTGCAAAACGCAGGCGTCTGTTGGTTTGGCGGTGCTAAGTGGCAGGGTCAGTCTGTCATACGAATAAGTGTCTGCTCTTATAAAACGACCTATGAAGATATCGATGTTTGTGTCGCGCATATTAAGGCACTGTTGTAATTATAATTTGGAATTAAGCAAATAATACAAATTCATCACTTTACAATTTCGAACAAAAATCATATAATCTTCTTATTGATAACAATTATCATTAAGAAGATTTTTTTCACCTAATTACCATGCAGATCACCATAAAGGAGGACAATGAATGGCAACAATGAACGGCCCTAGATTTAAAAAGTGTAGAAGTCTTGGACTCAACGTCTACGGACATCCTAAAGCGATGAAGCGTGCAAAACCCGGCACGAGCAGAGCAGACAAAAAACTTTCTACTTATGGCATCCAGCTTCTAGAAAAACAAAGACTTAGAACGTATTATGGCGTCTTGGAGAAGCAATTTGAACGCTATGTCAACGAAGCAAAAAAAATGCCTGGCCAAACTGGCGAGGCACTAGTAAACATCTTGGAATGCAGACTCGACAACCTCGTCTACCGTATGGGGGCAGCGACCTCCATCAGACAAGCGAGACAGATGGTCGTTCACGGCCATATCTTACTCAATTCAAAAAAAGTCAACAGACCGTCGCATCCTGTAAAAACAGGTTGTCGCCCTATCCGACAAGGCAAAAAACATGCCTTTATTCGTGGAAAACTTTGATCAAGCAAGCTTAAACACATTACCGTATCTCCAGAAAGATCTAGACAATAAAGCGGCTGTATTGTCCCGACTACCTGAGAGAAGTGAAATTCCGATTGAAATCAACGACCACCTCATTGTGGAATACTATTCGAAATAGACGACACTCATATGCATAACATGTGACTATAATATAAATAAGGCTTTTAGCAATTGAATTATCAATCTGCTAAAAGCCTTTTTCCGTGTCAATTTTTCGAGAATCACTATTTGCAACTTCCTAAAGTCATATCATCGATTTAAGTTTCTGCATGTCATAAATCAAAATTTTCTTTGCCCCAATCAACTTGATCAATCCCATTTCATCAAAGAGTTGAAGCTTTCTCGACATCGTCTCACGGGCGATGCCCGCATAACTGCCCATCTCTTCACGACTGATGGTCAAATCCAGCAAGATGCCACCATCGGGGCTAGGCGATCCAAAATCGGATGCCAAGTCGATTAAGAGACCGACGACTTTCGCATCTGGACTCCCGCTTGAAAGGCGCTCGACGAGACTCTCTGCCTTGATGATGCGCTCATATGCTTTTTCGAAAATTTTGAGCGTAATCTCTGGATTCGAGATCATGATTTTGTCGAAGGCACTCTTTTCCAGTGTACTGATCTGTGTATTCTCTAGTGCAACCGCACTGAAATCAAATTCATCTGCTTTGAGGAGATTGAATGCGCCGATGAAATCACCCTCTGAAAGAATATAAAGGATTTGCTCCTTCCCCTCTATGAGGTTCTTGAAGATCTTGATCTTTCCAGAACAGACGATATAGAGCTTGTTGGCGCGTTCACCTTGTGAAAAGATAACGTCGCCTTTCTTATACGCATGTGAAGAAACCCCTTCTGATATCTTTTCGATTTCAACATCGTCAAGACCTGACAGCAGGGGAATATTGTTGATACATAATAGTTTGCCACAGTGGACACACGTTTCGCGATTGCATGTTGACGATACTGATTTGATAAAATCACCATTCCATTTCTATATGAAGCTGTTATGCCGTCATCTGCATCGGCTGAGCTTTGAGTGCGTTCAGCTTTGCATTGATATCGGCTTCAACTGCCAACGCTTTTGCTGAGGACATCGCAGGCACCGTCTCAAAGGTATAAGGTAAGTTTAATTGAGAATATTTTTCAATCCCAGCTTTATGATAAGGCAAAATATCGATTTTATCAATCTTTTTTTGTAGGGGTAAAATCATAGCAAGCAGTTCGTCCATATAGTTATCCGCGTCTGTGAG
>CAYLNI010000139.1:0-7843 GCA_964384705.1 uncultured Fusibacter sp.
GTCGGCAGAAACATTCACCGCCCAGACAGCTTCCGGCACTGACGTTTGCCACTGAGGTCGCAGCTTTTACTGTGACGAAACTAGGCGCACAAAGTGCATTGCCATCCATGTCTGACCTCGAGGAAAGGAGAAAACTTTGAAAAAAGGACGTTTACTCAACTCAGAAATCATAAGCACACTTTCAAGAATGGGCCACACGGACCAAATCACTGTCGGCGATGCAGGACTACCGATTCCCGATCATGTGTCGCGCATTGATATTGCACTCATGAAAGGCCTACCATCATTTTTGGATACCGTCAAATTGCTCAATCATGAAATGGTCATAGAAAAAATTGTTCTCGCTGAAGAAATAAAAAGTCAAAATCCACTGGTTTATAAGGTGTTGCTTGAATATTTTCAAGGGATCCCCGTTGAATACGTTTCGCATGAATCGTTTAAAGAGCTGACACATGCTAGCAAAGCGGTGATCAGAACAGGCGAATGTACGCCGTATGCCAACATTATCCTTCAATCAGGGGTCGATTTTAAAGGTGATGCACATGAGTGATCAAGTGCTCCTTAAAATGGAAGGCATCACAAAAGAATTTCCAGGCGTAAAAGCCTTGGATGGCGTCAACCTAAACGTCTATGAAAGAAAAGTCATGGCGCTTCTCGGTGAGAATGGAGCTGGAAAATCCACCTTGATGAAAATTTTGTCAGGTGTCTATCAAAAGACATCAGGTGAGATGACATTCAAAGGACAAAAACTCGAAGTGACTGGACCGAAAGATGCGATGCAAAAGGGCATCGCCATTATACATCAGGAACTCAACTTGATAGAAGGTCTATCCATCGCAGAAAATATCTTCATGGGACGCTACCCTACCAAGGCAGGTCAGATACTTTGGAAACAGCTTTATGCCGATTCAAAGGCTCTTCTAAATCGTTTGAATTTTAATGCAGATCCGAAAACGTTGGTCAAAACGCTCAGCATTGGACAAAAGCAAATGGTGGAAATCGCAAAAGCCCTGTCATTTAAGACGGAGCTGATCATCATGGACGAACCCACAGATGCGCTCACCGATCAAGAAACTGAAAGTTTGTTCAGCGTCATACGCGATCTGATAAAAGATGGAAAGAGTGTGGTTTACATTTCACATCGACTTCCTGAAATCTTTAGAATTTGCGACGATGTCACCATATTGAGAGATGGCCAGTTTGTGGCAGAAAAAACCGTCTCTGAAATCGATGAAAACAGACTCATAGAGCTCATGGTCGGCAGAAAGCTTGAAGAACAATATCCTTACGTGGATTGTGCTTCAAAAGAAGTGATTTTCAAAGTCGACCATCTCGAAAATAAGTTTGTTAAGGATATATCGTTTGAACTCAGAAAAGGAGAAATCCTAGGAATCGCTGGACTCATGGGTGCAGGCCGCACCGAACTCGCCAAATCGATCTACGGCAATATCGCGTGTGACAAAAAATCAATGGCGCTAGCCGGTCAACCGGTTTATGGCAAAAGTGAAAAGCATGCTCTGAACGAAGGCATTGCTTACGTTTCAGAAGATCGTAAGAAAGACGGCCTCGTGCTGGGCATGTCCGTTGGCAACAACGTCACACTGGCATCGCTAAAGCAATATTCCACTGCCACCATCATCAACAAAAAGAAAGAAAAAGTTCAAATCAATTATTATAAGGATTCTATGCGCATCAAGACACCTTCACTGAATCAGAAAGTCAAACTGCTTAGTGGCGGCAATCAACAAAAGGTTTCAATCGCCAAGGCCTTATCCGTCAAGCCTAAAGTGCTGATTTTGGATGAGCCTACAAGAGGCGTCGACGTCGGGGCAAAAAAGGAGATCTATGAATTGATGAACGGCTTTAAAAAGGAAGGTTTGGGGATTATCATGATCTCTTCAGAAATTCCTGAACTATTGGGTGTCTGTGATCGCATCATGGTCATGCACGAAGGGCGCATTTCGGGGATACTGGATCGCAGTGAGTCGAGTCAAGAAAAAATCATGAGATTGGCAGTAGGTGCTGGGGAGTAAAAAAAATGAAAAAGTTTGAAATTTCGAAATTCCAATCGATTATTGGACTCGTGATCTTTTCGATCATCATCTCTGTGATGAATGAACGCTTTATGACGAGTTCCAATATTCTCAATATTTTAAGACAGACATCCATCAATTCCATCATCGCAGCGGGTATGACGTTTGTCATCATAACGGGTGGAATCGATTTGTCTGTAGGTTCCACTTTAGCCTTGTCGGGTGCCGTAGCTGCTTTTCTGATCTCTACTGGCACACCACCTGCCATCGCACTGTTGGCCGCTTTATTGGTCGGTGCGAGTATCGGTTTTCTAAATGGTATCGCCATCACAAAAGGTAAACTGCAACCCTTTATCGTAACGCTTGCCACGATGACAGTCTTTCGAGGGGCGACGATGGTATTTACCGATGGTAAGCCAATCAGCGCAGGTTATGAAAAAGGTGCAGAATTCTTATCGACATTAGGCAACGGCTACGTTATGGGCATACCGATTCCAATCATCATCATGATCGTCGTGTTCCTGATTGGCTACTACGTGTTGACGCAGACGACTTTTGGTCGCTATGTCTACTCGCTTGGTGGCAATGAAGAAGCGACAAAGCTCTCAGGCGTAAATACGGATCGAATGAAAGTGATCGTCTATAGTATCAGCGGCTTCTTGGCTGCTCTTGCAGGTATCATCATCACAGCAAGGCTCTCGTCGGCACAACCTACGGCTGGAAGCGGATACGAACTGGATGCTATAGCAGCAGTTGTCTTAGGTGGTACCTCTCTTGCAGGAGGAGTTGGCTCTATTCTTGGCACAGTGACAGGTGCCCTCATCATTGGTGTTCTCAACAATGCGCTCAATCTTATGAACGTCAGCTCGTATTATCAGCTGCTGGCAAAAGGGGTGGTCATACTGATCGCAGTGTTGTTGGATAGAAAAAATAAATAGTTTAAATAATGGGAGGTTCACATGAAAAAGTTATTGGTATTGTTACTCGTATTATCGATGGCGCTTATGTCTTTCACAGGCTGTAAAGCAAATGATGAAGTCGGTAGTGCAAAAGTAGGTTTGATTATCTCAACTCTGGACAATCCGTTCTTCGTCACTTTAAAAGAAGGCGCAGAGTCTAAAGCAACAGAACTAGGTTACGAACTCATCGTTCTCGATTCACAAAACGACCCTGCTAAAGAGCTTGCCAACATGGAAGACCTTTTAACACAAGGCGTAGACGTTATTTTGATCAACCCTACAGATTCTGACGCCGTAGGCAATGCAATCAAAGCTGCCAACGACAAAGACATCCCTGTCATCACACTTGACCGTGGCGCAAATGCTGGTACAGTGGCAACGCATATCGCTTCTGACAACGTGGCTGGCGGCGTAATGGCCGGCGAATACATCGTCGAGTTATTGGGTGGCACAGGCAATGTCGTTGAACTTGAAGGCATCGCAGGCACTTCAGCAGCAAGAGACAGAGGTCAAGGCTTCAACGAAGCGATTGCCTCATCTGAAATTACAGTTGTAGCTAAACAAGTCGCTGATTTTGACCGTACAAAAGGCCTTTCAGTTATGGAAAATATTCTTCAAGCACAACCAGATATCAAAGCAGTTTTTGCACACAACGATGAAATGGCACTTGGTGCTCTAAAAGCAATTCAAGCTGCAGGTAGAGATATTTTAGTAGTCGGCTTCGATGCGACAGATGATGCCGTTAAATCAGTAGAAGCTGGTGAAATGGCTGCGACAGTTGCACAACAACCGAACTTGATCGGTTCACTTGGCGTTGAAGCGGCTAAAAAAGTCATCGATGGTGAAACGCTAGATGCATTCATTCCAGTAGATCTTAAACTCATTTCTGGCGATAGCGCATCTGCTGCAATGGACACAACGCCAAGAAAAATTGGTTTAGTCCTTTCTACTTTAAACAACCCATTCTTTGTGACGTTAAAAGAAGGCGCTGAAGAAAAAGCCAATGAACTTGGTGCTGAACTCGTGATCTTAGATTCACAAAACGATCCAGCTAAAGAACTATCAAATATCGAAGACCTTATCACACAAGGTGTTGAACTGATCTTGATCAACCCTACTGATTCAGATGCAGTTGGTAACTCTATCAAAGCGGCAAACGACGCTTCTATCCCAGTGATCACACTTGACAGAGGTGCTAACGCAGGCACTGTGGTTTCACACATCGCTTCTGACAACGTAGCTGGTGGCGTTATGGCGGGTGAATTCATCGTCGAACTGTTAGGCGGTAAAGGTAAAGTTGTCGAACTCGAAGGCATCGCTGGTACTTCAGCTGCTAGAGACAGAGGCCAAGGCTTCAACGAAGCAATCGCTAAATCTGAAATCGAAGTCGTTGCAAAGCAAGTGGCAGACTTTGACCGTACAAAAGGCTTATCTGTTATGGAAAACATCCTTCAAGCACAACCTGAAATCAACGCAGTATTTGCACACAATGACGAAATGGCACTTGGCGCACTTAAAGCGATTGAAACTTCTGGCAGAGACATTCTCGTCGTCGGATTTGATGCTACTGAAGACGCTGTAAAAGCTGTTCAAGAGGGCACAATGGCAGCAACTGTTGCACAACAACCATCATTGATTGGTAGCCTTGGCGTTGAGTATGCTGTCAAATACTTGGCTGGCGAAACGATTGAAGCCAACATTCCAGTTGAACTCATGTTAGTTACTGAATAATGCCCCCTTTAGATTCGATTCTATAATAAATCGATATTTCCTAAAATAAAATCAGCCCTAAATATCAATTGATATTCAGGGCTGATTTTTATTTGGTTTAATTTTTTTGTCTATGATCACGCCTTTTTAAGATTTAATAGTGTCTCTCCTAGCTGTTCGAGAAGATTGTTTAGTGCATCCAATGATTCTAAATACATATCTGCGCCCAATCTCTGTACTGCGACTGTTTCATTTTCAATGGCGCCTCCCCCTATGAGGATCAAGGGTGGGTTTGAAAGCTGCATGCCATTGATCAGTTGTATCAAAGATTCACAGCTGGTGAGGTGTGCCTTTAACGTGATTGAAAGTACAAAAACATCAATTTCATTTTTTTCAAGAAAATGCTTTATGCTGAAACTCGGAATGCTTTTTCCGATATAGTTCACTGACCATCCAGCTGATTTGAAGATCTCTGCTGTCATCTTAAGTGGGAGTTCATGCATCTCTGCACCGGGTAGCATGAAAGCAGCAGTAAGATTTTTAGGTGGTTTTGTTTCCGTCTGAACGTTCTCACTGATGGCTACTACTGCACGTTCGATGAGTTCTGAGATGATATGCTCATCTGCAATGCTGATTTTACCAGTCTCCCATAAATTACCTACTTCTTTTAGTGTAGGTTCAAATACATGCTGGTATAGGTCGAGAAGACCTATACCGTCATGCGATAAACTTCTGATGCGTTCAAACGCCACTGTAAGTTGATTCTGCAATAAATCCTTTAGAAACTCAGTTTGAACTTCCTTTAGGTCAATCTCTTTAGATGCAGTGTCAGCTGTTGCCATAAATTCAAAAGCTTCAATGTCAGCACGTCCACCGAGTAAATAGGCAACGCTTACCTCAAGATGATTTGCGATCTCCATAAGTGCTGTCGCTGCTGGCAATCTAAAATTCGTTTCATAATTTGATATGGCAGACTGCTCTACACCCAATCGCTCTGCGAGTTCTCTTTGAGTCATATTCTTTAACTTTCTAGCGCGCTTTAAGCGTGATCCAAAGTCAGTCATGTCACACCTCTTTCCCTTTTCCTATTTCCTACTACTCATTTCATCTTGTATCTAACAAGTCCTGCACCTGCAAGAGTCATGATACTTGCAAATGCTATTGGCAATAAGCCAACTGTACCTGTCTTAGGAACCGTTGTATTTTCTTCCATAGCCTGGTATACGAAGTTTGTTGGGACTAAAACGGCATCAATAACATGGATGACCCCATTGCCAGCCTCAATATCTGCGCTGACGATACCACTTTGGTTCACCATAACGCCACTGCTTAGATCAAATGCCACACTTTCACCATTTAAAGTTGGTGCTTCAAGGCCATCTGATAAATCGGTGCTTAAGACTTTACCGGATACGACGTGATAGAGAAGTACTTTTGCAAGATCAGGTTGGTTCATTAAGTCCGATGCATTGATATTGAGGGCAGCAAGCAATTTATCAAACGCTGCATTGGTTGGTGCAAAGACTGTAAACGGACCCTCTCCTTGAAGTGCGCTAACAAGATCAGCCTTTTGTAACAATGAAACCAGCATACTGAAATCTGGATTTGAAAGGGCAATATCCACTACAGTTGCAGGGATTTCTGGCTCAGCGCTCAATACAAATGTAGAAGGGACTAATACTGTATCGATGATATGAATGACGCCGTTTGTTGCCAATACATCCGCAGTTGTCACACCAGATTCATTAATTTTCACGCTATTTGTTAAATCAACTTTGATTGTTTCACCAGTTAATGTCGCTGGCATCATACCATTTTGTAAATCTGAGCTGAGGACTTGACCTGAGACCACGTGGTATAAAAGAACTTCTTTTAATTGTGGATGGTTGAGTAGGTCATCTGCTGAAATATTGAGTGAGGCTAATAGTTTTTCAAATGCTGTGTTGGTAGGTGCAAATACTGTGAATGGTCCGTCTGCTTGTAATGCGCTAACGAGATCTGCCTTTTGAAGTGCTGCTACTAAGATGCTAAAATCCGAATTGCCAACCGCTATCTCTACAATATCTTGATCCGCTGCGAATGTTGGAATTCCCATCAATAAAACGAGACTTAATAATAAACTCATCATTCTTTTCATTTTCACTACCTCCTATTGGTATATGTGATATTTATAGTCGCTTTCTGCATGTAATCTATATGATAACCAAAATATATCACAATACGTGTTATGTGTCAATGGTGTTTTTGAAAATAATTCTCATTTAGTTGATTTTTATCACTATATGTGATAATATAAGGTGAGGTGATTTTTATGAATTTCATTAGAAGCAAATCCATGTTAAATGTAATACTCCTCGTCGCATGTCTTACATTGCTTGGCACAACTTTTGTCGCATGGCAGCGCTATCAATCTCAAAAAAACTATGAAACAATGGCAGATATAAAGGCACAGGAAGAAGTCGTTCGCTCAAATACGCCTCTAGATGTTCCTGATCCAAATTCTACGATGGCTGTAGCGACTTCGAAAGATAGCCAATATACCTATAAATTCAATGAAAATGCGAAATGGCTAGACATTAATCCAGATTATTTCGGTTGGATCAGGATAACGGGCACCAATATCGACTACCCTTTTGTAAGGAGTCATGACAATAAAGACTATCTCACTCTGGACTTCAATAAAAATTATAGTGATGCTGGGTCGCTTTTCATGGACTATCGAAACCTCGGAAATTTCAATGACAAACACACGATCATTTACGGCCATTATATGAAGAACAAAACCCTGTTTCACAATCTCACCCTTTATCATAAGAAAGACTTTTATGAAGAAAATCAAGTCATTGAGATTGCAGGGCTTTATGAGACAAAGACCTATAAAATTTTCTCGGTTTATGAAATTTCAGCTGACGATTATACGTTTACACTGGATTTTGAAGAAGAGATCGATTATCAAAACTATCTTGAGACGCTTCAAAAGTTGTCTCGTCATACGAATGAACTTGAAAATGAACTTGAAATTGATCCTACAAAGAGATTGCTCTCACTGGTAACCTGCAGCTATGGTGTAGGCAATGGTCGAACAATCGTCCACGCAATCGAGCAATAAAGTTTCTACGTGAAAGCAAAAAAATCAGCCCT
>CAYLNI010000140.1:0-2808 GCA_964384705.1 uncultured Fusibacter sp.
ATTCAAATACCAGGTTTAGACCCTATAGCTTTGCGACTCATAGTTTTCTATGATTTGCTTATTACTATGATACCCAATTAGGTTCATATAAAACAGAAAAATTACATTTTTTCAGAGACATCTACAAATCGAAATGTCTTGACATCAAAATAGCCACGATCCGTAATTTTCAGTTCCGGAATGACTGGCAAAGCTAAGAAACTCAGTGTCATGAAGGGTTCTAACGACTTCGGTATATGAAGTGTGTCGATGGCAATTTTTCTCAGATTGCTCAGTACCTCAGTAACATGTTCCATTGATTCAGAAGACATTAACCCAGCAATAGGCAATGGCAACGACCCCATGATGACACCATTAGATGCGATCGTGATGCCGCCTTGCAATCTAACGATCTCGTTGACAGCAAGCGCCATATCGGCGTCGTTGTCACCAATTACGATTATATTGTGAGAGTCATGTGCAATTGTTGTCGCGATGGCACCTCCTTTAATGTGAAAATTTTCAACGAGTCCTATTCCGATATTTTTCGTCATGCCATGACGCTCTATGACGGCTATTTTTGCGATGTCTAGATGTGTATTTGTGACAAAATAGTTTTCTTTATCGAGATAGACGCGCCTTACGACGTGTTCGGTCAAGATTGAACCTGAAGAAATTCGAATGACATGAGCGACATCGCTTTCCAGTTTCAGTTTTAACTGAGAGGCATCAATTGGTGGTATTTTCACCGTGTTCTGGACATGCATGCTATCAATACTTGGTGAATCGAACAGAGCCGTTTTATTTTTCGCAACGCAGATTCCTTTTTTATAGACTTCCAATATTTCAAAGGATTCAAAATTGTCAAATACAATTAGATCTGCATCGTATCCAGGAGCAATAGCGCCAATATCTCTCAAATTGTAACACCTAGCCGGATTTATTGTCGCCATCTGAATCGCCGTGATTGGGTCAATGCCAAGAGAAATGGCACGCCTTATGTTATAGTCGATGTGGCCATGTAAGAGAATGTCTTCTGGGTGCTTGTCATCCGTGCAGAACATGCATTGTTGTTTTGTTTGGTTATTGACCCCTTTGATAAGGGTATCGAGATTGCGTGCAGCCGTCCCTTCACGAATAGCGACGTACATACCAAGTCCAATACGCTCTTCCATTTCTTCAATCGTCGTGCATTCATGATCTGTTCTGATGCCATTAATCATATAAGCATTTAGTGATTTGCCAGACAATTCGGGACCATGGCCATCGATAATCATACGATCGGCCATTTCCAATTTTTCAAGGATATCCAAGTTACCCTCTATGACACTAGGGTAATCCATAACTTCACCAAGGCCTAACACCAATGGGTGGTGCTCGAGCACTGAAAGAGCTTCTCGATCTAATACTGCTCCTGAATTCTCATAAGGCGTTGCCGGAACACAGGATGGCAACATGAAAAAACCGTTAAGCGCTGTCTCAGCAGTTGCGTCAATCATATATTGGACACCTTCAATACCAAGGACATTGGCAATTTCGTGCGGATCGGCAATCACAGTTGTGGTTCCTCTTGGTACGATGATCCGCGCCATCTGGTCAGGTGTTACTAATGTCGATTCCATATGCATATGCGCATCGATGAGCCCAGGAGCTACATAAAGGCCATTTAGATCAATGACTGTTTCGCCTTCATATGAACCGATACCAATAATCTTACCGTGATCGATCGCGATATCTGAAGCGATGATCTTACCATTAAAAACGTTGATAATTCTGCAATTTTTAAGTACAAGTGCAACGGGCCTTTTACCAGAGGCAAGCTCTGCTCGCAATTTCATTCTTTGTATTTTATCTGATTTAACGTTTTGCATACGCACTACCTTCCTTCATCTTTTTAATATTATAGCATTTTATCATAAATTATGACTATAAATTGTATTTTTGAAGATATTCTTGCATTTGAATTTGATTATCAAAAGAGGAGGAATCTTTTCTTCTATTATATAGCTTAAAATTTATAGTTTCATAAGGTGTTTTTAATATAATTGCGCATTGAAAATGCAACTTTTCACCTCAATAAATGCAAGTTCGAAAGATTGGACTTGCATTTGACAGTCAGCGGGACAGAATTGTGTCAAAATCATCAATATATACAAAACGGGGTAAGTTTTACTAATGTAAAATGAGTTTAGGTATAATTATTACATCATAACAATTATGTGCTACTATTGTTATGAGGATGTTTGTATACCAACAGTTACACTGCTCAAACCATTGGCAGATTAATGATTGAAACTATGTCTAAAATGTGAACACCGTGTAAACGAGGCTTCAATTGATTGTTACACAACTGTAATATTAGGGCTCAATGTTGCGAAAAGTTAATCGTATAAATTAATTCATACGCTCTAAAACCGCTGAAATTTATTGCAAAATTCAAACAATAGGATTATGATAATATATATTGTTGCACAGATAGATTTGCAGACTAAATTTAAGGGGTGAATGAATTGGGGCGTTTTTTAGTTAAAAGAACTCTGACAATGGTTGTGACATTATTAGTAATTATTACGATTACATTTGTAATGATGCATGCCATCCCAGGTGGACCATTTACTAGGGAGAAACAATTACCAGATGCGGTGCTTGCAGCACTTAACGCAAAATATCACCTTGATGATCCATTATTCAAGCAATATGTGGATTATGTGAAAGGTGTATTATCATTCAATTTGGGACCTTCATTCCAACGCGCAGGCGTAACGGTGAACGACCTAATTGTAGAGGGCTTTCCAGCTACTTTGAAAATTGGACTAGCTTCAGTACTTG
>CAYLNI010000140.1:2827-7500 GCA_964384705.1 uncultured Fusibacter sp.
TTATTTTTGTTGGTATACCACTCGGAGTTATTTCGGCACTTAAGCAGAACAAATGGCAGGATGGTTTGGTCATGTTTATCGCCACATTAGGTGTAACGATTCCTTCTTTCGTTATGGCTACAGGAATTATTTATATTTTTAGTGCTAAATTCAGTGTATTACCTTCACACGGATTGACATCTTGGAAACATATGATCGGACCGGTCATAGCACTTTCGGGATTCTCACTGTCTTTCGTCGCAAGATTGACGCGCTCCAGTATGCTGGAGGTATTACAACAAGATTATATCAGAACAGCTAGAGCGAAAGGTTTGTCGAATAACAAAGTTATTTACAAGCATGCTCTTAAAAACGCCCTTATACCTGTTGTAACATATTTGGGACCAATGATCGCTGGACTTCTTACTGGTTCTTTCGTTATTGAAAAAGTATTTGCTATCCCTGGAATGGGTAAACACTTCGTTGAAAGTGTGGGCAATAGAGATTATACTGTATTAATGGGCATTACCATCTTCTACGCGTTGTTCTTAGTCGTCATGGTTCTACTCGTTGACATTTTATACAGCTTTATTGATCCGCGAATTAAAATGGAAGACTAGGGGGATAACATGTCAGAACAAGTGATAAAAAAAGATTTGTGGGAAGCAATTCCCAAAGAAAATAAAGATAAAGAAGTACTGACGCGACCAAGTATGACTTACTGGCAAGATGCATGGCGTCGTCTTAAAAAGAATAAGTTGTCTATGCTTGGATTAGCCTTTATAATATTTATGGGACTAGCAGCAATCATAGGTCCATATATTATTGAGCACGATTACTCAACACAACAGTTGACGCTTGCCAACATTCCACCAAAGATTGATATCTACAAAGTGGATGATGAAACTTTTTTCTATATGCACAGTGAATACAAATTATTCCAAGTTTCTGCTGATGGAGAGCTCCTCGATAAAATCAAAGAAACTCAGAACAATTTGACAGAAAGAAATCGCGTTTACAATATTAACGGTAAAGAAGTCATTTTGGATTACAAATACGGCGCTATGAAAGCTGAAGAAAATCCAGAAGGTATCAAATATAAACTCTTTATCGATGGCGTTGAAGCGAAAGTGGCTGATCGCATACAAAATCAATCTTACCTTTTTGGTACTGATGCTCTAGGAAGAGACATGTTGTCGAGAGTTATTTACGGCGCTAGAATTTCACTTCTTATCGCTTTAATCGCAACAGTTGTAAACTTTTTCATCGGCGTACTATACGGTGGTATCTCTGGATACTTTGGTGGTCAAGTAGACAATATCATGATGCGTATCGTTGATATTATCAATGTCATTCCACTCCTATTATATGTTATACTATTATCAGTTATCATCGGTTCTGGTCTCAAGTCCATCATAATCGCAATCGGTTCAGTTTACTGGGTTGGTATGGCGCGTATCGTGCGTGGACAAGTCTTGGCTTTGAAAGAACAAGAATACGTATTATCAGCTAGAACTTTAGGTGCAAGCAATCTACGTATTATGGTCAGACACTTAATTCCGAATGCTATGGGACCGATCATCGTTTCATTGACAATGATGATTCCAAGTGCAATTTTCACTGAAGCATTCTTAAGTTTTATTGGTCTTGGTGTTAATGCACCGCTCGCTTCTTGGGGTACTCTTGCAAATGACGCATTAGGTGGACTCAGATCGTATCCTTATCAATTGTTCTATCCTTCTTTAGCGATCTCGTTGACAATGCTTGCATTTAACTTTTTAGGCGACGGACTTAGAGATGCATTAGACCCAAGATTAAGAAAATAAGAGAGGTGTAGACAGTGGCTGATAAATTATTGGTAGTTAAAGATCTAAAGACCTCTTTTTTCACCCATGTTGGTGAAGTTCAAGCAGTTAGAGGTGTAAGTTTTGAATTAGGCGTAGGTGAAGCGTTAGGTATCGTTGGAGAATCTGGAAGTGGTAAAAGTGTAACTTCTATGTCTCTTATGAAATTGCTTCAATACCCTGGTAAGATTAAAGAGGGTCAAGTCCTTTTTGAAGGCGTTGATCTTGCTGGAAAATCAGAAAAGGAAATGAGAAAAGTCAGAGGCAATGACATTGCTATGATCTTCCAAGATCCGATGACTTCATTAAATCCTGTATATACGATTGGTAATCAAATAATCGAAGCAATATTGGAACATCAAAATGTAACAAAGCAACAAGCGCGTGAAAAGGCGATCAAGATGTTGGAACTCGTAGGAATTCCTTCACCTGCATCGCGTTTGGATAACTACCCGCATGAATTCAGTGGTGGTATGAGACAACGTGCGATGATTGCTATTGCATTGTCTTGTGAGCCTAAGCTGCTTATCGCCGATGAACCGACGACAGCGCTTGACGTAACAATTCAAGCACAAATACTTGAACTCATGAAAGATTTAAAAGAGAAAATCAACACATCAATCATTTTGATTACACATGACCTTGGCGTTGTTGCCGACTTATGTTCGCGCATTATCGTCATGTATGGCGGTTTAATCATGGAAGAGGGCACTGCTAGTCAAATCTTCTATGAACCTAAACACCCTTACACAATTGGTCTGTTAAAATCGATTCCTAAGCTTCATAAAAAGGATAAAGAGAGATTGATTCCAATAGATGGTACGCCACCAGATCTTGTACTACCACCGACAGGCTGTCCATTCTATGCACGTTGTGATTTTGCAATGAAAATTTGTCAAGAGCAACAACCACCTTATTTTTCAGCAGGACCTGGACACAGATCGATGTGTTGGAGAATGCATGAAGACGCGCCATCAAATGAGCGTTTTTCTAAAGTATTTAATAAGGGGGTAAGTCATGTCTAAGCAGTTAAATGAAAATGACGTGCTCTTGGAGGTTAAAAATCTCAAAAAGCACTTTGTTAGCAAATCGGGTTTATTAAGTCAACATACTACTAGAGTTCAAGCGGTTGATGGTATTAGCTTTAAAATACTCCGCGGTGAGACCTTAGGTTTGGTAGGTGAATCTGGCTGTGGTAAGTCCACAATAGGCAGAACCATAATTAGATTATACGACGTTACAGATGGCGAAGTTATCTTTGATGGCGTCGATATCAGCAGAATCAACCAAAAAGAAATGCGTCAATACAGAAAAAAAATTCAGATGATCTTTCAAGATCCTTATGCATCATTAAACTCAAGAATGACAGTAGGCGATATCATCGGTGAACCACTTGACATTCATAAGTTGGCACAAGGTGAAGAAAGACAAAAAATAATATGGAACTTACTTGAACGCGTTGGTCTCAACAAGGAACATGCAAACAGATACCCGCATGAATTCTCGGGTGGACAAAGACAACGTATCGGTATTGCTAGAGCACTTGCAGTTAGTCCAGATTTCATCATCTGTGACGAACCAATCTCTGCACTAGACGTATCAATTCAAGCACAAGTTGTCAACATGCTTCAAGATTTACAAAACGAATTAGGTTTAACTTATTTATTTATTGCACATGACTTGTCGATGGTTAAGCATATATCAGACAGAATCGGTGTTATGTATCTAGGTAAAATGGTTGAACTTGCTGATTCTGATGAACTGTACGACAACCCAAATCACCCATATACACAAGCTTTGTTATCTGCTATTCCTGTTCCAGATCCAGACGTTACTAAAGCGACGCACAGAATAGTTCTTGAAGGCGACGTGCCATCTCCAATCAATCCACCTTCAGGTTGCCGTTTTAGAACGCGTTGTAGATATGCCATGGATATCTGTAAAGAACAAGAACCAGCATTCATCGAAATTTCTCCAAAACATTTTTCAGCTTGTCATCTTAACACTGTAAAGAGTCAATAAGGTACTATGCCCTAGCGCAAGTTAGGGCTTAAGTATAAAGGCAAAAGACATTCAAAATTAAAGGGGGTTTTTGATTAATGAAAAAATTATTAGCATTGTTATTGGTCTTAATGCTAACGTTCTCTTTAGCTGCTTGTGCTAAAGACGAACCAGTTGCTGAAACAGAAGAAACAACAGCAGCAGCATCTACTGAAGCACCAAAAACTTTAACAGCAGAAGAAGCTGTTAAAATCTACGAAGTAAGAAAAGCACTTACTCTTGCGATCGACAGAACATTACTTGTAGAACAAATCACTAGAGCTGGACAAGTTCCTGCAACTGGCTTCGTACCACCAGGATTGAAAGATTCTACTGGCGCTGACTTCAGAGCAACTGCTGGCGATTACGGTATCGCTACTGATGCTTCTGGTATCGAAGAAGCGAAACAACTTCTTGCTGATGCTGGTTTCCCAGATGGCGCTAACTTCCCAACTTTAACAATTCTTTATAACACAAGCGAAGGCCACAAAGCAATCGCTGAAGCTATCCAAGAAATGTGGAAACAAAACCTTAACATCAACGTAGAAATTGCTAACCAAGAGTGGGCAGTATTCCAAGACACTAGACACCAAGGTAACTTCCAAGTTGCTCGTGCTGGTTGGATTGGCGACTACGAAGATCCTATGACATTCCTTGACTTATGGTTATCATACTCTGGTAACAATGACGCTCAATGGAGAGTTACTGCTTATGACGATTTAATCGAAGCATCTAAATTAGCTGGCGGCGCAGACAGAGATAAACTCTTATACGAAGCTGAGCAAATGATCATGGATGACTTGATTGTAT
>CAYLNI010000140.1:7560-7832 GCA_964384705.1 uncultured Fusibacter sp.
AACATGTTCAAAACTGGTATTTATCAACATTGGGTCACTGGTATTTCGGTAACACAACTACTGATGATGGTACACTCCAATGGAACCTTGGTTCTGAACCAAAAACTATCGACCCTGCTTTAAACAGCGCGGTTGACGGTGGTCACATCATCAACAACACATTCGAAGGCTTAATGAGAAAAGACAACGAAGGTATTCAACCTGCTATGGCAGAAAGCTATACTGTTTCTGAAGATGGCTTAACTTATACTTTCACTATCAGAGATGCAAAA
>CAYLNI010000141.1:0-4787 GCA_964384705.1 uncultured Fusibacter sp.
GCCTTCTTCGATCATTTTGACGACATCTCTACCGTCATTTGTACCAAGATAAGCAACGAGACCACCTTTGCCAGTTATCATCTTCTTGATTTCTGCATGTGTGTATTTACCTGAGAAGCAAAGTTTTGCTAAATCGCCAACTGGTAAGCTACCTGTACGTTCTGGTGAAAATGGTCCCTCACCATCAAGCGCATTGTTGACTTCAATCACACGACCATCTTTATGAGCACCAACAGAAATACCACCACCTAAATGCGCAACGATCAAGTTGAGTGAATCGTACGGTTTGTTATGTTCTTGTGCATATCTTTTAGCAACCGCTTTTTGGTTAAGTGCATGGAAAATGGAAATTCTTTCGATTTCAGGCATGCCAGAGATTCTAGCGATTGGATCGAGTTCATCAACGACGACAGGATCGACGATAAAAGCTGGGATGTTTAGTTGATGTGCAATTTCATGTGCGATCATACCGCCGAGGTTTGATGCGTGTTCGCCTCTTTTTGCTTCTTTAATTGCTTCTATCATCGCATCGTTGACAGCGTATGTGCCACCTTTGATCGGTTTGAGAAGACCACCACGACCAACGACTGCACTGAGTTTTGTGAGGTTGATGCCATTGTCGCTTAGCGCTTTTAAAATAACGTCTTTTCTAAAGTCGTACTGATCTGAAACTTTTTCATATGGCTGAAGTTCTTCATTTGAATGTCTCAGTGTCGTTTCAAACACTTCCTTCTCGTTGTCATAAATTGCAATCTTCGTCGATGTGGAACCTGGATTGATTGCAAGTATTCTAAACACTTCCATAAAACCTCCATAACTTTTTTAGTAAATTAAATTGATGCCATCAAAACGCCAAGTGCGATTGAGTTTAATTTTGAATCGTCTGAATCTGCTCTAGAAGTTAATACGATAGGTGCTTTCGCGCCAACGATAATTCCAGCTGATTTTGCATTTGCTAAGAAATTGAGTGCTTTGTAAAGAACATTTCCAGCTTCAATAGTTGGACAAAGAAGCACATCGACATCGCCTGCCATAGGGTCTTTGATGCCTTTGATCTCAGCTGCTTCCTTAGAAACGGCATTGTCTAGTGCGAAAGGACCGCCTACTTTACAACCAGTGATCATGCCCTCTTTGTTCATTTTAACAAGTTCGCCAGCATCGACTGTTGCAATCATAGACTCTGTTACTTTTTCTTTAGCTGCAATAACGCCGACATTTGGCATCTCAATATTGAGTGCACGTGTTACGAATAACGTATTTTCAATGATTTGTTTCTTTGCATTTAAGTCAGGTGCGATATTCATAGCAGCATCTGTCACCATGAGGATCTTATGGTAAGTTGGCACATCGAAAACGGCAACATGGCTTAAAACATTACCTGTTCTTAAACCAATTTCTTTATTTAGGACCGCTTTAAGGATAATGCCTGTATCAACAAGGCCTTTCATAACTAGATCCGCTTTTCCTGAAGAGACGAGCTCTACTGCTTTAAGTGACGCTTCAGCGAGATCAAGAATGTTAATAACCTCAAATCCGCTTAAATCTAGACTGATTTCTGTTGCAATCGCTCTAATTTCAGCTTCATTACCAATTAAATAACCATTGACAATGCCCTTGTCATAAGCGACTTTGATTGCTCTGAGTACGTCGTCATCTTGGGCACAAGCCACTGAAATGCGCTTTGGTCCTTTTTTTACGGCAAGTTCAAGTAATTCATCAAAATTCTTAATCATTGAAAGTTACCTCATTTTCATATATTTTTGCCACCTCTTCACCACTGAGTACGCGGAGGACGCCAAGATTAAGTGCTTCCATCTCGTCTTCACCCGCTTTAATGATGACTGGTGCGATAAAGCTTACATGTTCGGTGATGTAATCCGTTAAATATTTTGAGTATGCAACGCCACCAGTTAAAACGACTGCGTCCACTTTACCTTCGAGTACAGTCGCCATTGCGCCAATTTCTTTGGCAATTTGATAGCCCATCGCTTCAAAAATAAGTTTCGCCTTTTCATCACCTTGTTCAATGCGCTTAAGGACTTCTCTTCCATCATTCGTACCAAGATAGGCAGTCATGCCACCTTTTCCACGAATTTTCTTTTTAAGTTCATCTGGCGTATATTGACCAGAAAAACACATTCTTGCGATATCGCCCACTGGTAGACCGCCAGCTCTCTCTGGAGAAAATGGTCCCATCTCGTTTGCGTTATTGGCATCAATCATCTTACCATGCTTCATTGGAACGATAGAGATACCACCGCCCAAATGCGCCATTACGAGGTTTAGTTGTTCAAGTGGTACGTTTTTGTCTTTTGCAACACTAATAGCAATTGCTCTTATATTGAGTGCATGTACCAATGATTTTCTTTTAATTTGTGGCAATCCGGATATTCTAGCTAGTGGCTCAAACTCATCCACTGCAACTGGATCGACGATATAGGCATCAATGCCTTGCTCTTTGGCGATTGCGTCAGCTATCATTCCACCTAAATTGGAAGCATGGTCGCCTTGGATACCGATGATCAAATCTTTCACCATCGTTTCGGTCACTTTATATGTGCCGCTTGGCATAGGTCTTAACAAGCCACCACGTCCTACAACTGCCTTAAGTTGGCTTGGGAAAAATTCATTTTCCGTCATCCAATTTAGAATCATCTCTTTTCGGTAATCGTATTGATCCGTAATTTTTTCGAATTGATCTAGTTTTGCCGTATCGTGATCTAAGTTTTCTTGAGCACATTTTGTTGTACCTTTGTAGACTGCGATTTTTGTCGATGTTGAACCTGGATTAATAACCAGAACGAGTTCTCCAAATTAATTATCCACCTTAATAATACGCAAGTTTTATGCCAACATCAGTCATTTTCTTAACACGCAACATTGCAACGCATGTGTCAATATGTTCAAAATAAAAAGTTCTAAAATGCAAAAAAATGCATGCAATATTTTGCATACATTTTAAAATCGTGCAATTATTTGCACGTTTGATATTAAAATTTAGTCTGTAATCCCCAGGCTTTTAATCTTGTAATACAGGGTTCTAAGTGAAATGCCAAGTAGTTTTGCAGCTTCCTCTCGACTATTGCCACATCGTTTTAGAACGGATTTAATAAAAACTCTTTCATAATTTTTGACATTATTATCAAGATCCGTATCCTCAGAAATCATCACCATTTCTTCTTGTGGCGTTGTTTCAACAGCATTGTAAAGAATTGGTGGCAGATGGTTGAGTGTTATCAAATGTTCATGCATTTTGATGTTGATCATGGCGCGTCCAATGAAATTCTCGAGCTCTCGGACATTACCTGTCCAGTCGTACGCAATGATACGTTCCATGGCAGCAGTAGAAATATCTGATACATTTCGACCATATTCTTGGTTATACTTATTGATCAAGTGCTTAACCATATCTGGAATATCTGATTTGTGTTTCCTAAGTGGTGGTATATCTATCGGCACAACATTCAATCGATAATACAAATCCTGTCTAAACTTCTTCTCCAGTATGGCATTTTCAAGATCTACATTTGTAGCAGAGATGATTCTGACATCAATGGCTTTGGGTTTGTTGCTACCAACACGAAGAATTTCTTTTTCCTGTAGTACTCGCAGCAATTTTGCTTGGGTGTTTAAACTGAGCTCACCAATTTCATCTAAAAATATCGTGCCGCCATTCGCTTTTTCAAATAAGCCGACTTTACCACCTTTAGATGCACCTGTAAACGCACCCTCTTCATAGCCAAACAGCTCACTTTCAAGCAAATTCTCACTGATTGCTGCACAATTGACTCTAACAAACTGAGAGTATCTACGATTTGAAGCATTGTGAATCGCATGTGCAAACAATTCCTTACCCGTTCCACTTTCACCCCTTATGATAACTGTTGCAGGGGTTTCTGCAGCAATCTTTGCCTTTTCAACAGCGTTTAGGAGAATTTCGCTTGTACCAACGATATCGTCAAATGTATATTTTGCTTCAAGATTTCTAATGATTTGTTTCGCTTGATCAAGCCTTTCATAGATGGCATTTATCTCTGTTAAATCGTGAATTATGGCAACGGATCCTTTCAGAACACCTTTGACAATGATCGGTGCAGCTTCAGCTATGACCTCTTTTTTCATGAGGCCGACTTTCAACCTTTTGCCTTTTACTGGTTTACCCGTTTTTATGACTTCTTTGTGTACACTCTCGCCCTCAGCTAGATCAAACGTACAATCTTGACCTATGACATCTTTCTCAGTATACCCTGTCATTTTTGTGTAAGCAGGATTAATCAATATACCGATCCCATGCTCATCGACAACTGAAATGGCATCCTGCGTTGCGTTGATTGTTGCTTCCAGTGTTTCTCTAATTTCACTGAGATTCGTTATTTTCTCAGCAAGTTCGATCAAATCAGAAACATCTCTAAATACGGCAATAGCGCCAATAATTTTGCCCTTGTCATCAAGAACTGGCATCCTGTTTGTGATTATGACTATATCATTTAAGGGTTGTTGTTGATTGAGTTCCGACTTGCCAGTTTTTAGAATAATAGGCAGTCTCGTATTTTCAATAACCGCTTCAACTTTTTGACCTAGCACATCAATCGCTTTCTTTCCCGTTAACCGCTCCGCTGATTTGTTAAAAAGTGTCACAATGCCGTGTATATCAACTGCGATCATGGCATCATGCGTTGCATCTAGTATTTTTTGAATATCTCTACGCATTTATACACCTGGCCTTTGCGATCTTTATACGTACTTCTATGGATTTGGAACTTCAGTTGTCCCCTCAATCACATTGA
>CAYLNI010000141.1:4797-5654 GCA_964384705.1 uncultured Fusibacter sp.
GGGCCTTGATCTGCTCGAACTTGTCGCCTTCAGAAGCATTTATTTGTAGTCTATAAATACCTGCAGCAATTACATTACTAAAATTTACATCCAGCAAAATATCATTTTTCGTCAAATCAGCAATAACTGATTCAATATCCATAACTTTAACAGATACAATTGGTGGATTTGCAGACAAATCAATCGTGAATTTTTCATCTAAGTTTACTTTCGGAATCTCCCCGATGTCGAACTGGAATTCTTTTGTCTGAATTTGTTCAATCACAAATTCTATTTGGATTGGACCATCTTGGCCAACCATTTTAACACCTTCAGGCAAAATCAATTCCTTCTCAACTATAAATGATGAAGACTCATCGCCATTTAGCTGAATAACATCTGTATAAATGTTCTCAAGATTATCAATGACGCCGATTTCACCACTCAATGATATGATTTCCGGAATGGTCTTAACACTTACGATTTTGAAACCGCCCAATGCCTCACCCTTTACATCCGCGATGACTGGCACCAATTTCGTTTTTCCTACACTTAAATTCAATTGAGCGTAACTTCTTTCCAAGCTAACACCGTTAACAACTTCACCGTCAAATGAGTAAGCGATACTTCGCGTTCATGATCACTCGTTATTGAACTTACTGAGATCGTTCCACCAAGATACGAAACGGAATTTACCAAGCTCTCAGGACCCGTAACTTTTATTTCTACAGGATTGACTACAAGCGACTCTTGGAAGAGTGATTCTTGAAAATCATCCGATAGGATTATCTTAACTGGTTTTGGCAATGAAACCACACGATCTACAGTTAATACGATTTCCGTAGGCAAAACTGCTTTGATACTTACAGATTCCGAAT
>CAYLNI010000141.1:5673-6360 GCA_964384705.1 uncultured Fusibacter sp.
AGACATTATTAATACCACTTCTCACAGAACGCATATCTGCCCAAAGATAAATGTTCTTTGAATTTAAACTTAGGACATTATTACGTCGACCAGTCACTTCCACATTTACAAAAAAATCGGTCTGATTCATAATTTTCAAGCTATTCTGATCCAACTCCTGAGTGTTTGTCAATTGTACTGGTATATTTTCAAATACTCTTGTAATCTCTGGATCGACTTGATCCATGACAAAAAACCAAAATAAAATAGCCAACGCCAACGAGAGGAACTTAGTTCCTGAATTGTGTGATAGCTTCGTTTCAAAAATGGACTTTGGTAAATTTATAAGCCATTTTGCTGCGTGTTTAATAATAGATTTGTTTTCCAACTTGATCTTTTGGGGTTTATTTTTTTGAAACATTTTTATCCCCCCCGTCCTTTTCAGTTTCAAGGGTATTGATCATCAAATCCCTTAATGTCGTTGTATCCAAGAATCTCTGAAGCTTGCCTTCAACAGCCATAGAAATAGCACCAGTTTCTTCAGAAACGATAACAATGAGTGAATCTGAACTTTCTGTCATACCCATAGCTGCGCGGTGTCGCGTTCCAAGTTCTTTGCTTATATATTTATTTGATGACAATGGCAATAAACAACCAGCTGCCATGAGTCGATTGTTTTTGATTATAACCGCACCATCATGTAGTGGT
>CAYLNI010000141.1:6399-7803 GCA_964384705.1 uncultured Fusibacter sp.
GGCAGAAATATTAGCATCCAATTTTGTACCAGTCTCAATAATGTCGTTAATGCCAATCAATCGCTCAATAACAATCAACGCACCAATCTTCTTTCTTGACATGACACTTACAGCATCAACAATTTCATTGATTGCCCGCATCTGCTCTTCAACGGATCCTTTTTTGTTGTTTGACAATAGCCATTGACTTCTGCCCAAGTGCTCAAGCGCCTTTCTGAGCTCCGGTTGAAATATAATGACAAGTGCAATCAAACCAATCGTAAATGTACTTTCCAAAATATAGTTGATTGCATATAATTTGGCCCATTCACTTAATTTAGATATGATTAAAATGATTAAAAATCCTTTAACCAATTGTTCAGCACGTGTTTCTTTAATCAAACCCAGAAGTTTGTAAAAAACAAAGGCTATTATACCTATATCAATAATATAAGTTATTTTTATTTCAGATACGAATGCCAAGATTGATTCAAAAAAAGCATTGAGAAGTTCCATTGTGCACCCCTTGCATTTATTTCCTAATACATACAGTCTCCCTTACAGTATACTATTAAAATCAACTGTTTGTATTCTACTTATTTTATTCTTAATATATTTGTAATTCTTTTTTTGAAATCAACCGTATTTGTTCATATTAATGCACTCAGTTTGATACAAAGTTATATTATAATCATTTTTATTTAATAAGTAAAGCCATTCTTCAAATGCTATAACTTCGATTGACTTATTTTACTCTGATTCATTATTTCACGATATATTTCTATAATGCAAGATGTAAGAAGGTCCACGTCCGTACTCGAAAACTGATTTTTTTGTATTGTCTCCGATATACTGTCAATAATAATTGCTTCACGATTAGGATCGTAAATCTGTTGATTGCAATTTTGCTTTAACCTACCAATTTCATCAGTTAAAGAAAATCTCGAAATTAGAAGTTTGATGAGGTCATCATCGATTGTGTTCAACTGAATTCTAAGTTCAGATAACTTTGCTTGATAGACACTTTCTTCGCTTTCGTTCATCTTGACCTCCACTTATATAAAAATATTAATACTTTATTATATCAAAAATTCTACCTTTATCAAAAAAGTAAAAGACCAACGACTAAGAAATCTTAATCATTGATCTAATGTGGTGCCTCGAGGCGGAATCGAACCACCGACACGGGGATTTTCAGTCCCCTGCTCTACCGACTGAGCTATCGAGGCATTAATGAGGAATGGTTAGTATTCCTCTGGAAATCTTCGATTTCCATAAGTGGTGGGCATAAGTGGACTCGAACCACCGGCCTCACGCTTATCAGGCGTGCGCTCTAACCAGCTGAGCTATACGCCCACGTGTTAGTAAAAATAAATGGCGGAGAGGGTGGGATTCGAACCCACGTGGGCTTGCACCCTAACGGTT
>CAYLNI010000142.1:0-6964 GCA_964384705.1 uncultured Fusibacter sp.
GTCAAGAAGTCCGCAAGATTTACCTGCTTTAATCAAGAAGTTCGTGAGCATGATCTAGTGCATGATATAAAAACAAATGCCATTACCCAGCAAATGAGTAATGGCATTTTATTTATATTATAATAATGATTCGATCTGCCTGGCACCAATTACTCATGCCTGGCACCAATTACTCACTCATAGCGACAGCAAAGCCCATTTTCGGCTATGGAAGCGTCTGAAGATGATAAACGCGGTGGCCAGTATGGAGATGATCTCAGCCATCCAAAGTCCAGCAACACCATGATTTAAGGTGAGGATAAATAGATATGACAGTGGTACAAAGAGCACCCATAGACGCACCATGGTGTAGATCATGAGCTTGTAAGTGTCACCTGCACCTCTGAGTGCACCGCCCATGACGATCATATAGTTAAGGCCGGGTTGATTGAAGGCCATGTAGATCATGACGGGAATACCAAGCGAAACAACTGTTTGATCGGATGTAAATGCATAGAGTAGGGGCAGCGGTACAGCGACAAAGATGATGCCTACAAAGACGCCCCATAAAATGCCAAGGACAGAAGATGTTACACCGATTTCTGAAGCTTTTTGAATGTCCTTTTCACCTAAGGACTTGCCGACCAAGGTTGCGGCTGCAATGCTGATACCAACAGCAGGCATAAACGACAGCGACTCTATCTGGATTAGGATTCGAAACAGCGATTCAGCATTCGTATCGAGTTTGGAGATAAAGACGCCAACCACTAAGAATGAGAGCTGCATGAAGAACTGTTCGACGCCTCCCGGCAAGCTGATTCTAAAGAGTGGTGCTAAAATATGCTTATCAATAAACCACTTGGCTTTAAGCTTGATATCAGAGTTTTTCACATAAAGCACGTAAATATAAATACATACCGCCACACTTCTTGAGAGCGATGTAGACAGTGCCGCGCCTCCGATGCCCATCTCGGGAAAAATACCCCATCCAGATATAAGAACGTAATTGCCTATTATATTTAATAAGTTCGCAAAGCCTGTAATCCACATTGGCGTTTTTGTGTCGCCAGAACCTCTTAAGATGGATGCAAAGGCGAAGGACAAGAACATCGGAACAAATCCAATCAAGATATAGTTGAAATAAATAAGTGCATCGTTAAATACTTTTGGTTCTATGTCATAGATTTTAAAGATTTCAGCTCGAAACACAAAAGCAAGGGTCGTGACACATAGCCCCATGATTAGGTTAAGGACGACGTTTTGCTCGGCGACGCGTTTCATCTTATCCAAATCCTTTTCGCCGTGTGCTCTGGAGATCATAGCGACAGCGCCTGTGTTGAAAGCAGAAAATGTGAAGATGAGAAAGTACATGATTTGATTTGAGAAACCAACTGAAGCGATAGCTCCTGAACCAATCATTTGTCCGATCATGATCATATCTGCAACACCCAGGATGGTGTTTAATCCCATTTCAATAATAGCAGGGGCAGCCATGGCCAAAATTGCCATGATGAGCGCCTTTTTGCCGCTTAGTTTTTCTAAGTATTTCTTCATAATAATCTCCTAATTTGTTTCGTTTGCCTAAGTATTATAGCATAGAAGAGAGCGGGGGTGAAGTTTCGTTTTTGCAATCTTTGAACCGGTATGGAAATGAAAAAAAAGCGTACCTGTGAAAGGTCGCTTTTAGTGACTTAACTTATGATTATGGTAACTCTTTATAGTCTTTAATGCTATCATTGAAATGCCACCATTCACCCTTGTAGACTTCCATTTTATGAGCAATCATTGCTTCTTGAAGGATTTGCAATGCTTCATGATTTTTATGGAGACTAGGCAATCTGTTGTCAGTGAAATCCAAATAAGCAGATGGCATTTCCAAGGATTCGCCATCCATGCGTTCTAAAGTGACATCCACCGCGGTGCCCTTTTGATGATAACTTGTCCCTGGTTTAGAAACAAGATCATAACGCCCTTCAGAAATACCCATCGTAATTTCTAAATGCTCTCTCAATTGCCTTTGTAGTGCTTCATCGCGATAACCAATCCAAATCACAAGGTTATAGCCATGGCTTTTGAGTGTGTCATCCACTTGAATCAATTTTCGGAGCGTTCCTGCTTTTAGATAGATATCATCAGTATTTGCATAAATCTGCTTCGAGCCTTGATCAGCAAAGACATATATTGTATTGGTTTTAAAGTAATTGTTGGTTTTAATATGACTGTACTTTTCAACAGAGACCATTTCATGGTCCGAAATACCCTCTAAGGAAGCGATCAGTACCTCTTCAGGTGCTGAAACTTTTGCAACGTCGGCAACATCGGCAACACCTGCAACGTCGGCACCACCTGCAACATCGGCCCCATCGGCCCCGCCTGCACCTGCTGTACCATCTATAACATCTATAAGTGACTCAGTAGCAGGCTCTTGTTCTGATGATGTCATCGAATTTAGATCGATGACAAACCCATACATCAAGTATCCTGCGGTTCCTGCCAGAACGAGTACTGCAAGCACTACTAGGCTGATAACAATTTTCATAATTTCCTCACTAACCGGCGTTAACCGAAACAAATATAACGCTTAACAATACAATAAACAATACCAAATCCACGATTCCAAAACCGTTTTTATCTTTACTATAATCTTGTCGCCACATAATTACCTCCAAATACTATACGCCGTATAGGCAGATGATTTTGCCATGGCATCGAGTGTGATATAACCTGTGAAAACATCGGCTCTTGGAATGCCTAACCGAGAAAATGAATAAATCTGTCCGTAATACTGAAGGGCTTCATCAGCAGGAATCTGAGATATATTGCCAGGATATGGATCTAAAAACTTAAGTCTACCGTCCTCAGTAATGCCATAGATAACGATAATATGTCCCAAATTTTTGTACCCAATACTTGGATTATTTGTTGTATGATAATATACGAGCCTACCACTTTTAATTTCAGCTGGTATGTCTGCACGTTCAATTTTTTTTACATTCACTTCATAAGTGTCTTCAATGATTTTAGCAAATCGATCGATATTAATTCTCGGAGGGTCATTTTGCCCCAGATTGTGTTTGCGGTCAAGGGCGATCATGTCATCCACATCAATAGTTGGATCCAGTTCGTAGTTCAAGATCATTGCCATGGAAACAAGGCCGCAACCTCTCATGGAAATGTCTGAAAATGCAAACGCATCATTTCGCCAGCGGTCATCAACTTGAGCAAAGTAAGTCAGCGGGCTGTCATCCATAACTTCAAGTGCCACTTCCCAGAATACTGGTTCAGAAACAAATACAAGTTCATCTGATTCTATGGACAAATATTGCGCATTATATTTAAATGCAACCTTTCGATCTTGGATTTCAAAATCAAGGGGAGTCGGTGCATTACCGATTACAGGGGATCCTTCGAGGACCGTTAAAAACCTACCGTCAAGTAATTCGATGCCTATTTGTTGTCCGATTTCAATGAAATCAATTTTCAAATTCATCGACTCATCCACTAAGTCAAACTTTGGACCATCATAGCTTAAATATTTACCGCCAAGAGAAACATTATAGACTTCGCCATATTCAACTCTCGGTTTTCGGTTAACATAATCATATACGACACTGCCACTATCAGTCAAGAGACCTTTGGACTCATATGAAGGAAGTTGGTCCCAATTAAAGCCATTGAACACAGTTTCCGGCTTGTTTTCAACATCAGGGTCCAGTTTGTCATTATCAAAAACAAAATTATTTTCAATCTTTTGTTGGACACTTTTCGATTTTGCTTCTAATATCAAAGGACTTGCAAAGTAGCCATAAACGGCGAAAATAATAAGGAGACTGATCGTCCTAAAAGTTTGTATGACCTGTTTGTGCTGCGATCCCCATTCCAATATTTCTTTAAACATGTCCGAAAACAATCTTTTTTGAGCGGTCAAAGCAACGATTATGATTGAGAGGATAAAGGCAATAATCATTGAATCCATGTCAATATCAAACAACCATCCAATGGTTCGTATCATCAGTCCATGGAGCAAGTACGTGGTCATTGTGTCAACTGATTGAATATAGGCATGGGTCCGTTTTGTCATTAGTAATAAAAACAGAGTGGACAATGATATGCCGATTACATAGGCGATGATTCTGTAGTACACACCGGAGGCCATACTTAGTCCAAGTTCTGAATAACCTTTTGAGAAGTAAAATAACTGATAATCCAATCCTGAGTTTGAAAAGAGTATAATACCAACAACCGCTAAAGCGGATGCCACTATAACAAGCCACTTCTTCATTTGACCTGATAGTTGATCGAGTTTGGATAAATCAAGATAATAACCGAGTAAGTAAAGAGGCATGAAATAGACGATTCTACCAAATAAGAGGTTAATAATCATCCCCATATTCCCAAACAAGAAGACCATCAACAACATCATAATTGGCCAATAGCGGAATTTTGTATAGGCAATCAGAAAGTCCCAAATCACCAATGCAACAGTATACCAAAGCACCCAATAGAGTTGAATGGTTCCCGTGAACATATAACTCACAACACCAAAAATAAATTGTAGTATCAAACTCGGAATAGCAAGTTTCATATACCTTTTTAGGATGCCTAGCTCGCCGCGTTCAATAACGGCTCTAGAAAAATAGCCAGATATAATAACCATCACGGGCATATGAAACATATAAATGCCAGTATAGACGATGTTAAATAGACCCGTTTGGATATTGCCCATTTCGAGCACATGGCCAAACACGATGAGAAAGATCATCAAAAATTTTATGTTATCCATCTTTTGATCTCTCATATTAGATACTCCTAAAGTCAAATATAACCCTCATTACAGCTAGTTAGTTAATGCTAATATACGCATCAAATACGCAACATAATATCAACTAATATACCCCTTTGTCACAACAGAATCACAGTTACTCGTACGAATTATTCATATGTAATTCATACGAAAATCATACAGAAATTCATACAGAAATCAAATGCATATAATTTTAATGCTTTTTATATCATTATTTTTCATTTATCGTTTATACTTATGATGTAAGACGTTGCAATAATGCGTTTAACGAGTGAAAGGTGGTTTAACTACGAGCGAAATTTATAAGGGGAGGAATTAGCGCATGGGCTTGTTTGAATTTTGGGGAGAATCTAAGAACCCAGGTAATATTGGAAGTATAGAAAAAAACAAAGATGTAGAGAAGGAACAAAACATATGGTTACTCGTTTTTAATTCCATACTATCGATCGGTATCGTTGTAGGTGTGTACTACCTTTTATTCAGTGAAGGATTAGACTTTGTTGGAATTTTAATATACTTAATTGTAATGTTCATATATTGCCTAATTGGTTATTTCATTGTTCCTAAACCAGACTATGAAAATATAGGCTGGTTAGGTGGCTTGATGGACCATCCTTTTAGATTCTCAGATGACTTAAATCGATTTTTGATTTTTCTGTCTGCAATTTTGTATCCTGGAAGGTTTATTGGGACAACTGTGATGAGATGGGGTTGGCTGTTGAAAAAGTAACGTTGAGTATACAGTATGGAATTGTAATAAGTTAAATACGGTAAGTATAATAAAGTAAGTATAATAAAGTAAGTATAATAAAGTAAGTATAATAAAGTAAGTATAATATGGAGGTACAACGTGGCTAAAAAAGAAATTTCTGAAGAACGTAAAATGTTGTATTATGCAGGGATGATAGTAACCGGGATTGGTATAGTCTTATTCTTTTCAACTTTTTTCATGTTTATGAATCCAGAACGCTTATTTAATGGTGCGTCTTCCATGGGCTCAGTTATGGCGAGACCGTTTATCGGTTTCATCATGATTGCAATCGGCAACTTCATGAGAGTGGTAGCGGCACGTGGTGTAGCGGGCTCTGGCCTTGTACTTGATCCGAAAAAGGCGAGAGAGGATTTGAGCCCATGGTCAACGATGGCTGGTGGCATGATCAATGATGCCCTCGAAGAGACGAACATTGGCACAAACAAAGACGTGTTAAAAGAAGTGGTTAAGGAAGTGATCAAGGTGAGATGTCGAAGCTGTTCGGCGCTTAATGACGAGGATGCTAAATTTTGTAAGGATTGTGGCGAGAAGATGTAGACAAAAAAACATGAGGCCAGTATCTGTAAAGATACTGGCCTCGCTTTGGGCAAGCGTTCATGTTATAGTTTATTATATCATATTTAAGAGATTATAAATGTGACGTTTTTGAAAAATGTTGCATACAGGAATAGAAAGAATTGTTATAATAAGATATGTATATTTACATATTAGAAGCCTGATTGCATATTAATAAAGGAGATAACGATTGATGAAGAAAACGATTGTATTTATTTTAGTGATGCTTTTATGTTTTGCAAGTTTACCAAGTTTGCCTGTATACGCAGAAACTGTGATGCTGAATCAAAGTGGTGTGCCATCAAAATGGGCTCAAAGTGATCTTTCAGTTTTAGCAAAGTATGGTGTTTTAGAACAGCGGATATTTAAAACCTATCAAGATCCAATTACTAGATTGGATTTTATCTATCTGGCAGTGAAACTTTATGAAGCGGCGACGGGTGAAGAAATCGTTATAGACCCTAAGATCAAATTTACAGATACAAACGATATTTATGTGCTAAAAGGTACAACGGTTGGAATAACCTCTGGTCTAGGTGATGGTAAATTCGGTCCAGATGTGAAAATTACTAGAGAACAATTGGCGACAATGATGGTGAAGACTTTTGAGTTGTCGGGTAAGAATCTTACTGAATCGGCATTCAGATTCACAGATGATCAAAAGATTTCAGGTTATGCAAAAACATCAATCTATAAAGCTTATAACCATAACATTATCAATGGCTATAAAAATGCGGTAGACCCGAAAGGCAATGCAACGATTGAACAAGCGCTGCTGATCTTTAAAAGCAGTTATGATAGTTTTGAGAAAACGCTATTGAGCCCATCTCAAATTGCAAAAAATGCAGGAAATG
>CAYLNI010000142.1:6989-7792 GCA_964384705.1 uncultured Fusibacter sp.
ATGCGGTCGTTCACATAGAAACTTTTGATAAATCTGGCCAGCCAATCGCGACGGGCAGTGGCTTTGTCGTTGAGTCATCGGGAAAAATTGTCACAAATTATCATGTGATTCAGCGCGCCTATTCTGCAAAAGTAAAGACTTTGGACGGTAAAGTCTATCCTGTTTTGCATGTACTTGGTTACGACGCAGATAGAGATGTGGCGGTATTAAAAATTAATGGCACAAATATGGATACTTTGGATATGGGCAACTCTGAGAATGTGCTTCAAGGTGAAGAAATTCTTACGCTTGGTAGTCCAATTGGACTGGAAAATACTATTTCAAATGGTTTGGTAAGCAACAAAAATAGGGTCATAGATGGTTATGCCTATATTCAAATCTCTGCCCCTATTTCACACGGGAGCAGTGGTGGGGCTCTGCTCAACTATTATGGTGAGGTCGTAGGTGTTACAACGGCCATGTATGAGAGTGGCCAAAACATTAATTTAGCGATACCAATCAATGAAGTTAAACCGTTTCTTAGTGTGTCGACGGCGACAACATTGGAAACACTAGCGACTTTAAAGACGTATGGGAGCTATAACTTCGATAACGGCGATACCTATTCAGGTGAGTTCTTGGGTGGTTTGATGCACGGAACTGGCCATTACAGATGGGCGACTGGCGGTTCTTACACGGGGGAATTTTTTGAAGATCAGTTCCACGGACAAGGCGTTCTGCGACTAGAAGATGGATCTTATGTGAAGGGAATATGGAACCACGACGTGTACACTGAGAATTTAATGGTGCCATCCGTCTACACG
>CAYLNI010000143.1:0-7272 GCA_964384705.1 uncultured Fusibacter sp.
ATATTTCTTGGCATTGTCCCAAGCGCCGCCTGCATTGGCCATGAAGATCGCCAAAAGGACGCCTGTTACAAGTGATCCAGCAAGCATGCCACCTAACGCTTCGCCGCCTAATACAAGACCGACTACGATTGGTACCAATACTGCCATAAGTCCTGGAAGCATCATTTCTCTTAAAGCAGCAGTCGTACTGATGTCTACACAACGTGCATAATCAGGTTTGCCTGTGCCTTCCATGATACCTGGGATTGTTTTAAATTGGTGTCTTACTTCTTCGATCATTTGATAAGCGGCTTTACCTACTGATTCCATAGTAAGCGCTGAGAAAATGAAAGGAAGCATACCACCTATAAATAAACCGACTACGACCTTTGGATTCAAGATATTGATCGTCGTAATATTGATCGCTTGTGAATACGATGCAAAAAGTGCAAGTGCTGTTAAAGCAGCTGAACCAATCGCAAAGCCTTTACCGATAGCAGCCGTTGTATTACCAACCGCATCAAGTTTATCTGTAATTTTTCTAACTTCTTTTGGAAGCTCACTCATCTCTGCAATACCACCAGCATTGTCCGCAATCGGACCGTAAGCATCAACTGCAACCGTGATACCCGCTGTTGATAACATACCGACAGCAGCAAGAGCAATACCATAAAGACCAGCAATTTCAAATGCGATAAGTGTCGCTGCACATATAAATAATATTGGGAACAATGTTGAAAGCATACCAACCGCAAGACCAGAAATGATGGTTGTTGCAGGACCAGTCAATGACTGCTCAGCAATTTTCTTAACATATTTATAATCGCCTGACGTATAAATCTCAGTAACAACACCAATTAAAATACCACAAATCAGACCAGCTGTGATGGCATAAAATGCTTTGTAATTACCAAAAAACTCATTGCTTAAGAAATAAGAAGAAATAACAACTATAATACCGCTGACATAAGTCGATTTTTTAAGCGCTTTATGTGGATCAGATTTCTCATCACCTTTAACAAAAAATGTACCTATTATTGAAGCTAAAATACCAACTGCTGATAAAATAAGTGGGAACATAGCACCTTCAATACTGAAAGAAACAACACCAAGTGTTATCGCTGCAATAATTGAACCTACATATGACTCAAATAAGTCCGCACCCATACCTGCTACGTCACCAACATTGTCGCCAACGTTATCTGCAATAACCGCTGGATTTCTTGGATCATCCTCCGGTATACCTGCTTCAACTTTTCCGACTAGATCTGCGCCGACGTCTGCAGCTTTTGTATAAATACCGCCGCCAACACGTGCAAACAATGCAATAGAAGATGCACCAAGACCGAAACCAGTGATAATTTGAGCATCGTCAAAAATAAAATACAAAACACTTACGCCTAATAAGCCAAGTCCCACAACAGACATACCCATTACAGCGCCGCCTGAAAAAGCAACGGATAAAGCTTTGTTCATGCCACTTTCCATAGCCGAATAAGCTGTTCTAACATTTGCTTTAGTAGCTACTTGCATTCCGATATAACCTGCTAATGCTGAGAAGAAAGCACCAACAACAAAAGCGATCGCCGTTTGATAACTTTGAAGGCCAATTGTTATAGCTAATGTAAGTACAATACTAAAAATGATCAAAACTTTGTACTCACGTCTTAAGAACGCCATAGCACCTTCGTGAATATAAGAAGCAATTTCATTCATACGATCGTGTTTAACAACAACCGTATTGATTCTTCTCACGACTAAAAAAGCCGCAAATACAAGTGCTAGAATACCAGCGCCTGCGGACAATAATGCATAATTCATTGAATAAATCCTCCCCACAACTTTTAGTAGAAAAAAATATACAACAATTAGTGTGAACTAATTATTGTATAATAGTCATAACCAATGATGAAATCATAAACACGAATGCTGCTATTTTAGTGATTTTATCAAATTTTGCATCGTAGTCTCTCGCCTTGTTCTTACCCCAGATTTGTTCAGCGCCCCCGCCAATCGATCCTGATAATCCTGCAGACTTACCTGATTGAAGTAAAATACTTGCAATAAGTATCAATGAAGATAAAATTAAAAATACAGTTGCTATAGTAGTAGCCATTTGTTCCACCTCCTATGATTGCAATCGTTTTGATAACGTTGCGGATTATTTTAGTGCAAAATCTTGTGTTTCATGCTTAACATAGGTATTTTACCACACGAGTGGGATAAATACAATTAAATCATCTCTAATTTTTAAAAAAGGACGAGGCTTGGTAAAACCAAGCCTCGGACCTTTTTTATAGGTTGTTATCAAGATTTGATACGGGATATTCACTTGTTTGACGAATGATCATCGGTACTGTGGGGAGTACTTTTGAATCTAATCGCTCTTATCTTAAGTTGTAAAATGCAGACATGCCAGCGTATACTGCGTTGTCACCCAATTGCTCTTCAATTCTAAGAAGTTGGTTATATTTTTCAACTCTATCTGTTCTAGCAGGTGCACCCGTTTTGATTTGACCTGTGTTCATTGCAACTGCAAGGTCAGAGATTGTTGAATCTGAAGTTTCACCTGATCTGTGTGAAGAGATTGTCGTGAATCCAGCTCTTTTAGCCATTTCAATCGCATCCAAAGTCTCAGTGATTGAGCCGATTTGGTTGAGTTTGATAAGGATTGAGTTTGAAGATTTTTCTTTGATACCTTTTGCAAGTCTCTCAGTGTTCGTTACATATAAGTCATCGCCAACGATTTGAATTTTGTTGCCGAGTTTTTCAACCATCAATTTCCAAGCTGACCAATCTTCTTCAGCAAGACCATCTTCGATTGAGATGATTGGGTATTTTTCGCAAAGGCCTGCGTAATATTCGATTAATTCAGCTGGTGTAAACTCTTTGCCTTCACTCGCTAAAGTATAGTTACCAGTTTTTTCATCATATAATTCGTTTGCAGCAACGTCAAGCGCCAACTTGATTTGTTCGCCTGGCTTGTAGCCCGCTTTTTCGATAGCTTCCATGATAACTTTTAAAGCATCTTCATTTGTTGGAAGGTTTGGCGCGAAACCACCTTCATCGCCTACTCCAGTTGCTAAACCTTTAGATTTAAGAACCGATTTAAGTGAATGATAAATTTCTGCACCCCATCTTAATGCTTCTTTGAAAGATGTTGCGCCAACTGGCATAACCATAAATTCTTGGATGTCCACGTTGTTATCAGCATGTGCGCCGCCGTTCATGATGTTCATCATTGGAACTGGCAATGTTTTAGCATTTGTACCGCCAATATATTCGTAAAGTGAAAGGCCTGTTGATTCTGCCGCTGCTTTTGCAACTGCGATTGAAACGCCTAAGATTGCGTTAGCGCCTAATTTGCCTTTGTTGTGTGTGCCGTCAAGCGCGATCATCATCTTGTCTATACCGATTTGATCGTATGCATCCCAACCTTCAAGTTCTGGTGCGATGATTTCGTTCACGTTGTCTACTGCTTTTTCAACGCCTTTGCCCATATATCTGCCTTTATCACCATCTCTAAGTTCAACCGCTTCGAAAGCACCTGTTGAAGCGCCAGATGGTACTGCTGCTCTACCCATTGATCCGTCTTCTAAATAAACTTCCACTTCTACTGTTGGGTTGCCTCTTGAATCTAAAATTTCTCTTGCAAATACATCTGTAATAACTGACATTTCGCTTACCTCCATTTTATATTGGTTTTAGTTCAATTGATTCATACGCATTTATATATGAAACTTACATGACCACATAACTTTTATGAATAATTGATTTTCCTGTCATCTCTACTGGCACGTCGATCTTCATAAGATCGAGCAGTGTCGGTGTCAAATCGCAGAGTCTTCCATTTTCTGATAGCGTTACAGCACCTGCGCCACCAACGATACAAGGTACTTTGTTGATTGAATGTGCCGTCATCGGTTCACCTGTGTCTGTGAGCATTTGCTCTGCATTGCCATGATCCGCTGTGATAATGAAATTACCATTCTTTTCTTCAAGCTTTGCAACAAGTCTGCCTACACATTCATCCACGACTTCAACTGCTTTGATCGCCGCAGAGATGATACCCGTGTGACCAACCATGTCAGGGTTCGCATAGTTTATAACGATGAGATCATAGTGGTCTCTGTCGATTTCAGCCAAGAGCTTATCAGTCATTTCATAGGCTGACATCTCAGGTTTAAGATCATACGTCGCGACTTTTGGCGAGTTGATCAACATGCGATCTTCCCCTTCATTCGGCGCTTCTATGCCGCCGTTAAAGAAAAATGTCACATGAGCGTACTTCTCAGTTTCAGCGATTCGAAGCTGTCTCTTTCCGAGCTTTGATAGATACTGACCAAGTGTGTTGTCGATGGATTGTTGCTTGTAGGCGATGGCGATATTCTCGATCGTCTTGTCATACTGTGTAAAACCAACATACTTCGTTGGGAAATACTCGCGCTTGAAGCCGTCAAAGTCAACATCGACGATGGCACGTGTGATTTCTCTCGCACGGTCAGGTCGGAAGTTGAAGAATATGATCGCATCGTTTTCACTAACCGTGGCGATTGGTTCACCATTTTTAACGATCACTGTCGGTAAGATGAATTCATCTGTAACGCCATTTTCATACGACTCTTGAAAAACTGTGATCGCAGATTCGGATTTGACGCCTTCGCCTTTAACGAGCATGTCGTATGATTTTTCGATGCGTTCCCATCGCTTGTCTCTATCCATTGAATAATAACGACCAGAAACTGTTGCGATGACACCGTAATTGATGTCGGTCATAAACTTTTCTAATTCTCTAACATAAGAGAGGCCACTCGTTGGCGAAGTATCTCTACCATCCATAAAGGCATGAATATAGATGTTTTCAACGCCTTCTTGCTTCGCCATTTGGATAAGGGCTTTCAGGTGTTCAATATGGCTATGCACGCCACCATCGGACAAAAGGCCCCAAGTGTGAAGCTTTGTGCCATGAAGCTTTGCATGATGCATCGCTGATAGCAGTTCAGGATTTGTAAAGAAATCGCCGTCCAGGATAGACTTTGTAATTCTTGTAAGTTCCTGATAGATCACTCTGCCTGCGCCAATGTTCAGATGACCAACTTCAGAGTTGCCCATTTGACCTTCCGGCAAACCGACATCGAGGCCGCTTGCTGCAATCAAAGTGTGTGGATATTTTTCAAGTAGTCGATCGTAATTTGGGGTGTTGGCCATCTCAACTGCGTTTCCTACTCTGCAGCTGCTTTGACCCCAACCATCCATGATGATCAACGCTGTTGGGTTTTTCATATAAGACTCCTTAAAAGTTTACGAGCTCAATAAAATCGCTTGGTTCAAGACTTGCGCCTCCGACGAGTGCTCCGTCGATATCCGCTTCGTTCATGATTTCTTCTACATTGGAAGGTTTTACGCTACCGCCGTATTGAATTCTGATTTCTTCAGATACATCATCGCCGTATGCTGTTTCTAAAACTTCTCTGATATACGCGATGACGTCGTTTGCATCTTGGCTACTTGCTGTCTTGCCAGTACCGATCGCCCAAATCGGCTCATAAGCGACAACTGTTTTAACAGCATCTGCTGCTGAAATGTTTGCATACGCTTTTTCGATTTGACCTTTTACAAGTGATTTTGTTTCTCCAGCTTCTCTTTGCTCGAGTGTTTCACCGCAACAAATGATTGGGACTAAGCCTTTTGCAAGCGCTTTGATCGCTTTTTTGTTTACGGTTTCATCTGTTTCCGCAAAGTACTGACGTCTTTCTGAGTGACCAATAATGACATGTGTCACACCGATATCAAGTAACATATCTGCACTGACTTCGCCAGTAAAAGCACCTTTATCTTCAAAATGCATATTTTGTGCGCCGATTTTGATATTTGTGCTCTTAACCGCTTCAACTAAACTTGGAAGCAAAGTAAAAGGGGCACATATAACCGTTTCAACATCCGTTCCAGCTACTTCCGATTTTACAGCTGATACAAAAGCAAGGCCATCAGCGACGCTTTTGTGCATTTTCCAGTTTCCTGCAATAATTGGTTTTCTCATGTTGCCTCCTATTTATCGTTAAGTGCTTCAATACCAGGTAATGCGATTCCTTCGAGGAACTCAAGGGATGCTCCACCACCAGTTGAGATGTGTGACATCTTGTCGCCGAAGCCCAAGATATTCACAGCTGCTGCACTATCGCCACCGCCGATGATCGTCGTCGCATCAGAATCTGCCAAAGCTTTTGCAACGGCAACTGTACCTTTTGCAAAGTTATCAAATTCGAATACGCCCATTGGCCCATTCCAGATAATTGTTTTAGCTTTTGATGCCACTTCAGCATAAAGTGCTGCTGTCTTAGGACCAATATCAAGGCCCATGTAGTCGCCTTCGATATCTAAGCCTTCCGTGACAATCGGTGCTGAATCTTTGTTGAATTCTGCTGCCACGATGTGGTCTATTGGCAATAGAAGTTCAACGCCTTTCGCTTTAGCGCTTTCAATCATCTCAAGGGCATAGTCGAGTTTGTCTTCTTCAACAAGTGATTTACCGATTGTATAACCTTGCGCCTTTAAGAATGTATAAGCCATGCCGCCACCGATGATGAGTGAATCAACTTTTGTAAGCAGATTTTCGATAACTTTTATTTTATCAGAAACCTTAGCGCCGCCTAAGATCGCACAGAATGGTCTTTCTGGGCTCTCAACCGCTTCGCCGAGGAATTTAAGTTCTTTTTGAATCAAGTAGCCACAAACTGCTGTGTCCACATAATCCGCCACACCAACTGTCGATGAATGTGCGCGGTGTGCTGAGCCGAATGCGTCGTTTACGAATATATCTGTGATAGAAGCCAAATCTTTTGAAAACGCTTCGCCATTTTTTGACTCTTCAGCGCGAAAACGCGTATTTTCAAGTAGGATGACATCGCCGTCTGCCATAGCAGCGACAGCAGCTCTCGCTTTTTCGCCAACCACTTCTGCTTCAGCTGGAAATGCAACTTCTTTGCCAATAATCTCAGAAAGTCTCTTAGCAACTGGTGCCAATGTGAAAGCTGCCATATTGTCAGCTTTTGGTTTGCCAAGGTGTGAGCAAAGAATCACTTTTGCGCCTTTTTCGATCAAATAATTGATCGTTGGCATTGCACCCATAATTCTATTTTCATCTGTTATAACACCGTCTTTGAGTGGTACGTTGAAATCGACACGTACTAATACGCGTTTGCCTGTTACATTAACATCTTCGATCGTCTTTTTATTAAACATTTACACGCCTCCAATTTTTACATGAAGTGAACCCTGACTAAGTCAGGGTCC
>CAYLNI010000143.1:7363-7778 GCA_964384705.1 uncultured Fusibacter sp.
ACCCCACTCATTGTCATACCATGAAACCACTTTAAAGAATCTCTTCTCGCCTTTAAGGTTGTTTTGGAGTGTTGCCAATGAATCGTAAATTGATGATCTTGCATCGTGGATGAAGTCAGTTGATACAAGCTCTTCATTTGCATAACCTAAAATGTCTTTTAAATATGTTTCAGACGCTTTTTTGAGTAAGCCGTCGATTTCTTCGATAGATGTGTCTCTAGAAGCTGTGAATGTTAAGTCAACAACTGATACAGTTGGTGTAGGTACTCTAAATGACATACCTGTCAATTTGCCTTTTGTAGCTGGTAAAACTTCGCCAACTGCTTTAGCTGCGCCAGTAGTTGAAGGAATGATATTGATCGCTGCTGCTCTTCCGCCTCTCCAGTCTTTCTTTGAAGGACCGTCAACTGTTTTT
>CAYLNI010000144.1:0-7692 GCA_964384705.1 uncultured Fusibacter sp.
GTCATAATCAATCACTTCGATTTTTAAGAATTCCGTCATATCAACTTGAGTAGCAGTGACCATTGACAGCATGTCAGTATAACTATACCCCAGACCCATCTCTTCACTTACTTGGCTTAATACGCCACGGGATTTAACAATTTCCAGATAGGTGACAACAAGTCTTTGACTGAGTTCAATACTTCTGATATCTACAGAAGGATCAAACTCAGCTGTATCCATGCCTTTTGAGCTATTGACCATAAGCGTGGTACTGGATTTGAACTCAGGCTCAACCAAGTACATACTGTAAAGTGTCCCTAAAGCGACAATAAGTAGCATCACAGATAGTATTAGCCATTTTCTTTTAAAGATGATCGTGAATAGTTCCCATAATTCGAGTCTTTTGTTCATGTATACTCCTTAGAATCAAAATTGAGTAAATAGCATAATTATTTCAATAGATTGTTTGCTGTGATCATACTGATGTTTTCTGGCACAAGCGTCGATGTTTCAACGCCATAATTTACTTTGATCTCATGTTGACCTAATGGTTTATAGGTTGGAACGAGTACGCTAAGGCGTTCTTTGATCTCATCATCACTCGCTGTATTCAGCATTTCTTCTAGCTTTTCCACGTTGGATTTAACCATTTTAAAACTTAAATCTGAAGGCTTACCGACAAATATTTTTTCATGTCTTGTGTTTTGTATGCCTTCTTCTGTCATAAGTAGCTCTTCATAGAGCTTCTCTCCTGGACGTAGTCCAGTAATTTGTATATCTATGTCGACGTGAGGTTTTAACCCGGATAAGCGAATCAGATCTTCTGCAAGATCATAGATTCTAACTGGCTCACCCATGTCGAGTATAAATAGCTCCCCGCCATTTGCCATACCACCGGCTTCAATAACGAGTTGCGAAGCTTCTTGTATGGTCATAAAGTACCGTATGATGTCACGATGTGTGATAGTGACTGGCCCACCACATTCTATTTGCTTCTTGAACAGAGGAATGACAGAACCATTTGAACCGAGGACATTACCAAATCTAACACCAACAAACTTGGTGTGCGACTGCTTGGAAATTGATTGAACCAACATCTCGCATAATCGCTTTGATGCACCCATGACACTCGTTGGATTTACAGCTTTATCTGTTGAAATCATTACGAATCGATCCACGTTGTTTTCATGAGCTGCCTCAATCATATTCAAAGTTCCTATGATATTATTCTTAACAGCTTCTTTAGGTGATTTTTCCATCAATGGAACGTGCTTATGAGCTGCTGCGTGAAATACAACTTGTGGTTTGTATTCATTCATGATTCTAAAGATGCTGTTTCTATCTCTGACAGAAGCAATTAGAACATCTAAATCAAGTTGTTCACCATACGTTCTATATAACTCATTTTGGATATCGTAAGCATTATTTTCATAAACGTCCAATACAATTAATTTTGATGGGTTGAATTTTGCAATTTGTCGGCAAAGCTCTGAACCAATTGATCCCCCACCACCAGTAACGAGTATTGCACGACCTTCAATATACGATGAAATTTCGTCTATGTTGAGGTCGACAGGATCTCTTCCTAACAAGTCTTCTATTTCTACATTTCTAATCGCATTCATACTCACTTGTCCATCGATGACTTCCATGATACCAGGGATTATTTTCACTTTTGCCCCTGTCCGTTTGCACTCAGCAAGTATTTGTCGGTGGGTATCTTTACTAGCCGTTGGAATTGCTAAAATTATTTCAGTGATTTTATGTTTTTGTGCTAAGCTTACAATTTCGTATCGATTGCCTACCACTTTTACACCAGCTATCAACTGGCTATATTTTGATGTGTCATCACTGATGAAACCTACCAAGTGACCATATTTTGTTGGATGTGTTTTGATTTCTGTTGCAATCAAACTCGCTGTCGACCCACATCCGATGATCAATACATGTTGATCGTCATTTTGTCTAAACAAACTCTTACTTTGTTTGATCCTTCTCATGACGCGATAACTAAATCGGTTGCCTCCAATCAAAGCAATTTCAAAAATGATAGAAATCACATAGATACCACCGAACAAACGAAAATCCGTCACAGTGATATAGATGATGCTGAGAAAATTGCCAACAAAAACAGCCATGACGATTTTCATCAGTTCTTCAATCGAGGCATAAGCCCATAAACTTGAATATAAAGAAAACCATTTAAAAACGAATATTTTCATACAGGTTATTGCAATAAATATATATGCGTAAGTTTCGATCATTGCTAAGTTTAGAGTGCCTTCATTATGTAAGTATATTGAAAACAATAGTGCAAAGTTTATCATAAAAATATCGCCAATAATGATAATCAGTGTTCTTAATTTTTTACTCATTAATCCCACCTCAATTTTGTCTCATATGCCAGTTGGTTCTAAGGGTTTTACGAGTTTGTTATCAATTAGTTCACTTAGAAAAATCTCAGTTTCCTTTAAGCAGGTTTCTTGGTCCACTTCATAAATTTGCGTAAGATGCAAAACCAAATGCGTCATCGTCATTGGTTTTTCCAGCGCATGCCAAATATCTGTAGCTATAGGATCTAGGATGAAATACTTTCCAGTTTCGACGTTTAACATTCCTATTTCATCCCCCATCACCGCTGATTCAATCGCATTATTTCTGATATATGCTTGATCATTTTGATACGTCACATTACACCTCCTGTATCCTTATTTTAAAAGTTGTCATGATGGCATCAACTTGATCTACAACTGTAAACCCATCATATGGACGCATTATTCTATACACAGGTATACTCTCACATAGTCTAGAGCAAAATCGCAAATGTGCACCTACATCCGTTTTGCCACCAATTACTTCTTGAAGATAGCTGTGCGTGATTAAAGCATTTAAAACAGCTGGTTTCTCCAATCGAATCAAAACTGGTGTCTCAACCTCTGATGGCACGATTTCTATGATACCTACGAGTGGCTTTCGACTTTCACTAAAACGCTCACGAGAATTGATATAAAATTTGTCTAATTGGCGCATGACGCGATTTTCGGGATCATATTGAAGCGCCAGATGATGCGCACCATCTTTCCAAATTTTCTGTGACGGATAACTTGGATGCACGTAGTGATCCGTATCAATAGACTCGATACGCGAAACGTCATCTGATAGCAACTTATAACCTTTTTCTACAAAACCTGAAGCCAGCGATGTTTTACCCGCACCTGAATGACCGACAAGTGTTATACAACAATCTCCAAGATCAACAGTGCTACCATGAAGTGGAAACACTTTTTTTTGATGCATTAAAAAACCAAAAGCCGACCCTAGGACAAATAATGACAGATCTTTCAATCTTGTACCGTTACCAGGTTCGACAGTTATTCGATTGCCGTTTCTTATTTCGTATGTTCCTATGTCAGGCACATAAAAAGCAATCAGTTCTTCATCCAGCGAAAAGTAAAAGCCATCCTCTTGCAAGTCATCTCCATTACATGTAATTTGACCGTTTTCCACGATTATCTCAGGTACTTCAAATTCATAAGCAAAAGCATCTAGCTCAAAATCTGATCTCACCCTGTATCCAAATATCAAATAGTCATGCTTCATAGGTAAGACCTCCGTTTTTCATCCAGTAAACCCTGTCGCATATATCAAATATACTTTCTCGGTGTGTCCCGGCGATGAGTGTCCAAAGTGGATGATACTGTTTTAAGTTGCTGATTAAATTGCGTTCCGTTTCAATATCAAGGGCACTTGTTGCTTCATCAAACACCAAAAATGGCGTCTCATGTAGCAGTGCTCTAGCAATAGAAATGCGTTGCGCCTGTCCTTGTGATAAACCTATGCCACGTTCCCCCATCAATGTCTCGAGTCCTTCTGGAAGTTCATCGATAAAACTCTTACAACATGAGGCGATCAACGCATTTTCAATAGCCTCATCCGAAACGTCGTGATTTAGTAAAAAATTATCATAAATGCTGCCTGAAAATAAAGTGTTGGTCTGTGGCACGTAAGAAAAGAATCGTCGGGTACTGGCACCAAGTGGAAAACGACCACCAGCATTCGTCTCTATAGTGATTTCACCAGCATCGGGTTCGATGAGTGATAAAAGCATATGGACAAGTGTTGTCTTGCCCTCCCCAGAAGGACCAACGATGGCAACTTTCTCACCACGGCTTATTGTCATATTTAAGCCTGAGAAAACAGGCTGGTTTTTTTTATATGCAAATGAAATATTATTGACCACGATTTTACTCGGAATGGCAGAATGATTTAGAGTGTTATCATCCTGCTGTTGATCATTTTCAATTTCATCTAATTCATGGATCCGTTCGACTGAAGATAGCGATGCGATCAACTGAGGTAATGAAGAAGCCAATCCTTGTATCGGTGCTTGAATTTGACCAACGAGTTGAATAAAAGCCGTAAAAGTACCTACAGTTATCGCCTTAGATGCAAGTCGAAACGCACCAAATGTTACAGCGCCAAAAAATCCTAATTGATAACCAAAACCAAGCATTAAATTTGAATTGATGCTAATCCTATTTTTGCGTTTCACGAGTTCAAAATGATCCGCTTGAAGGGCTTTCACGCGTTCTAAGTTTCTGATTACGTAGTTGAAAGATTTCAAAATTATGATGTTCTGAAGCGCTTCATTGATAATGGAATGCTTTAGCGCATCAGCTTCTTGAATTTTTTTCTGAACGACTTTGATTTTTTGTCCAATCACCATACCAAACAAAATTGTAATCGGCGTCACCAAAAAAGTTAGAAGTGCAAGCAATGTATCATATGAATAAAGCAATCCAAATGCCATTAAAAGCTGTACCATAAGCGCAATCAATGTTGGTACTGTGTTAGTCAACGCCGTGACGATACTGTCCACATCACTATATAAACGCGATACTAAATCACCAGTTTTATACGTATTTAGTTGAATCCATTTCTTATCATAAATTTCTGATAGCGCATTGAGCTGTAAGCTGTTTCGCATCGATTCTTTCGTACGTACCGTGTAATAAGTGATTGCCGATACCAAAAACATTTCAAACAATAGAATTATCGCAAGGCTAATGCCATAGTATATGGCCGTATTCAATTTACCTGCCATGGCACTATCGATCAAAACTTTTGTAACAATTGCTAGGCCAATGCTAGTAAGCGCATTTAAAACATTTAACAGGACAATCCGAAAGATTGACCATTTGTATCCGATAGAAAAGGTCTGAAGTTTTTTATGTAGCTCTATGTTCAAGAACAGGGTGAGTTTACTTTTTAAATTCATAAGCGCTCCATCAGATTTTTGGGTAAGTAATGCACTTTATAAACGACTGTAAAGCTGTCTTTAAGCGCATCTCCTGTAACCCAATACTGACCTATTCGCGTCCAAGCATGCGCTATCATTTTGCCATGATCCGATTTGTTTATTCCAAAATATATGCTTCCCGGCATCCTAAAAAGTCGCGCTAATAAGAGCACAGTTAGAGATTGTTCAAAACACACTGGTGGCCAGAACAATAATTTTCTATAACGCGTTATTGAATGACGGATCATTTTTACGATTCGCTCATCTACCTCTGCCATCTCGATATCCTGAGCTGCATTTGTGTATAGATGAATTAATTTATTGAAGGGTATGATGCGTATTAAGACTTTGTTGGTGCATAAAAGTATGAATACGAGTGCATAAAATATTGTTTTTTTAAAAGTAAAAATCCATGCTTTCATCATCAGTCCTCATAATATAAGTTACAAAAAGGATGCTGACTAACATTGTGTCAGCATCCCTTTCGATACTATTTTTTGCTCATATGTAAGTTTTCGGTGGTCTTACATGACAAATAATAGTAACCCCATTTGCTTCTTTTTAGTACGCTTAGGAATGACGAGGCTTATGTTTGTTAAACTTATGTGACATCTTCATTTTTTCAGTAGCAACGACGTCAAGTATAACAATTTGAGGTTTACTCCACTTTTTCATGGTCAGCTCCTTTCATCGTATTTATTTGTCACGTTCGCCCATATGCTTAAGTGACTACTTTATTCATACCGCAAATCGTTCATATTAAACATTTTTAATGTATAATTATCCAGTTTAACAATTCGCATAACGAATTATTATACTAAAAGCCATTATAAGAATTGCGTTCAAGGATGACATATGGATTTGTGGTCTTAAATACTTCTAGACTTGCTTCTTTACCATTATTTATAAACTGGTTATCACGTAATATGGCACTTGATCCATTGTTCCTAAAACGCAAGAGCGGCCCCTTAATGCTCGTCCATTGAATGACAGAATTTTCGATGACTAAATTTTCAATGGAGTCACTTGTACTATATAATAATCCAACATTATATAGATTTGTCACTTTAAGTTCAGAGATCGTCAAGTCATTTACGTCTGATCCAATATTGAACAAGTAACCGGTCATACCTAAGCCATCATAAGTGATCTCTTTAAATGTTGACGCTGAAATTTTATCCATGTTGAATAAACCGATGGGTTTGTTCACATTAGGGTTATTTTTAATATCTACTTTTTCTATGACCACGCCTACAGCACTGTTAATTTTAAATGGCAACTCAATGTTTTTCATAACTAAGTTCGATATCTCGATATTTTTTGCACCGGAATAAATATAGATGCCAACTTTTGTATTTTCAATATAGCTATCTATGATGCGAATGTCTTGTGGTGGTGCCATATCACGATTGCTATTGTAGAGGTGAATGCCACCACCAGGTGAATTAATAAATTTAACTTTATTAAATTCTATATCATTTGTATCGCCTCTGATATAAGCGGCATGTAAGAATTTTGTCGCACCACCTGCCGCATCTAGAATACTGTTCGTCATTTTAAATTTTTTTGTAGAAGTTATAAATAATGGTGTTCTAGAGTTTGTAATTTCTAAGTTGTTGATACTGATTCGCTCACTTTTATCACCATTTTTTGACGCATCCAACTTTATACCTATATACATATTTTCCATAGTTACATCACTAATGGTCAAATATTTAATGCCAAACAGATAGATGCCTTGAACATAGCTTGTAAGGCTATCTTCGTACTCTCCAGTACCCTCTTGATCATTTTCAGATAACAAGGTTAGCCCTTTTATTGAAACATTTGCGATTTCAATTTTGCTTGAAGCTGAAAAAATATTGTGAACTTGCTTGTGCGAAGGCATGTATAATGTCGCCCCATAACCTGAAATGTGAGTGTTTGATTTTAATTCAAGTGTAGTAAGAATCAAATATGGTTTAGTAGACTCCGGGACGACAAGCGTTTTATTATTTTTACTTGCGAAGTCGATCGCCTTTTGAAAGGCTTTTGCATCGTCTGTCTTGCCATCCCCTTTTGCACCGTAGCTTTTTACACTGATGGTATTGGCGGATGCATTTGGAATGGGTTCAACTTCAGAGGTTATAATGGCAACGCTTTTTTCTACCGTCACATCTGGTTCTGTCGTCTCCTCTTCAGATACTACGATTTCGACACTTGGTTCAAGATTTTCTAATTTGCTTGTATCGTTAGTTGCAGCATAGTTTATAAATACGACGACCATTACAACAAAAATAAGTGAAACTCCAAAGTACATTTTATATTTAGTCATAGTTTGCTCCTTATGTAGATATGAAACATCTCATTACATTTTTACCATTTAAACGTCATGCTAAACGTGTTTTAAAAAAAAAAAAAAAAATAAAGGG
>CAYLNI010000145.1:0-2255 GCA_964384705.1 uncultured Fusibacter sp.
TTTAAGGTATGTCACAAAACTTCCAGTCGCTTCAAACATCCGCTTTACTTGATGGAATTTCCCCTCGTGAATCGTGAGTGACACTTCGGTTTGGCCACCAACGCTTTTGTGGATTATGAGCTCTGCCGGTTTGCATTTATAGCCATCTTCCAATGTGATGCCCAATCGAAATGCTTCAATCGCTTCATTGCCCACTTCACCGTCAACTATGGCAAAATAAGTTTTGGGCACGTGTTTTTTTGGTGCCAAGAGATTGTGTGTCAAGTCCCCGTCATTTGTGATGATCAAAAGCCCTTCCGTGTCGATATCAAGTCTCCCCACAGGAAAGAGATCATAGTGTTTGAATGAATCATCTATTAAATCGATGACCGTCTCATGCACTTTGTCCTCTGTGGCTGATATCACCCCCTGTGGCTTGTTCATCACGAGATAGATATATTTTTTATAGATGACGGGCTCATTGCGATATAGCACTTCATCCACTTCGACATCGACTTTATCTTTACCTGTGCGTACGACGACGCCATTGACTTTGATTTGACCGTATTTTAACGCATCTTTCATCTCGCTTCGCGTCCCTTTGCCCATGTTGGACAAGAGCTTGTCGAGCCTTACTTTTTCGCCCATGTTTCGCTCCTTATAGTGCCTGTTTTTACAACATCCGCCAACTCGTCGGGTATTGATTTTTAAGTGTTCCACCACTTACTTTGGCAAAGCCAAGTGGATAACCATCTGTGCACACGAGGTGAAGCCCTTCAGTATCACATGCCACATGTAGCGTTTCGCATTTAAGATACTTGGTGGCATCTAGACTGTTAGGTTCTAGATCGATGATTGGATGGAAATCGTCTGCCTTCAGATACATAGCGAGTGCTTGACTCGGTGTAAATCGATCTTTTTTAATCTCACCAATCAACAAACCCTCTCTGACGATTTTAAGACCACGCGTTGGAAAATGGATCTCCGGTTTGAGATAGACGCGTTCTTTTTCCATTACGAAATGTCCTTTGAGAGGTGTTTTCAAATGCTTTTCCATAAACGCCACCACTTCTGGTGGCGGTGTGTTGGATTCATAATAGGTGGTCGGTTCGTCAGTTGCGTGTCTGCCAACCAATCCGCCGATGAAATGCCCTTCGCCACGGTGTCTATGCGGCCATATATGCGCCATATGCGGCTCTTCAGTGCTGATAGGCTCTATACCATTCAAGAACAGTGCTCTAGGCTGGAAGCAATCATAGGCGTTTATCAAGTGATCGATTTGATCTTCATTTTCTATGTGTGAAAACGTACAGGTCGAATAGACGATATTGGTTTCGTGTCCGATTAAATCCACAAGTGACGAGGTGATCTCGCTTTGTAATAGGCTACATTGCTCGGGGCCATATGTTTCCCATGATTTAACGGCTTTTGGGTCTTTTCGGAACATGCCTTCACCTGAACACGGCGCATCCACTAATATACAATCAAATCGGTGCCCCATGATTTTGGCAATCTTTTGAGGCGAATCATCCAGTACGATGACGTTGCGTAGGCCAAACTTCTCGACATTGCGTAAAATGGCCTTCACGCGGGTTTCATTGATATCGTTAGTCACGAGTATCCCTTTGTCCTTGATCGCCGTTGCAATTTGCATGGACTTACCACCAGGTGCTGCACATAGATCTAAGCATCGATCGCCTTCTTTTGCACCGAGCGCTTGGACTGGTGACATGGCTGAAGGTTCTTGAATATAATATAACCCAGCGTGGAAAAAAGGGTGTTTTGTCACAGGGTCTTCAGGATGATAATAGAAACCATCTGATGTCCACGGCACCGGCGTCAGTTCATACGGAAACTTTTCTAGAAACGATTTGACTTCTATTTTCAAAGTATTCACTTTCAATGCAACGTGGTAAGGCAGATCATAAGATGCTGAAAAATCAAGGTAGGATGCACCCAGCATGTCTTTCATACGCAGTTCAAAACTCTCGGGTAATTTCACGGGTCACTCCTTGTCCCTGCGGGATAAAATTTTTACTTTTTTCATTTTTTAACTAGCAATAAAGTTTTACATGTTTTATAATATCATATATAGCAAGACATTGTTAATAGGAATATCAACAAGTTAATCCATAAACAAAAGGAGTGATTCGAGTGCCATTAGTAACCACAAAAGAGATGTTTAAAAAGGCCTATGAAGGCGGTTATGCTGTCGGCGCATTTAACGTAAACAACATGGAGATTATCCAAGGTATCGTAAAAGCGGCAGCTGAAAC
>CAYLNI010000145.1:2265-7687 GCA_964384705.1 uncultured Fusibacter sp.
CATACGGGCTTGCCCCAAGCAGATAACGATATACTGAAACAGGTTCACCAATTATCCTTCAAGTATCTGCAGGAGCTAGAAAATATGCTAGTCCAGTTTACTTGAAAAAACTCGTAGAAGCAGCGCTCATCGAGCATCCAGAATTAGATATAGCGCTTCACCTCGATCACGGTGAAGATTTCGAAATCTGTAAAGCATGTATCGACGATGGTTTTTCATCTGTCATGGTAGATGGTTCACATTTATCTTACGAAGAAAACATTGAGCTCACGAAAAAAGTTGTCGAATATGCACACGCTAGAGGCGTTGTTGTAGAAGCGGAACTTGGCAGACTTGCCGGTATCGAAGATGCTGTAAACGTTTCTGCTGAAGACGCAACTTACACAGATCCTGAACAAGCTGTTGATTTCGTTACGAAAACAGGCTGTGACTCACTTGCTATCGCTATCGGCACAAGCCACGGCGCATACAAATTTGCTGCAGATTCTGATCCTAAGCTCGATATCGAACGTTTGAAAAAAATCTCTGACTTATTACCAGGTTTCCCACTTGTTTTACATGGCGCTTCTTCAGTTATTCCTGAATATGTTGAAATGTGTAACGAATACGGCGGTAAACTCGTAGATGCAAAAGGTTGCCCTGAAGATCAACTTAGATTGTCAGGTAAATATGGCATCTGCAAAATCAATATCGATTCAGATTTAAGATTGGCATTGACTGGAACAATCAGAAAGCAATTCGCTCTCGATCCAGGCAACTTCGACCCAAGAAAGTATTTAGCACCAGCTAGAGAAGCTATCTACGGAATGGTTAAGCACAAAATCGTAAACGTATTAGGTTCAAACCAAAAATAATTTTCTTACTTGAAGCATTGTAAGATGATGATGAAAGACCCAGCGAAAGTTGAGGTCTTTTTTTTACGTTAAAAAGAGCCCTGAAACTTTCAGGGCTCTTGCACTTAATTGAAGTCACTTCGAATTCGCTTAGAACTTCTCGATATTGCCGATTTCATAGTCGTTTAAAATAACTTCTACAGACTCGATCACAACGTCTTCAACTGGCTTGTCGCTACCTTTTGTCTTTACGTTTGCAATTTGGTCAACGATTTCAAGACCTTCAGTTACTTTACCGAAGCCAGCATATAAACCATCAAGGTGTGGTGACGTTTTATGCATGATGAAGATTTGGCTACCACCGCTGTTTGGGCTTTGTGAACGCGCCATAGAAAGAACACCTTCTGTATGCTTAAGGTTGTTGTTGACGCCATTTTTAAGGAATTCACCTTTGATACCGTAGCCTGGACCGCCCATGCCAGTTCCGTCTGGGCAACCACCTTGGATCATAAAGCCTTTGATAACTCTGTGGAAAATTAGGCCATCATAGTAACCTTTTCCAGCAAGGGTCAAGAAATTGTTGACACTTGTTGGTGCAATTTCAGGATAGAGTTCAGCAACCATAGTGCCGTAACCTTTAACTGTGATTTTTACTTGTGGATTCATGCATTTGCCTCCAATAATTTTTTATTCTTCGGGATTTTGACGTTCAATGACGATATCGTAGTCGTTTGCTTCGAAAAGCGCGTTGATGATTTCCCATACTTCGTACTTGCCATCACGCGTTGTCGCTGAAACGGGAACGATAACCGCTTCCTTGTCCATTTTAAGTTCCTCGCGAATCATTTTAATTTGCTGAGAAACTTGATTTTTTGTGAGCTTATCTGATTTGGTCGCAAGAACGATGCCATTGAAGCCGCATCCTTTAATCCATGTGTACATCTCTTTGTCTTCATTCGAAGGTTTGTGTCTGATGTCCACAAGTTGAAAGACTTCAATAAGCGTTTCACGGTTGTTGAGGTACGTATCGATGATGTTTCCCCAATTCGCCTTTTTCTCTTTTGAGACTTTTGCAAAGCCATAACCTGGTAGATCGACTAAGCGAAAGAGACCATCAATGTCATAAAAGTTTACAAGCTGCGTTTTACCCGGCGTACCACTCGTTTTCGCGAGTCCTCGTCTATTGAGCAGCATATTGATGAGCGATGATTTTCCTACATTTGATCGCCCTGCAAATGCGAACTCTGGTAACGCATCGTCTGGATATTGCGATCTTGCGACCGCACTTATCACAAACTGGCTGTTTTTTATCTTCATTGTTTTACGTCCTCTCTCACAAGAGCGTGGATCAACACTTCATCCATCGTCTTGACTGGTACGAATTCTATTTCTTTTTTGATGATTTCAGGAATTTCTTCAAGATCTTTCGCGTTGTCAAATGGGAAAACAATTTTCTTGATGCCAGCGCGTTTCGCAGCGAGTGCCTTTTCTTTAAAGCCACCAATAGCAAGCACTCTACCTCTTAAAGTAATTTCACCCGTCATCGCGACAAAGCGATTGACCGGAATTTGTGATAAGGCGGAGATCATGGCAGTTGCCATCGTGATGCCTGCAGATGGACCATCTTTTGGAATCGCCCCTTCAGGGATATGCACATGCAAGTCGATCGTTTCGTGGAAATTTTCTTCTATGCCATACTGGCTTGAAACGGTTCTGATATAGGAAAGTCCGGCTTGAGCAGATTCTTTCATCACATCGCCGAGTTGACCTGTGAGTTGAAGCTTGCCTTTGCCTTTCATGGTGTTGACTTCAATAGAGAGCGTTTCACCACCGACAGCCGTCCAAGCAAGACCTGTAACGATGCCGATTTGATCGTCTTCAGCAATCAAATCATAGTGGTATTTGAGTTTACCTAAATACTTGTCTAAGTTCTTCTCAGTGACGCGAACAGATTTAACATCGCCTTTGACGATGCGAACCGCTGCTTTTCTACAAAGATCTGCAACTTTTCTCTCAAGCTCACGTACACCTGATTCTCTCGTATACTTGCGGATGATATCTAAGATGCCTTCATCAGAAATCGATAAGCTGGTCTTTGAAAGGCCATGCTCTTCCATTTTTTTAGGGACGAGATATTTTTTAGCAATATTGAGTTTTTCATATTCAGTGTAACCAGATACCTGGATGACTTCCATACGGTCAAGCAAAGGTCTTGGAATCGTCGTAAGTGAGTTAGCCGTCGTGACGAACATGACTTTTGATAGGTCAAATGGCACTTCTAGGTAGTGGTCAGTAAATTCTTTGTTTTGCTCTGGATCGAGCACTTCGAGAAGTGCAGATGCAGGGTCGCCTCTAAAATCGCTAGAGAGCTTATCGATCTCATCAAATAAGAAAACTGGATTTTTTGTGCCAGCTTCTTTGATGCCGTTGATGATACGTCCAGGAATAGCGCCAATATAAGTTCTACGGTGGCCTCTAATCTCTGCTTCATCTCGGACACCACCAAGTGACATTCTAACAAACTCGCGATTGAGCGAACGTGCGATGGATTTTGCGATAGACGTTTTACCGACACCAGGAGGGCCAACAAGGCAGATGATTGGGCCTTTCATGCTCTGCGTCAAGTCTCTGACGGCAAGGTATTCGACAACGCGCTCTTTAACGGATTCTAAGCCATAGTGATCCTCATCGAGAATCGCTTGCGCCTTGACGAGATCGATTTCATCTTTTGTTTCCTTTTTCCAAGGTAAGTCCAAAATCCAATTGACGTAGCTTCTTATGACGCCACTTTCTGCGGAAGATGGTGACAATCTCGAATATCGATCGATTTCAGTGGATACTTTCTTGTCAATTTTTTTGGAGAGTTTGAGCTTTTTGAGCTTATGTCGCATTTCTTCTATTTCGTCTTCTTGAGCGTCTTCTTCGCCAAGTTCATCTCTGATGGCTTTGATTTGCTCTCTTAGGTAATACTCTTTTTGGGATTTGTTGATTTGGCTCTTTACTTTGTCGTTGATGTTTTTTTCAACTTCTAAAATCTCAATCTCAGTCAGCAAAAGCTTGTATAGGCTCTCAAGTCTTTCGTTGACACCGATTGCGTTGATAAGTTCCTGCTTTTGTTCAGTTTTCAACGTGATTTGAGCAGCGATCGTATCAGCCAATCGACCTGGTTCGTCAATGGCAGTAACCGATAGTATCACTTCAGCACTTACGCGATTGCTTGTGGCAATATACTTCTCAAAAGCTGTGATACAGCTTCTCATAAGTGCACGTGTTTGCTTGTCCACTTCCACTGTATCGACGTGAACGGTGACGTCTACTCTAAAATAAGGCGTATCCTCAACGATTTCATTTACTTCCGCACGCTGAATACCCTCTACTAAAACCCTAATGGCATCGCCAGGAAGTTTAAGCATCTGTTTGATTTTGCAGATCGTGCCCACTTTGTAAAAATCAGTGGATTCTGGCGAATCATTGTCTATATCAAACTGCGTTGTCAAAAAAATACGTTGGTCTTTTGCCATTGCCGCTTCTAAAGCTTTTACCGATTTCTTTCGACCCACATCGAAATGCAAGACCATATATGGAAATATGGATAAGCCTCTTAGTGGTATCAAGGGAATGTTAATTACTTTACCGTCATTTTCCACTTCATCACCTCATTCTTTGAAAATCAATTAAAAAACGAGCTTTCGCTCGTTTTAGGATACACTTTCTTTACCCTTGCGTGGTTCCTTCTTAGCGCTTTCTTTCTTTGCGTCAAAAAGTACAAGGGTTGGCAGTTGATGGTTTCGAATGGTTTCCTTTGTCACAATACATTTTTTAATATCGTCACGAGAAGGAATCTCATACATGATCTCCATCATAATGCTCTCAAGAATGGATCTCAAACCTCGAGCACCGGTCTTTCTCTCAATCGCCAATTTAGCCACTTCGACTAATGCGTCTTCTTCAAATTCCAAATCCACTTCATCGATTTTCAGCATCTTTTGATACTGCTTGATGATGGCATTTTTAGGTTCTTTCAAGATGCGAACGAGCGCGTCTTGATCGAGTTCATGAAGAGATACGACGATAGGAACACGGCCGACGAATTCGGGGATCAATCCATACTTCAATAGATCTTTAGGTTCAATCTTATCGAAAAGTTCCCCTAGTAGTACATTTTTCTTACTTTGAATCGTTGCGCCAAATCCGAGGGCTTTCTCACCAATTCTGGAATTGATGATTGATTCCATACCGTCGAACGCGCCACCGCAAATAAAGAGAATATTGGTCGTATCCACTTGTAAAAATTCTTGGTGTGGATGCTTCCTGCCACCTTGCGGTGGTACATTTGCGACTGTACCTTCGATGATTTTGAGAAGCGCTTGTTGAACACCTTCACCGGAAACATCCCTCGTAATAGAAGGGTTTTCGGACTTTCTTGTGATCTTATCGATTTCATCTATATAGATGATACCCTTTTGTGCACGTTCTATATCATAATCTGCAGCTTGCACGAGTTTTAATATGATGTTTTCGACATCCTCGCCGACATAACCAGCTTCTGTAAGTGCTGTAGCGTCTGCAATTGCAAAGGGTACATCGAG
>CAYLNI010000146.1:0-522 GCA_964384705.1 uncultured Fusibacter sp.
AGATTAAAAGTTCCATATAGGTATTCATTTTTACTTTTAATATATTGCATTGCATCTGATAATTTCATTGGTTTCTTACAATCGTTTGCAAGTGGATCAACAATTTCAGTCCTTGTTATGCCTTCAATACCCTCTGTTAAAATAAGCAATTTTGATTCCCATTCTGGCAAAGCCATTCCAATATCATGTAAATATGCGGACATGATTAATAAAAAAATTTCATAACTAGAAAGTTTCTTCCTCTGTCTTTGAAGGATCTTTAGCCAACATATTTTCTAATACTTTTTTACTATGTTTTTCATCGTGGTTATCAAATTCAGGTAGTTCTTTAGTTATTTGTGATAAATGGGAATTAATATCCACAATATTGTTATTGTAAATATTCAATAGTTTATTTGCTGTTGGGCAAGTGGTACTTAATTGTTCTAATTGGTTAATTAATTTCATTTTTTACCTCATCTCATTTTTTTGAATTATTGGGTTTCATCTTCGTCTTCCTCGTCGCGGTCGCTGCCGGCGGAG
>CAYLNI010000146.1:564-774 GCA_964384705.1 uncultured Fusibacter sp.
AAAATCCATCAATTCATATATTACTTAATTAAATGTATCTTCTATATTTTTTTATTTATCAAGCGTATATCGTGCATTCACATAGCAAATTCAATAAATCTTTGCTTTTCATATTATGGAACAAGATGCTTTTCGCAGAAAAATTGAATATGAAGATTTTTCTGCTTTCAGGCATCAACTAATTGATGGCTAATTTCTGTGCCAACTAAG
>CAYLNI010000146.1:858-4939 GCA_964384705.1 uncultured Fusibacter sp.
CATTCCAATCCAATTCATCATATAGTTTATATAGATCAAGTTCATTTTTAAGTTCTGAAGTATAGAAAATTGCCATTGATAAAACCTCCAATTATTTAACTTGATACATCACCCACCAGAAACACTCACACATGTGGATTTCAAGGTTATATGCAAATTCTTCAAATATCTCTCGCAACTCATTCTCAATATAATAATTCTTCAATATCTCATAGGTCGTACCATTTTCAAGTTGTCTGAGTTTGTAAGTGTTTGGGTCGCCGTCGTGTGATACTAGCGAGCCACCAATACCTTCAACATAGACATTATCTGCCATAAAGACGACTGAACCTTTTGAGAGTTTTGAATGTAGTCCTATTAAGAATTCACGAATACGCATTTTAGGTATGTGTGAAAACCAAAAGTTTGCACATGAGGCATCATAGTCAATTTCACCTGTTACTCCAGATAAGTCATAAGCATCGCAAATCTGAAAGTCTGTGTTTGGAATGCTTTTTCCCATTGCGATTTCAAGTGTTTCTACTGTGAGATCTGTTGCGGTCACGTGTTTGGCGACATCAGCATATCGTTCTGTCCAATATCCAGTGCCACATGCCACTTCTAAGACCGTTTTGTCTTTGAATGCTTGTCTCATTGCTTCTGTGATAGCCTGTTGCTCTGCTTGTCTGACTGGATCCTCGCGGTTGTATATTTTTTCATATTCTGCAGCGCGAATGCTTTAGTATTCGGTCATGGTGTCGCGCGATAAGCTGTAGATGTATTGTTGTTCTCCAAAACGTTCTACTGTGCTGATGATTTTCATGCCTAGCTTTTCTAGTAAGCGTCTTGAAGCGGCGTTGGCGGCTTGTGTTTCGGCTACGATCTTTGGAAGTCCAAGCTCTGTGAAGGCATAATGTAAGATTTGGCGGGAGACTTCTTCGGCGTATCCGGAGCCCCACCATTGTGGTAACAACTGATAAGAGAGCTCAAAGGCGTCGCCATCGTGGTGGGGGTCTATGGAGATAAGGCCCATGAATGCTTGATCGTCGCTATGGCGAATCACCCAGTAGTACTCGCCTTCAGATGCTTGGTTGCATAGCTTTTCAAATCGCGGTCTAAACTGCACATCTGTTAGTGTGCCACCTAAGAAGCGGCGCACGTGTTCGTTTTGATACAGGATCATTACATCGTCGTAGTCCGCAAGTTGCATGCGGCTCAGTTGGCAGCGTTTCGTGTTCATCGTCACCCCTCGCTTTACCTATTTATTTGTCAATTATGTATAAATTTAAGATTGAAATTACGCAACGCTTTGTTGTGTCGAGATAACTATCTGATATATTATAACACTTTCATTTCATAAAAAATGCTAGTTTGTGAGCATTTTTACATATTTTTGATAAATTTTGTAAAAAATTTGCGCTAAAAATGAATATAGCTCATGAAATGTTGGCATGGCGGCCATTTTCATGAGCTTACTTAATGTATGGGTAACAATGAGATTATTCTTTGATCTGAGTTACTTTGTAAACTTTGCCTTCCTGATCATGGGTCGCCCACTCGCCGACCTGCTTGCCGCGATCGAAGTGGCCTGAGCGCTTTACGGTTCCGTCTGGTCGATACCATTCCCAGTAGCCGTCGGGTTCTCCATCAACGATCTTGCCTTTTGACCAAACGGTTTTGCCATTGGCGTGATATTTGACTGTAAAGCCATCGAAGATGTCGAATTTTTTTGCTTTTGGCATTTTTGGTTTCTTTTCCATACGTTTGCGTCCTCGCTTCGTTAGTTTGATATTCAAATAGGATTGAATTAATTGATGATTCTATTATAACCGATTTCGTGGTTTTTATTCAATTCTCAGCTAATTTGATTGATTCGCTTTTTATGGGGAATACAAAATTCGCGCTTTATATTATAATTTTCACATAAGGAGGTTGTCACATGGATCAAACACAAATTGGTAGATTTATCGCGCAGCTCAGAAAAGAAAAAAACATGACACAGATTGAATTAGGTGACCGACTCGGCGTAACCAACAAAACCGTCTCGAGGTGGGAAAATGGCAACTATATGCCCGATCTATCACTCATAACGGAAATGTGCACCTTATTTGGCATTACAATCAATGAATTGTTTAGCGGTCAAAGAATCAGCGATGAAAATTTCAAAGAGTCAGCCGATCAAAATCTACTCTCAACATTGAATGATATAAAGTATATTAAGAAACAAAAAAGAATTTTTGATTTTTTAAGTGGTTCAGGCACAGGTCTATTGATCTCGTCATTTTACTCCCCCGATACATTCAGACGCACTGCTGTGATGGCAATTGGCGTGGGCATGATTTTTTTAAGCTGGTATTTCAAGTCGAAATTTGATAAACGCATTCTGCAGACGTTAGGCAATACAAACAGTCAAGTTGAGTGAATAAAAAGCCCGCATTCCAGTTTTGGAGTGCGGGTATTCATTTGCTATCTACTGATTTTCCACCAAATCGTGTCATTTTTTTCTAAATAGTTGACTGCGCCAGCGTTAATGAGGACTTTATGCGATGCGATATTATCGATATCCGTATCACCAAAGATTGCATTTACACTTGGGTCGCTGAATATCCACTCTTTAAGACCGTTAAGTGCTTCTGAAGCATACCCCTTTTTTTGATATTCGCTATTGATACCATATCCGACGATTACGTCACCTTTCGCATCGGGAACGCCTTTGATCATGAAAGCACCGATCATGGTTTTTGGTTCTTTCAAGGAAACCATCCATATTGTGTTCCATAGATAATTCGCTTCATTTTCCATTACTTTTTTGAGTCGTACGCCAAAAGCATAATGCAAATGTTCATCAATTATGGTTTCACCAACACTTATTCCAGTTAAGTTAGTGAATTTTTCGATAGACTCAAGTGCTGTTTCAAGTTCTGATTTTGTAAGAGCTCTAAGGTTTAATCGCTGCGTTTGTAATGTCATTTTTCTCCGATCATAGATGTATTTATTGCTGTTGATATAATTATAGCACGTCATAATTCGTAAAAATACGCGCACTAGATGTAATTTTAATTAGAATTCATGAGAAATTTTTTGCATTATAATAGAATCAATTCTGTGGTGTGAGATAGGGGCATGATTTTGATGATTCCAAAATATCACCTCGGCATTCTCTTCTCTATTGTGGGAGTTTGAATAGATTGTCCACTCAATTTGCCAGCATTTTTGCCAACTATGCGGTTAAGACATAGTAAAATAAAGTTGAAGTGTTCCAATGTTTACAACCGAATCAAATCACAAAGTGAAAAATCTAAGTAATGCCATTATAAGGTGAACTTCCAACTTCCGAAAATGGTAATAAGTTCTTTAGTGGAAGTAATTGGGGTGGAGCTATTTGTTTACTTGGCTTTGGAGATTCAACTTCCGGTGTTGAACCTGGTTCCGATAGTAACAGCATTTTCTTCAGTCTGTTATCAAAATGATAAACCCCTAACTTTACTTGTATTTTTATTTGTGAATTAAATTATTTTGTTGGTCATAGTATTTAATTAAGAAGTGCCTTGATTTTAGTATTTATTTCTTCAAAATCATCTGCCCTCACAATAGTGATTAAATTTGCAATTGTTGATTTTACACTCTCATAATCCAGATTTAATTTAAATGCTAATTCTGATATTTCATTATGCTTATTAGCTCGTAATGCTTCATTTAGTAAATCTTTAAGTTGTTCTTTGTCAATCTTAAACTGTTTTGCTGCGTCATCAAGACAATAATCTCTTGTAGTTTCAATAAGCCATTTTTCAGGCCAACATTTGCCAGGAAGAAATGTAATTCGATTATTGAACCATTTAGTAGCTTCATCTTTGTCTTTACAATTTTCAAGTGCTTTTATGAAATCATTTGATTTACTTTTTGATAATGACCTTTTATCTCCATCAAGGATAACAAAATAATCACAATTGTTTATGTCTTTGTAGCTTGATGCCATTTGTCGTACAACAGCATTATCAGATCCAATTGGGATTATTTTTACTCTTGATCTAGTTTCTGATTTTAATGAAGTCTCAATTAGTAATTTAGCAATTACATCTTCTACAAATATTTTGAGTTCTTC
>CAYLNI010000146.1:4991-7635 GCA_964384705.1 uncultured Fusibacter sp.
TGACATATTTGTAGTTATATTTGTTTTCCCATTAACATTCTCAATGAAAAACCTTGCTTCTGGTGGTAGTGTTGAAAGAATAGTTGGTGAATGTGTAGTACAAATTATTTGCACTTTTCTATCAGCGCATATTTTCTTTAATTCTTCAATAAAAATCCTTTGAGCTTCTTCATGTAGTCCTAATTCTATTTCGTCGATAACTAGCATAATTCCAGGTGGAGATGAATAAATAGTAGAGAAAATTTCAAACATCGCGTTTTCACCAGCTCCCATGTTTAATCCAGAGTATTTTACACCTGTTGATTCAACAACTGGTAGACGATATTTAGTATGTTCTTTTAGTTCGAAATTTGAATAAGTTTTATTCAAAATCCTGCCAACTGACTTATAAACATTAGTAATCCAATCTTTTTCACTTGTTATTTTAAAACTACTTCTATAAGTTTTCGATACACTTCTCTCATAATGTGGAACAATTCTGTCGATTCCATAATAAACAACATTTCGTATCGCACGAGCATCATAATCATTCCATTTTCCACCAGTTTTTTTCTTTCTAGCTTGATAACCAATGCCTATACCTGTTGGAAATCGAGAAGATTTTTTCCAGTTATTATGAGCAATTTTGAAGTATATCACAATTCCACCTGGTGACACATCTTCGGGTGCTTGAATAAAAAAATCAGAAAAAGTATAATAAGTCTGCTTTCTTGAAAGCAATTTGTAACCATTTTTATTGTTGTGAAATGCACATGCTGCTATTGCAAGAATTGTTGATTTACCTGCACAATTTTTACCCGCAATAGCAGTAATAGGATATTCCATATCGATCTTAAATGGAGTAAGACCTCTTAATGTTCCTTCTGTAAGTTCAATTGAAATGAGTGTTGCCCTTGTCATGTCTTGTTTAAACCAGTTCAAATTAGTTCTATCTAATTGTGAATATTGATATCGCATTTATTACCTCCAACAAATATTGTGATTTCTGATTGATACATGAGCAATAAATATTACGAACGGATAATTTTTGTTTGCAGATGATGTCTGGCATCATTTCGATAGTATGAGGAAAGTTATATGATGTACCCGTTTATTTTACTGGATATTTCAGTAGTAAGGTACACTACTTCCTTTGGTTTTCATCAGAAAACACAATTATACATGAAATATTGTCCAAAACAATTTTGAATTTACACATAAATCTGAAGTAAAAATCACTTCGTTTATGCGCCCGCTGATTCACGGCTTGATTAAGTAGCAGGAACATGCTTAGCGACCTTTGCATATTGCTCAGTCCAATAACCAGTAACACAGGCAATTTCAATACAGTCTTACTTTCAAATTCATGTCACGTGGCATCCGCGATCGCGCGTTGCCCTACTTGTCTGATGGGATCTTTAAGGTTATAGATCCGCTAATATTCTGAAGCGCGTAAACTGAAAAATTTCAGTCATGGAATCTTCCAGAATACCATCTAAAATGTAGCGCACTACTTGGTTTTGATACAGGCTCTTTACATCGTCATAGACCGCAAACTGTATGCGGCTAAGTTGCAGAGCTTCGTTTGCGTGTGGGCATCGATTGGTTCATTTATTGTTTATGTATGCAAGATTGGTTGTGACTCAAAATTATATCTATTCAATTATAACATTTCCTGTTAGTATTTGATAAATAATTATCTATAGAAAATACATAATACCCTAATAAAGTTACATAATAATCGCACTTTCCGTAAAGTTATCATATTGATGTGAAAATTAAGCGAAAAATGAAAATAAGCCCATGAAATGAAAGCGTGGATGCTGATCATTCAAGAGCTCGTTTTGTATCAGAAATATAAATAAGTGTTTCAGATATAATTTAACTTTATTCTTTTTGTGATGTATGTATCGCTACAACACCCCTACTATCTTCGTTCCATGCAATTCTCTAACGCCAGTTACATCAGCGATCATCTGATAATTGTTTGCACTTATGCCGCCACCAGCGACGATTGTGATGCGGCCTTTTGCATGAGCCACCAATTGTTTCAGTGTAGTGACGCCATCAGTAGCATTTGTCTTGCTACCCTTTGTCAATACGCGGTCAATCCCAAGATCGATGAGACAATCAAGTCCAGCAAGTGGATCATCCAGTTCATCAAATGCCATGTGGCACGTGATTTTCATGGGTTTTGAGGCGGCTACGAGGGTTTTCATGGTTGCGACATCCAACGTGTTCTCTTCGGTTAAAGCGCCAAATACAACGCCATACACGCCAAGATCTTTGCACACTTTTATATCGCGTAGCATAATTTCGATTTCATCAGGTGTGTAGACAAAATCGCCACCTCTTAGGCGAATCATCACTAAAAGCGGCGTTTTAAGTTTTTCCTGTGCCAAGGCAATCGTGCCGTAGCTTGGCGTTGTGCCGCCCTCGTGGAGATTGTCGCAAAGTTCTAAGCGATGAGCACCTTTTGTTACGGCGGATAAGGCTTCCTTGAAATTGCCAACGCATGCTTCTTTGAGAATCATTTAGTTCGCCTCCAACGTTAAATGCTGAATTGATTTTTATCTTGAATTTTTATTCCGTAATGCTATCAATAATCTCTTTAAGCTTCAGCTCAAATGCCTCTGCATCGTCACCTGTCGCTTCGATCATAACC
>CAYLNI010000147.1:0-6100 GCA_964384705.1 uncultured Fusibacter sp.
AACCTAATAAGGCTCAAAATCAATTTTCAAACGGCAACAATTGCATATTTTCGACGTTTTCACGTGAGAAATATCACGAGATTGGAATTATGCGATTTCCTCAGTGCATATAAAAATGTATCTAAAGATAAAAAAGGAGGTTCATATGATCAAAAGAGTGATATTATTCGTACTTGACAGCGTTGGAATCGGGGCATTGCCAGATTCTGAGAAGTTTGGCGATATCGGCGTGAATACGCTTGGACACATCGCAGAATCAACAGATAATTTTAAGATCCCAAATCTTATGAAAATGGGTATCGGAAATATCGACGGCGTGGATTACATCAAAGCGGATGAAAACCCTATCGGTGCTTTCGGTCGTTCCCTTGAAGCGTCAAATGGCAAAGATACGACGACAGGTCACTGGGAAATTGCAGGGCTTTACATTGAACAACCTTTTAAAACATATCCGGATGGCTTCCCAGATTATATCATCGATGAATTTGAAGCGAAGATTGGTAAAAAAATCCTCTGCAACAAACCAGCTTCTGGAACAGTCGTCTTAGAAGAATTAGGCGAAGAACACATGAGAACTGGCAGTCCAATCGTATATACTTCAGCTGATAGCGTGTTCCAAATCGCTGCGCATGAAGATATCATTCCACTTCCCGAGTTATATAATATGTGTCAAATTGCAAGGGATATGCTTATGGGCGAGGATCAAGTTGCAAGGGTTATCGCGAGACCTTTCATAGGAGAACCAGGCAATTTCCAAAGAACGTCAAATCGAAGAGATTATAGCATTAAACCCTATCAAAAAACTGTGCTCGATTATGCAAAAGAAGCGGGTTTAAAAGTTAAAGCAGTCGGTAAAATCGTGGACATCTACGATGGTGAAGGCATCACAGACGATGTGCACACGAAAGACAATATGGATGGCGTCGATCAAACGCTCAATTATTTGAAAGAGGATTTCAAAGGGATCTTGTTTACGAACCTCGTCGATTTCGATGCCAAATTTGGTCATAGACGTGATATACCTGGTTATCGTAGGGCGCTTGAAGAAGTAGATGCAAGAATTCCAGAACTGATGGCTGCTATGAAACCGACTGATATGTTGATTGTTCTTGCAGACCACGGTAATGATCCCGCTTACAAAGGTTCAGATCATACGCGAGAGTATATTCCACTTCTCATTTATGGCGAAGAAATACAAGCTGGCGTCAACATTGGCACAAGAAAGACTTTTGCTGACGTGGCTGCAACTGTTTCAGATGTATTGAACATATCTGCGACGCCATACGGCGAGAGCTTTAAAGGGGAAATATTGAAGTAATTAAACATAGAAATTGCATATCATGATGCAATGGTTTATCACATATGGAGGATTCAATGACCGATTTAATAACAAAAATAAATGACGCTCAAAAATATATCGAAAGCAAACTGTCAGAAAAACCTGAAATTGGTTTGATTCTCGGTTCTGGACTTGGCGTGCTCGCCGATGAGATCGAATCACCGATCAAAATCAAATACAGCGAAATTCCACATTTTCCCGTTTCAACAGTAGAAGGTCACGAAGGACAGTTCGTCATCGGAAAGTTGAAAGGCAAACAAGTCATCGCGATGCAGGGACGCTTCCACTACTATGAAGGTTACACAATGCAAGAAGTGACATTTCCGATCAGAGTGCTTAAAGCTGTTGGCGTCTCACATTTGATTTTAACAAACGCTGCAGGTGGCTTGAATGAATCGTTCAGCGGTGGTACGCTCATGCTCATCACCGATCAGATCAACATCATGGGCCTTAGCCCACTAATCGGTCCAAATGAACAAACACTTGGTCCAAGATTCCCTGATGCTTCAAGCATATATAGCCCAGTGTTCAACCAAAAAGTTCTCGAAGAGGCCAAAACACTTAATATCGATTTGAAACAAGGCGTTTATTTCTACTTCACTGGTCCGGCTTATGAGACGCCAGCAGAAGTCAAATTAGCTAAGCTTTTAGGCGGAGATGCAGTTGGCATGTCGACGGCACCTGAAGCACTCGTAGCAACGCATATGGGGATGACGGTCACTGGTATCTCATGCATCACAAACATGGCTGCAGGCATCCAAAAAACGGCACTCAATCACAAAGAGGTCGTCGAGGTAGCGAACCGTGTTCAAAGTACTTTCATCAAATTGGTCAACAAAATCGTAGAAATAGCCTAAGGAAGACGGTGTAAAGATGCGTATAGTAGATTTAATCAACAAGAAGAAACACGGAGAATCTCTGACAAAAGAAGAAATTGAATTTTTCATATTTGGCTATACAAAAGGTGAGCTACCAGATTATCAGGTGTCCGCTTTATTGATGGCAATCTATTTCAAAGGAATGGACGATAGAGAAATTGCGGATCTGACTGATGCAATGGTGCGCTCAGGCGATACAGTAGATCTAAGTAAAATTGAAGGCATCAAAGTCGACAAGCATTCAACTGGCGGCGTCGGCGATAAAATCAGCTTGATTGTCATTCCACTTGTGGCATCTACAGGCGTTCCGGTGGCTAAAATGTCAGGGCGTGGACTCGGTCACACCGGCGGTACCATCGACAAGCTTGAAGCCATCGAGGGCTTTAAAGTAGAACTTTCAAACGAAGAATTTATAAGCAATGTCAATACGCACAAAATGGCGATTGTTGGCCAGTCAGGCAATTTGACGCCTGCTGATAAAAAGCTCTACGCACTGAGAGATGTTACGGGCACTATTGATAGCATCCCATTGATTGCGAGTTCCATTATGAGTAAAAAAATCGCTGCAGGTTCTGACGCCATCGTTCTCGACGTCAAAGTCGGTTCAGGTGCATTTATGAAATCACTTGAAGATGCAAGGGAACTTGCAAAGACCATGGTTGCGATCGGTAATTCGCTGGGTAGAAGAACCGTTGCAGTCATCACAAACATGGATCAACCTCTTGGACATGAAATCGGTAATGCCAATGAAGTCAGAGAAGCGATTGAAGTACTAAGTGGCCATGGCGCTGAAGATGAGACTGAAGTGGCACTCACGATTGCGTCTTATATGGCGGTACTTGGTGGCGCATTTGAAAATAGAGAAGATGCACGCAAGCATTTTGAAAAAATCATCGCATCAGGTGAAGCCATTGAACTCTTGAAGAAGTTCGTGGAAATTCAAGGTGGCAATTCTGATGTCATCGCACATCCAGAAAAATTGCCACAGGCGAAGTACCACATTGAAGTTAAATCCGATCTTGAGGGTTACGTCGCTGGCTTTGATTCTGAAAAAATCGGCATCTCAGCGATGATGCTCGGTGCAGGCCGCAGAAAGAAAGAAGATGACATCGATTTCTCTGCTGGCATTACGCTTAAGAAGAAGCTTGGCACACATGTCAACCTCGGAGATGTGCTTTGTGTCTTGCACACGAATTTAGAGGATATCGTAGAGGCAGAAAAGATGGTTAGATCAGCTTTTGTCATCAGCGGTCACAAACCGGAACCAATTAAGTATATCTACGAGATTATCGAGTAATCATGGAATTGCATCAAATCGCAACATCAACTGCATCAAAATCAAAGAGCTGATTATCATCAGCTCTTTTTCTATATGCGCCTGACATTGTAATTGTCGCTTTTGAAAGGTATAATGAAATGTGTGAAAATACAAGTAGGAGCCCAATATGACTGCTGAGAATATAGAACACGATAAAACAAAACTCGAACAATTTCTGAAGGCACTTCTACGTGTTCAAACTGAGTTGAACGTTCACTGCTACTTTGTAGGAGGGTGCGTAAGAGACCGTTTGTTAAAACAAGTGTCCTATGATTACGATATAGCCGTCGATGGTGATTTAGAGAAGATTATTCAAGCATTTAAGGTAACCAACTGGGGTACAAACGTGAGTATCAACGGGGGTACATACGAGCTGATGCCATCGATACTCGGAACCGCAAAAGTCAGATTTGGTAAATATCATGTGGACCTTGCAACATTTAGAAGTGAACGCTATACGTCCAATAATGGCTTGCCTGAAATCGCTGCAGGCGATATTGAATCGGATTTGTCTAGACGTGATTTTACCATTAATACGGGATATATCTTGCTCAGTCATGATAATTTGGATAAAATGTTACATGTTGACGATGCGATTGATATCGATATGGCATTTGCGCATCCAAAGCTTCACGAGGATATTAAAAACGGCATCTTACGCGTGCTTCACGATCGCTCTTTTATCGAAGACCCATCGCGCATGTTGCGTGCGGTGAAGTATGGCACCTTATATGATTTGAAAATGGATGATGCGACGCAATCATTATTTAATACGGCATCAAAAGCGCATGTGATAACCAATTATTCAAGAGATCGATACCGTCAAATTGTTTTAGGTTATGCAAAGCACGAGCAAGGGATCGAGATACTTACAAATTTATATAAGCAGTCGCTTTTACCTCAAGTTGAGGTGTCAGAACCTTCAAATACGATGCGCATCGAAGCTTACTATGGCTTGTTTGCTGATGAACATGAAATAGATCAGGATCGTGCATTTGATCGTGGAATTTTATACTTACTTTTAATGTACGAGTATCATTTGGCATTTTGGTTAGGTGCTGATCGTCAAATTTCTGAAATCGCAAAATCATGTATCGCCCTACAAGAAATAGCGTCAGTTGCGACACCTGCACAGTGCCTATCCAGATGGTGGTGGTACGAGACGTTCAAGCGTTATGACGCATGTGCATTAGAGTTTGCGAAAGTGGCGGTTTCCATTTCCGAAACCATGAAGCATGCGATTGACACCTATCTTAAAGAGACGCAATTTATCAAGCTTAGCATCAATGGCAATACGCTTAAAAACTTCGGTATGGAAAGTGGTAAGAAAATAGGGTTATTATTGAATCTTCTTTTGGCTCATAAAGTCGATACGGGATGTAACATGACGCAAGAAGAAGAAATTAAATGGATAGAGAGTAGACAAAATGAGTATTGATATAAAACTTGAGGCCTTTGAAGGACCGCTTGATCTTCTGCTACACCTCATCACACGTGATGAAATCGAAATATCGGATATTCCGATTGTCAGCATCACGGCCCAGTATCTCGAAGCGATTGGCGATTTAAAGGATATGGACCTTGAAGTGGCCACTGAATTCATCGTGATGGCGGCAACGTTACTTGAAATTAAATCAAAAATGCTGTTGCCTGATAAAGGGGAAGTGGATCTTTACGATTATTCTGCCGAAGACCCACGTCAAGAACTCGTTAAGCGTCTCGTCGAATATAAGAAATTTAAAGATATCGCAAATGCGCTCAGAGAGTCTGAAGGGACTTTGGATGAAGTGGTATTCAGAGATCAGGAAGATCTTGCTCAGTACGTACAAAACGTACCCGTATCAACGCTGAATATCGATATGGACAGCACGCTACTCATTGAAGCCGTCAAGCGTCTCATGCTTAAAATGAGCCGTTTTGACGACATTAGACAGCAGTATTTTAAAGGCATCAAACGCGATACCTATACGGTGGAAGAGAAGATTTCCAAAGTGCGTAATCGACTCATGTTAGAAGATTCGTTTGAGTTTACCATGTTATTTGGTGAAACCATCACAAAGGAGGAAGTGGTCGTGACATTCCTCGCGCTACTTGAGCTTTTGAAGTTAAAAGAGATTACCATCGTTCAGGATAAGCTGTTTGGCGACATCTGCATCCAGAAGAGAGACTATGTCGAACTCGTCGACTATGATCATACACAGGATGACCATTAAAATTAAAGGAGACCTTCATGCCTAATAACTATAAATCCGTTATTGAATCCATATTGTTTGCTTGGGCAGAGCCACTAAGCCTCTATAAAATCGCTAAAATATTAGACTTGAAACCCGGTGCTGTTGAGACGCTCATAGAAGAGATGATGAAAGAGTACAAGGAGAGTCAAAGGGGCATTCAAATTATCGAAACAAATAAGCATTATCAGTTTAGTACACTCAAGGCAAACTATCCTTTTGTGGAACAATTATGTGCCACTTCTAAAAGCAAGGGTTTATCTAATTCAGCACTTGAGGTTTTGGCGATTGTCGCCTATAAACAGCCAATTACAAAGCTGGATATCGAGCAGAT
>CAYLNI010000147.1:6124-7575 GCA_964384705.1 uncultured Fusibacter sp.
AGGACCGCTCCAGAGCTTAATTGAACGTGACCTAGTCGAAGTAAAAGGCAAGCTCGAAAAAATCGGTCGCCCACAAATATACGGCACCACGGATGTCTTCCTAAGAAGTTTCGGCTTCAAGACACTTGGCGATTTGCCACAGATTGAGGCGTTTAAAGGGTTCGTACACAAAGAAGATGATGTGGAAAACCAAGATTTACAAACTGATACTGATACTGAAACTGATACTGAAATTGAAACTGATACTGAAATTGAAACTGATACTGAAATTGAAACTGATACAAAAGTTGAGATTGAGGCTTAAATAGGAGGCACTTATGATTCAATTTAGACCATATACTGAAAAGACAGATGCGTCGTTGCTCGCAATGCTGACGGCATTTGAAATTGACACTTTGATGATCGATCAACTCATGCATGCTGACAACCGCTTTTTTGTCATCGATGACGGAGACGCAATTATCGGATTTTGCGCTTATGCTTTTGCAACGCCTGAACTTGCACATATCATGGCGATCTATGTTGTACCTACGGAGCGTAAAAACAAGTTCGGTGACGGGTTGTTTAGGTCAGTTCTTAACAGTATTGAAATAAATGGCGGCCGCCATGTCATTTTATCAGGCAATCAAACGGAACTCGACTTCTATGCACACGAGGGATTGGCGCCTGTTGCACTCAATAGAGAAGGCCTTTCAGCTGAGGTGCATAGCGCTATAAACCCACTTCAAAATGAGACTTTTTCGTATCTTGAATCTATAGAAAACTACTTCAAAAAACCATGTAAAGGTCAGCTCAAAAACTAGATTGTATACAGCGATACTGATAGTCTTCCATACAATTTGAATGAAAAATTGCAAATTTATAAACTTATCATATAAAAATGAAATTGTCCTTGCAAAACTATCTTGCTATGGTATGATTATTATGAGAGTAAAGGAGGATTTCCAATGGCTGATCAAAAAGAGAATTTAACCATACACATCAACGAATCGTGGTGTAAAGGTTGTGGTATTTGCATCGCATTTTGTCCGAAACAAGTCTTAGGCTTCAATGAAAATGGCAAAGTAACCATGCTAGACAGAGACAATTGTATCAAATGTGGCATGTGTCAAATGAGATGTCCCGATTTTGCAATTTTTTTAGGAGGTAAGGAAAATGAATAGAAAAGTCAAGTTTCTTCAAGGCAATGAAGCGTGTGTAGAAGGCGCTTTAATGGCAGGCATGACATTCTACTCGGGTTACCCTATCACACCATCGACAGAAATTGCTGAATTGTCGGCTGAAAAATTGCCGCGCATCGGTGGCAAATTTATTCAAATGGAAGATGAAATCGCAGGAATTGCAGCAGCTATCGGTGCATCACTCACTGGTGCTAAAGCGATGACAGCAACTTCTGGACCAGGCTTTTCACTCAAACAAGAAAACATTGGTTATGCAGCACTTACAGAAAT
>CAYLNI010000148.1:0-4486 GCA_964384705.1 uncultured Fusibacter sp.
AAATTCCACTTGTTATCGTCAACGTACAACGTGGCGGTCCAAGTACTGGTTTACCAACCGCTCCTGGTCAAGGTGACTTGATGCAAGCAATGTGGGGCACACATGGCGATCACCCAGTGATCTGCTTGACGCCGGATTCAGTCAGAGAAACATTTGACTTAACAATCCGCGCTTTTAACTTGGCTGAAAAATATAGAACACCTGTCATTTTGTTGACTGACGAAATCACAGGCCATATGAGAGAAAAAATAGAGATTCCAGAGCTATCTGAAATCGAAATTATCAATAGAGTAAAACCGAAACAAGGCGATGCTTACAAGGCATATAAAGTCGAAGAGGGTGACCTCGTCCCTAAGATGGCCGATTTTGGCTCGGGCTTTAGATACCATGTCACTGGTCTTATGCACGATGAGACGGGATTCCCAAGCAACAGCACAACAAACGCCGGTAAATTGATGGATCGTTTAATGGCTAAAGTTACCGATAACTTAGATGATATCGTTCAGTGGGAAGAAGTTGAAACGGCAGATGCGGAGTACTTGATCGTATCTTACGGCGGCACGGCTAGAACGGCAAAAGCGGCGATCAAAACTTTGAGAGCTGAAGGGATTAAAGTTGGCTTATTCAGACCGATTACGGTTTGGCCTTTCCCTGAAAAACAATTATTCGAAATCGGTAAGAAGATGAAAGACATTATCGTGGCTGAATTAAATTATGGTCAGATGAAACTTGAAGTTGAACGCGTCATCCAAGGTCATGCACCAGTTAGATTCTGTGGCAAAGCCAATGGCGAAGTGTTGACTCCGGAAGAACTTATCAGCAAATTTAAGGAGGTATTATAATGAATCATCCTTTAGTCGAAAGCGCATTCCGTATGGAAAAATTTCCGCATATCTGGTGTCCAGGTTGCGGTCATGGTATTATCATGGCTTCCATTGCACGAGCTATAGAAAAATTAGGTCTTGATAAAGATAAAGTATGTGTCGTTTCAGGTATCGGTTGTTCGTCTAGAGCACCAGGTTACATGGATTACAATACACTGCATACAACGCATGGTAGAGCACTTGCATTTGCAACAGGCGTTAAGCTTGCAAATCCAGAACTCGAAGTCATCGTTATCGCAGGTGACGGCGATTTATCTGCGATAGGTGGCAATCACTTGATTCATGCAGCACGTAGAAATATCGGACTTACGACAATCTGTTTTAACAACAACATCTACGGTATGACCGGTGGTCAGTATTCACCAACAACACCAACAAATGAAAAGGGAACGACAGCGCCTTACGGCAACATCGATAAACCTTTTGACATCACACAACTCGCTATTGGTGCAGGTGCCACATATGCAGCAAAGACAACGGCATATCACGTACCACAAATGGACAAGCTTATAGAAGCTGCCATCGCACACAAAGGCTTTTCACTTGTGGAAGCGATTTCAATCTGTCCAACCTATTACGGTCGTAAAAACAAAAAAGGTACTGCAGTAGATATGATGATGTGGTTGAAAGACAACTTCATCGACCACAAAGTGGCTGAAAAATTACCTGCTGAGAAAAAAGAAGGCAAATTCTTGATGGGCGAATTTAAAAATGTCAACGAGCCTGAATATACCGATGAGTATGAAAAAATCATCAAGCAGCTAAAAAAATAAGCCGAGGAGTGAATGAGATGAAAACACAATTAGAGTTAAGATTATCTGGTTCAGGTGGACAAGGCTTGATCACAGCAGGCATTATACTTGCTGAAGCTGCTCTGAAAGACCAAAAAAATGCGATACAAACACAAAGCTATGGTCCTGAAGCGAGAGGTGGCGCCAGCAAAGCTGAAGTCATCATCAGTCAAGAGGCGATAGACTTTCCAAAAGTGACACTTCCAAACATGACGCTTGCGCTTACACAAATCGCAGCAGATAAATATATATCTGACATCTCAGAAGACGGAACGATTATCGTCGACGATTCTATTCAGTTGCCAGAAGGACTCAAGGCAAAACACATCTACAAATTGCCAATCATCAAAACCGCCATCAACGAAGTCGGTAAAGAGATTGTTGCCAACATCGTTGCACTCGGCCTGATCGTTGGCCTCACTGGTATCGTATCGGAAGCAAGCTTAGAAGCGGCGATTTTATCAAGAATACCTAAAGGCACTGAAGATTTAAACAAACTTGCTTTGCAAAAGGGCTATGAACTTGCTAAAACGCTCTAATTTATGCGATTCCTTCTTTAAAAATAAAACGATTGTACTTTGGAGACTAGGGTTATGAGCAGTGCAGATTTATTAGGTCGCATCAGGCAACAGTATTTGACTTTGAGTAAAAGCCATAAAAAAATAGCAGACTATATTTTGTCAAACTATGACAAAGTCGCTTTTATGACGGCTTCCGCTTTAGGGAAAAACGTAGACATCAGTGAATCGACAGTCGTCAGATTTGCAGGTTCAGTAGGATATGACGGTTATCCGGAACTCCAGAAAGAGCTGCAAGAAACCATCAAAACAAAATTGACGACTGTACAACGTTTTGAAATGTCAAAAGATCACAATGAATCTGAATACTTGACAAAAATAATGGTCAATGATATCGAAAATATACGTCAAACGCTGGATCAATTTGATTCTGAGCTTTTGAACAATTTTATTAGAGAGATCATCAAAGCCAGAAAAGTCTATATCTTAGGGCTTAGAAGTTCTTCCGTTTTAGCGAACTATTTAGGATTTTATCTGAACTTCATCTTGCCTGAAATTCACGTGATCCATGAAACCGCGCAAGATGTATATGATCAATTGCTCAATCTTTCCGAAGAGGATGTCATGATCGTCTTTTCATTTCCAAGATATTCAAAACGTACGTACGATTGTGTCGACTATGCGATAAAAAACAATACGACGATTTTGGGTATAACAGACGGATTGAATTCACCACTCTTTGAAAAGGTCAAATATTGTTTGACTGCCAAATATAGCATGAACACTTTCATCGATTCCTTCGTCGCACCTATGAGCCTCATCAACGCACTCGTTATTGGCGTGAGTCTCAAGAAAGAGGGCGTAGAGAAGAATCTCGAAAAGTTGGAGCGCATTTGGGAAGAATACGGTATCTACAGTTTAAAGTAAGTTAATGAAATCGAATAAACACAGAATAGCGTTACACTAATGGGCATGATACGTCATGCCCATTTCACATTTGCTTAAATTCTGATTATAAGCTATAATTTTAAAGACACCACTGTTGTGGTGGTTTTTATTTTTCATGAACTTTAGGAGAAATTTATGGTAAACATACAAATCGCAATCGACGGTCCAGCTGGATCCGGAAAGAGTACTGTGGCGAAGGAGATCGCTAAGCGTCTTGAAATCACATATCTAGATACGGGCGCCATGTATCGTGCCGTCACACTATTTGCAATAAGAAGCCAGGTAGACGTATGTAGCTCTGAGGCGTTAAAAACGGTAGTTGATACCATAGATCTTGATATAACGCCGTCACAACTTTTTGTGGATGGAGAAGATGTTACTGATGCGATTCGTACACCAGAAGTCACTAGAAACGTTTCTTATGTTTCTATGGATGCCTATGTACGTGCACAGATGGTCTCTTTACAACAAAAAATTGCGCATGGCAAATCTGTGATCATGGATGGTAGAGACATTGGCACCACAGTATTACCTGATGCAGACTACAAATTTTTCTTGATTGCCGATCCGGTGGAACGTGCAAAAAGACGTAAGCTTGAACTGGACGCGAAAGGATTTGAGACGACGATAGAAGCGTTGACTTCAGAGATCATCGCTAGAGATAAGCTGGATTCTGAGCGAGATGTATCACCACTAAAGTGCGCAGAAGACGCTGTTGAAATAGACACGACGTTTATGAGCATTGAAGAAGTGGTTCGAACGATTATTGAGTATGTTGAAAAGGATCTAGGATAGGTGATCAAATGAATTTATTATATAGAACGTGCCGTTTTTTATCTCATCTCTATTATCGACTCTTTTTCAAATTAGAGGTGGAAGGACTAGAGCACATTGATATGTCACAGAACTACGTGGTTTGTGCCAATCACCTAAATTGGCAGGATCCTGTTGTATTAGGCGGTCTTTTACCTTTTACGACGCGTTTTATGGGCAAGAAAGAGTTGTTTAAAAATCCGATTGTCGGTGCATTCATCAGAAAGATTGGGGTTTTTCCAGTTGACCGGGATGCAAATGATTTGAAGGCGATTAAGATGGCACTTTCCATCTTGAAAGATAAACAAAGTTTAGGGCTTTTCCCAGAAGGGACGAGAAATAAGGGGTTTGAACCTCTTAAAGTCAAGGCGGGTACAGCGATGTTGGCTGTTAAAACGCAGACCCCAGTTCTAGCAATTACCATTGATTCGTTTTATAAATTCAGAGGACCACTTCGCGTCGCTTTTCACAAACCTGTGTTTTTAGATGCATATTATGGTCAAAAGCTTGAAGCAGACGCTTATGAGGCACT
>CAYLNI010000148.1:4514-7229 GCA_964384705.1 uncultured Fusibacter sp.
AAAAAATAATCGACGACATCTATAGCGACTTAAAGTACTATAAACATAATTAATTCGAGGTATAAATGTTCATACTTCGTTGCTAGACAATATCTTAAGACTATGTTACAATTATGAGGTTTATATGAAAATTCTTATAGCAGAACATTCTGGCTATTGCTATGGCGTCAAACGGGCCATAAATATACTCGAATCTCTTTTGCCAGCAGATGAACCCGTCTATACTTTGGGACCCATTATACACAATCGGCAAGTAACGGATTATTATGCAGAAAAAGGTGTGTTGGTTGTCGATGAAATGGGTAAGATTATAGATAGTGAGAAAAATCATGCACGTGTGGTCATACGGTCACATGGTGCTGCAAAGCATGTTTATGATGAAGCGGAAGCTTTGGGACTAAAAATATATGATGCAACGTGCCCGTATGTAAAAAAAATTCAAAATACGGTTTCAACTTATGCATCAAAAGGGTATAATATAATCATTGTAGGAAGTGCGAAGCATCCCGAAGTTATCGGTATCAATGGGTGGTGTGATAATCGCGCGATTATTATTGAAGAAGCACAAGAACTGAACCGTATTCAAGAACTTGATAAACCGACATGTGTCGTTGCTCAAACCACATATAGTATTGAGCAATGGGCAATTCTTTCCGAAAAACTAAAAGCGCTCATTCCAGATGTCGTGATATTCAACACGATTTGTCTTGCGACTGAGCAAAGACAACAGGCGTGTTTAGAACTGGCAACCCAAGTAGATCTCATGATCGTCGTAGGTGGCAAACACAGTTCAAACACCATTAAACTAGCAGAGTTGTGTAATAAGCTAGTCAAAACAATTCATATTGAAACTAAGGATGACTTAAACGGTGCTGAATTAATTGGTACAAAAGTTGTAGGCATTACTGCCGGTGCGTCAACACCTGATTGGATAATCCAGTCGGTCATTCTTAAAATAGAAAACGAAGGCGAGGTATTTTTTTGATGGATAATCATAATTCAATGGCTGACATGATGGAACAAATCGAAGAATCATTGAAAATTCCAAGAAGAGGGTCAATTGTTAAAGGAAGCATAATTCAAGTTAATGCTGATGTTCTCATAGTTAACATTGGCTATAAATCTGACGGCGTAATTCCTAGAAACGAAGTGTCTGCAGATGCTAATTTCGATTTACACAAGAATTTCAAAGAAGGCGATGAACTAGATGTTTTCATCGTTAGCCATGATAATGGCGAAGGTAACATTTTGCTGTCACTTAGAAAAGTAAATGTCGACAAGGATTGGGAAGAACTTGAAGCCATCCATGAAAAAGATGAACCAATTTTAGTGAGAATCACTGAATCTGTAAACGGCGGCTTGATCGCATTTTACAAAGAAATCAGAGGCTTTGTACCTGCTTCTCAATTGTCTGATCGTTTTGTTAAGAACTTAAAGCCTTACATCGGTCAAGAATTGAAAGTTAAAGTCATCGAGATCAACAAACTCAAAAGAAGAGCGGTATTCTCACATAAAGAATTCGCTATGATTGAAAAACAAGCTGCTAAAGACAATTTCTGGACAAACATCCAGGTTGGCCAAGTGGTTAAAGGTGAAGTAAAACGCATCACGAACTTCGGCGCATTTGTCGATATCGGTGGTATGGATGGTCTTGTTCACGTAACTGAAATGAGCTGGGGCAGAATCAAACCTGCATCAGAATTCGTAAAAGTGGGTCAATTGGTTGACGTTAAAATCATCGATGCCAACAAAGACGAAAACAAAATTTCACTCAGTATCAAACAATTGTCACAAGAGCCATGGGCTAACTTCAATGAAAAATATGAAGTCAATGGCATCTACACAGGCAAAGTGGTTAACTTAACTGATTTCGGCGCATTTGTTGAACTTGAGCCAGGCATTGAAGGCCTTGTCCACGTTTCACACATCGCTAAAGAGCATATCGAAAAACCTGCTGATGTTTTGAAAGTCAATCAAAGCGTTGAAGTAAGAATTCTTGAGTATGTCGCTGAAGAGAAAAAAGTTAAATTGTCTATGAAAGCGGTTCATGAGCCAGTTGCTGAAGCAGTTACAACTGAAGCGGTAGAAGCTAAAGTAGAAGCACCAGTAGAACCAACTGAAGAAGCATAATTTAAACTGCAAAATAGGTAAAAAAGTGTATTAAGCCGATGAGACATCGGCTTTTTTACTATATAAAATGAGCGAATTTGAATCTGTTTGAGTGGGAGTGCCTATGGAAGGATATGAAAAGTTTAAGGAGAAAGTATTTAGAAAGACAAAATTAGATTTGTCGCTGTATAAAGAGCGCCAGATGAAAAGACGTATCGAATCACTGATTACACGTCATGGTTTAAGTGATTTTGAATCTTATTACAAACTCCTTGATACAAATAAAGTTGTGTTTGATGAATTTATCAATTATTTGACGATTAACGTTTCAGAATTTTATCGTAATCCAACACAATGGGATGCACTTCGCGAAGAGATCATCCCTGCGCTATTAAAGCGCACCAAAAGGCCTAAAATCTGGTCTGCTGCATGTTCTACTGGTGAAGAACCTTATTCATTGGTCATGTGCCTAAGCGAGTTTGTGCCGCTTAAAGACATCAAAATTTTAGCTGTAGACTTTGACGATGAAGCACTCAATAAGGCGAAAATTGGCATGTACACGGACAAGAGTATCAAGAACGTGCCACCTGCTTATGTGAGCAAATT
>CAYLNI010000148.1:7256-7530 GCA_964384705.1 uncultured Fusibacter sp.
GATAGGCAAGGGCTTCCGCATTAAAGACGAAGTTAAAAATTGTGTCGAGTTCAAAAAGATGAATCTTCTTCTCGATGAGTATCCAAAAGGCTTTGACCTTGTCGTATGTCGAAATGTCATGATCTATTTTACAGAAGAGGCCAAGGACGAAATGTATAAAAAATTCTATGGATCTCTCGTAAATGATGGTTACTTTTTTGTTGGCAGCACAGAGCAGATTATTCAGCCGCAACGCTATAACTTCGAGTCGAGCAAGACGTTCTTTTATTACAAG
>CAYLNI010000149.1:0-836 GCA_964384705.1 uncultured Fusibacter sp.
CACTAGACGCTGTCGCTCGTATGGCCCACCCGACTCTCGTTGTTTGAAGGATAAAAAATAAACCGCCCATGACCAACAAGCCAAATAGAATATTAAAGATGCCATTGTAAGAAATATCCGCACCTAAAATTGAAACATTGCCCGTTTCGATCATCTTAGGCAATCTCAGTGGATCTACACCAAACAAAAGCGGTGCAATACCAAGCACGATCATGATCATCCCCAAAGTGATGATTTGTTTCGCCTCTGGATGGACCTTTTTTGTATGCCTGATAATCACAAAGTCAATCAACAAACCGATGATGATAGAGCTGACGATCCCGCCTAAAACGGCTAGCCATATGTTGATCCCAAACTTGTTGAACAGATATGTGACGACAAATGTATTGAACATCGCCACAGCACCTTGAGAGAAATTGACGATGTTCGACGTCCTGAAAATGATGATGATACTCAATGCAGCCAATGCGTATATGCTTCCAGTTTCTAAGCTTCGCAAAATAACTTGAATAAACGTACTCACAATTGTTCACCCCACCCAATCATTTTTTTAAAACGCACCTTAAATCTCATATTAAAATAAGCAATTCTTATGCCAACTTTCAGCTGCACATGTGAAGTGTGCCATTTCAATGTATAGAGCAAAAACAGTCTCTCAACTGCCGTATTCTTCGCAAAAAAATAAAGAAGATGTTCAAATTATGTACAATTTCCTGTACACTATTTGAACATCTTCTAATCGTTTCATTTTCTAAAATTTTTTTTCGATTTCAATAGAAAGTGCTTCTATTGGCAATGGCCTTTCAAGCCAGATTTCTTCCGCTTTCAAAGCTTGA
>CAYLNI010000149.1:875-7414 GCA_964384705.1 uncultured Fusibacter sp.
TACCACGCAAACCTAATTTGTTTCCTTGTTCCAATAATGGCGTGATTGCTGGGTTATAATTGAGATCAAACAGGACCCCTTGCATTTTCAAAGCTTCATTTTCAATGGTTTCAGTCATTTCACTGCCGTTTTGACCCATTGGTGTACAGTTTACTAACAAATCTGAAGCGATGCTTTGATGATTGAACGATGCATAGTCAATACAAGTGTGTTTGTAGAATTTTAATCGCGCTTTATCGGGATCTCTCGAAACGATGACGATTTCTTCAAATCCTAAATCTTCTAGTGCTACGACTGCCATCTTTGCTGCGCCACCCGATCCAAGAATGGTAACACGTCTACGATTTTCGATGCCGAGTTCTTGGATACAGGTCATAAAACCATAATAATCCGTGTTATACCCTTTGAAAGCACCATCCGTGTTTAAGACTGTGTTGACCGCTCCTATCCGCGCTGCGGCAAGATCAATGTCATCCAGAAGGGGAATCATCAACTCTTTATAAGGTATTGTTACATTAAACCCATCCAACCTTTTGAGCTTCATTCGCGTCAGCTCTCCAGCAAAGGTATCCCTAGGTATCTCTACCAATTCATAGGTTGCCGTAATTCCAAGAGTATCATAAATCGCTTGGTGTATTTTAGGGGACAGGCTATAGCTCAGTGTTTCTCCTAGCAGTCCAAATCGCTTACTCATAAAAACGGCCACCCTGCTCTTTAAGAAGCATATCCAACAAAACGACAGCAGTAACAGCCTTGACGATAGGAACGGCACGAAGGGCCACACAAGGGTCATGTCGGCCTGTAATCTCAAGTGTTGTCATCTCCGACTTTTCAAAATCAAGCGTTTCTTGTGAAAGAGAGATCGATGCCGTTGGTTTGAAAACACAAGTAAAGAGAACAGGCATACCATTTGTGATGCCGCCATTTATACCACCGTTGTGATTGGCATTCGTCTTGATATTGCCCTGATGGTCCATTACGAAAGCATCGATTACTTGACTGCCTCTTTTATTAGAAAAATCGAAACCATCGCCGAAACTGACACCCTTAACAGCAGGTATACCGAACACAGCATATGAGATTTGACTTTCTACGGTATCGAAAAATGGCGCCCCAAGGCCAACTGGCAAACCAAACACGGCTATTTCAACTGTTGCACCTATGGAATCACCTGCATTTTTAGCGGCTTCAACTTCTGCAAGCAGTGGTTTGCTATGCGCTTCAAATATATTATAAGGTGCCATATCAAGCGCTTCTAGTTCAGCATCATAGTGAGAGTGCGCACTTAGTGTCTTACTTTTCACTTTGCCAATACTGGCGATATGACCGGCGATTTTGATCCCATGCGTTGCGAGAATCTGTTCTGCTATCGCACCTGCAAAGACAAGTGGTGCCGTCAGTCTAGCTGAAAAATGGCCACCGCCTCTCGGATCATAGGCGCCTTGAGATTTGATATAACCCGTATAATCCGCATGACCAGGTCTGAATACTTTTTTGTGTGCGTCATAATCTTCGGATTTTTTGTCCGCATTTTGAAACTGTACACAAAGAGGTGTACCTGTCGTCCTGCCATCGTAAACACCGCTGACTATCTCAAAGCGATCTTGTTCTTGTCTACCTGTCGTCAAGGCACTTTGACCAGGACGACGTTGCTTCAATCGATGGTCAATAAAAGCGACATCTAATTTGATATTTGGAGGCAACCCATCTATTACGCAGCCAACTGCTGAACCGTGTGATTCTCCAAATAAAGAGATAACCATTTGTTTTCCTATGCTACTCGACATTTATATGACCTCCTAAGCTTTGATAAACTGTCCAAAATTCAGGGTATGACTTTCGGATACACTCTGCCCCGCAAATCTTTGTTATGCCTTCAGCCCGCGTAGCCGCTACGGCTAGAGCCATTGCAATTCTGTGATCATTCCATGCTTGCACGACTGTGCCATAAAGTTTCTCAACACCTACAATTGTCAAACCATCATCGTGTTCAGTAATTCTCGCACCCATCTTGTTAAGCTCAGTCGCAATCGCCTTTAATCTATCCGATTCTTTATAGCGCAAACGCCCAGCATTGATAATACTGGATGTGCCAGGGGTTAAGGCACAAAGTACCGCCAGTATCGGTACGAGATCTGGGCATTGTGAAACGTCAATTGGGTCATTCATATCGGTTCTCGAAAGAACTTCCAATATCGCACGATCCGCTTGTTTTGACTGTTCATCCAGCCCCGTGACATGTACGTCATTTCCAATGTGTGAAGCGACGAGCCAAAAGGCAGCTTGAGAATAATCGCCTTCTATGGTCATGTTGCACCCTTGATATTTTTGATTGCCTTTAATGTGATACTCGAGCTGAGAGCGTTTTTCTATGTCTATGCCAAAAGACTGCAGACAAGCAGTAGTCAATTCTATATAGTCCTTTGACTCGAGTGGCGGCACTATTGTGAGTGAAGAGGCGCCATCAAGCAATGGTAAAACGAACATGAGGCCACTTATGAATTGTGAGCTGATGTTGCCGACAAGTGTGAAATGATCGGGTTTTAAAGTACCTTCTATCTTCAATGGCAAGCCACTATTTTTCGCTTCATAACTGATTTTTTGCTTGTCAAAAATAGTGTAATACGGCTGGAAAGGACGCTGGGACAGTCGATTTGACCCCTTGTAAATGACGGGTCCATCGCTTAAATGGAAAAGCGGTATCAAAAATCGTGCTGTAGAGCCGGATTCGTTGCAATCTATGACCGTTTCTGTATCGGCTGATTCATATGAAAGCTTTGTTTGCACTGAAGGATTGACGATGCGCAGACTGTTATTCGTTAGTTTAGTGACCTCAGCGCCAAATTGCTTCATGGCTTCAAGTGTGGCGGTGATATCATCAGACAAGGCTATATTGTCTAGAATCGATGGACTCTCAGAAAGACCAGCACAAATTACTGCGCGATGACTCATACTTTTTGAGGGTGGTGCAACGACGCCTCCAGATAATTTGGAAGGGGTAATTGAGACATCATAATTTTGAGTTTGCATGTAAACCTCCCGCAAATAAAGAAAGTGCGTTTTCAATGGACCCTTTACCAAGTTCAAGTGCGCCAATGCGTTTTAAAGCGATCCAAGTAATCAATCCACCGCTTGATTTTTTATCGACTCTAATCGCTTCAAGCATATTACGCGTATTGTTTAACGTCTCATCGCCTAAACTGACTGGCAAATCAAATTTACGAATCACTTTGATGATGCGTTTGAATGCTTGCATTGACAAACCACCTTTTTCATGTGCAATTCTCGCCATTGCAGCCATACCTATTGCCACGCTTTCGCCGTGCAAGTATGTTTCGTAATGACCATGATGTTCGATCGCGTGACCAATTGTATGCCCAAAATTCAAGAGATTGCGTATGCCATGATCTTTTTCATCTACCATCACGAGGTTGGCTTTGATCGCACAGCAACTGTTGATAATCTCTTCAATATGCTCAGTCACATCTGCTTTGTCATACTGCTCAAGCTTGTTGAAAAGCACTTCGTCAAAACCCAATCCGTATTTGATGACTTCAGCCATACCGTTTGAAAATTCTCTAGTTGGCAACGTCTGAAGAAATTCTGGATCGATGTATACAGCTTCTGGTTGATAAAAGGCGCCTACTAGATTTTTGCCAGCTTCTAAATTTATGCCTACTTTTCCACCGACACTACTGTCAACCATGGCCAATAGTGAGGTAGGTATCTGTACCCATTTTATACCCCTCATATAAGTTGCTGCGACAAAACCTGCAAGATCGCCCACGACACCACCGCCAACAGCTATGACGACACCACCTCTCGTGATCCCAAGCTCTGCCATCTCGATTAAGATGCGCTCATACATCGCAATAGACTTAGAAGCTTCACCCGCTGGAATCTCGATGACGTTGAATCCATCGAATAAAGGCCCATAAATCGTACGGATGTTATGATCTGTCAGTATGACGTGATTGCCTGAGATGCAAAGTCGCCCCAGTAGATCTGTTTGTACCATACCTTTTTTTATGTGGATGTCATAAGACTTATTTTCTAGTTTCAATGTTAATGCTTTCATAAACCTCTACTCCTATACGTTTTCATGCCTCTATTATATCATCATATGATTCATTGCATCATTCTAATTTAAAAACCCTATAATGCAGATTATATGGCTGCTTTATAGGGTACTTTGTCTTCAAGTCCGAAGAGCTTGACTATCTGTTTTGCGACAGCGTCGTCGTAATTGTTTCCAATGATTTCGTGCTTTGGTAGTTTTTCTTTCAACAAACGGTTTGCATTGCCCATCAAATATCCTTTACCCACGACTTGCAACATTTCAAGATCATTGAGTCCATCGCCAAATGCGATTACTTCGTGTGCCTGAAGATTGAAGTACTTGATCGTCTCTAAGATTGCTGCTCCTTTGTTGACGCCTTTTGGCATAACTTCGAGGCACTCCGGCATGGAAAAAGTCACATCAACCGTGTCTCCGTGCTTCGCTCGAATCTGATCTGCAATGCCCATGAGTTTCAACTGATCAAAAGCAGTAAAGAAAATCTTGTTGATCGGTTTGTCGAGATAATCGGAAAATTGACACAAGGTGTACTGAAAACCGCCCTCTTCGTAATAGGCATCAAATACTTTATCCGACTCTTCCATCAACCAATGGTCACCTTGATAAAGATTCTTGAATACGCCCTTCTCTACCTCAATCTTAAGAATGTCCTCAATAATAGGTCTAGGGATAACTGCTTGATAGATCAGTTCGCCTTCGTGATTTGATACAGTTGCACCATTTGCTGTGATCAAGTACGATTCAACGCCAAGTTTTTCTTTAATTTGGCTTGCATCGCGATGGTGCCTACCAGTAGCAATCATAAAATGGACACCCTCTTGAGCCAGCAACCTGACGACAGATTTGCTGTATTCACTTAATGTGTGCTCTGCATTTAGCAAGGTACCATCTAAATCGGATATGACCGCTTTAATTTTGTGTGTATTGCTAATAATATTGTTCTTATTGTACATAAGTCACCTCCATTTGACCATTATACGCCAAAATGAAGGGTTTATCAATTTGAGGCATGTTGCATTTTTGTAAACAAACCATGTCGATTATTCGTAAAATTCAAGGTCTTCGTCTAATTGATCCAATTGAATTCTCGCGTTATTTGCCTCTGGTGTAATCCAATCTTCAAAGGTGAACATGATTTTGTTAATATTTTCACATTTATTGTTCAACAAAAAGAGTTCTTCGTCATATTCATCCATGTCATCAAAGTTTAAGGATGTAAGGCATTCTTCTTTCCAAACCTGTAATTCCTTGATACCTCTCATTTTTGCAGTCTCCCTTCAGTAATGTTAGGTCAAAATAACCTGATGTATTATATGTTAATACTTTAACACTCTATACATCTATCATAACATAGTCACTCTTAAAAAAAAAGCAAAAACAAAAAAAATCGCCGATGCTTTATTAGTAAAGCCCTCGGCGATTTTTTTCCCTATTTAACTCTATTTCTCAATTTTGGAAGACTGATTCATGTTTTAATATAGTATTGAAATTAACCTAAGAATTGAACAAGATCTTCTTCTACAGTGCCGATGCCATTGATGCCAAATGTGTTAACGAGAACGTTAGCTACATTAGGTGACAAGAACGCTGGAAGTGTTGGTCCGAGCTTGATGTTTTTTACGCCGAGTGATAAGAGGGCAAGGAGTACGATGACTGCTTTTTGCTCATACCAAGCGATGTTGTAAGAGATCGGAAGTTCATTGATATCGTTGAGTTCGAATACTTCTTTAAGCTTAAGTGCGATGACTGCAAGTGAGTAAGAGTCATTACATTGACCTGCGTCAAGTACTCTTGGGATGCCACCGATATCGCCAAGGCCAAGCTTGTTGTATCTGTATTTTGCACAGCCAGCTGTCAAGATCACTGTGTCTGATGGCAATTCTTTTGCAAAATCTGTGTAGTAATCTCTTGATTTCATACGGCCATCACAACCAGCCATTACGAAAAATTGCTTGATTGCGCCAGTTTTTACTGCGTCAACCACTTTGTCTGCAAGCGCAAGCACTTGATTGTGTGCGAAACCGCCAACGATTGTACCTGTTTCGATTTCTGTAGGCGATGGCAATGTTTTAGCATGCGCAATCACTTCACTGAAATCTTTTGCCGCGCCATTCACTCTGTTAGGAATGTGCTTGAAGCCTGTAAAGCCTGATGAACCAGTTGTATAAACTCTGTCTTTGTAGCTTGTAAGTGGTGGTACGATACAGTTAGTCGTGAACACGATTGGTCCATTGAATGACTCGAACTCTTCTTTTTGTTTCCACCAAGCGTTACCGTAGTTGCCTGCAAAGTGATCGTATTTTTTAAATGCTGGGTAATAATGTGCTGGAAGCATTTCGCTATGTGTATAAACGTCTACGCCAGTGCCAGCTGTTTGAGCAAGAAGCTCTTCCATATCTTTAAGGTCATGACCGCTGATGAGGATCGCTGGGTTATTTCTAACGCCGATGTTGACTTCTGT
>CAYLNI010000150.1:0-7183 GCA_964384705.1 uncultured Fusibacter sp.
CGCTGTCCTTATATCCCGAAATTGCATACTTTCAAAGTTAATAGAAACAATCTGATCTTGAGGAATGCCATTTTCAATTATTTTATTCTGCAACATCTTCATCAAGGTCGATTTACCGCAGCGTCTAATGCCTGTAATCACTTTAATCATTGGCTTGTCCACAAATGGCGTTATCAAGTTATAATATAAATTTCGTTCAATCATTAAGTCACCTCCCTATATTATTAGATTATACCCTAAAAACTTTAAGAAAAATAGATAGTTTTTATGGTTATAACCATAAAAACATTTATTGATGTTATGATGTTTATGCTTATGAGCCAATGTGAGGCAAATCACAGACCACATTTTTAAGATGGGATATAATCTCATTAAAAATATGTGGAGGCACAAATGAGCATTAACAATACAGAACAATTAAAAAAACAGCATGAGAACATCAACGCATTGATTAAAGAAAACATCAAACTGGTGAATGATAAAAACCTGGAACTACATGCGCCGTCGATCGCAAAGAATATCAGTGTTCTTGCGGGCATTCTTCAAATACATTTGTCGCACGAGGATCAATATTTATATCCTAACTTACTAAATTCGGATAAGCCTGAGATCAGAAATAAGGCAAAAGCATATATTGATGAGATGGGAAACCTGAAAGCGGTGTATACAAACTTTAAAAACAAGTATAATACGAAGTCGAAGTTGATGTCGAATCCAGCAGCATTCGAGAAGGAATTTTTTGCTGTGTTTGGCGCTGTTGAGAAACGCATGACTAAAGAGGACTCGGACTTGTACTTGTTGTTGTGAAATTAACTGATGCAGTAAACCGCCAATATTATACGACAGCACCCTATACTTTGCCACAGTTTGACCTTTGAGATGACAAGACCCTTTGTTTTATACTTGATTTAAGCCTAAGGGCATAACAAGTACATTTCAAAGGAGAACGGTTATGATGAAGAAGATGAAAAAAAACATTGGTAGTGGCTTTGGCGGTTGCAATGATAACGATTCCAAGTCTTTCATTTGCAGATGCACCAAAAGTCATCGAGAAATTGGATCTGAGACATGAGACGGCAACACAGAACTTGGAAACGAAAGCGGCAGATGCCATCGCAAAACGGGACGCTTATAGAGCGAAGATGACTGAGACAATCAACTCTTATGCACCAGCTCTACTCGGCGATTTTGAATCGTTCTGGTCTGAGCATGATAGTCTGCATATCGCTTTGATAGCTGAGCGCACACGCATTATGCAGAAGCATTATACGGAATCCAAAGCATTTTATGAAGGCATAAAAGCCTCTGTTGAAGCGGATGAGATGACGCGAGAAGAAGCAAAATCGGCTATCCTAGCTTTTAGAGCTGAAGTGAAACTCGAAAGAGAAACGACCAAAACGGATATCGATGCACTTAAAGCGACTTATGACCTTGCTGAAGGTGAGAAGCTTGCCTTGAACAAAGCACTCAAGGAAGCTGTACTGGCTGAAGACCCAGCAGCTGTTGAAGTGGCACTAACGTCTATCATCGCGGCACAACCTAAGCATCTTTCATTTGATCAGGCGAAGCTCGATTATCTTAAGACGAAATAGTTCAGATAATTCGTACGAAGAAACAACTTTTAGCAACTTATTAATTAATAATAACAACTATATAGTAAATACAGAGTAAAACTGCATCAATAAGTGTATAAATAAGGATGGCGTATCAATGACTTGATATTGCCATCCTTTTTCTTAAGGATACGTTAAGAAAAATAGCTGTAAATTGTGGATTCAGTTCAATAATGTTGTCGTTGTATCAGTGTTACTTTAGTGATATCATTTAATCATAAATGAATATAATTGAAATATTAAAGTAGTTAACATCTAAATAAATATTATCTAAACAGAAAGCTGGATCAATAATGAATGATGCAAGACTGAAACCTTTAATGACATCCGAAGAAATAATTCTACATATGGAAGAAAAGGGAATTAAGTTTGAATTAATGACAAAAGAGAATGCATTGAGATTTTTGTTGTCAAATAACAATTATTTCAAGTTGACTTCTTATAGAAAAAATTTTCCTAAACATACTGATGAAAAAAAAAGAGGGTGTTATATTGATTTGGATTTTGCCTATCTTAGAGATTTGTCAATTGTTGATATGCATTTGAGGCACATTCTTTTAAAAATGACTCTTGATATTGAACACTATGTAAAAGTAAATTTATTGACTCATATGGAATCAAATTCTGATGAAGATGGTTATAAAGCAGTTGATGAGTTTATAAAAACAAAAGATGAGGGCGACAAAAATACAGTTGTATCTGATATAGTAAAAAATGCCGGCAGTCCATATTGTGGTGAATTACTATTCAAATATAATATAGATAAAAATTCGAAAATAATAGAAAATTTTCCGGTTTGGGCATTTGTGGAAGTAATTTCATTAGGTAAGTTAAAAGAATTTTACAACTTTTATTATGATAAATTAGGCATTAAAGATAGAAGTGATATAGGTTTTTTATTAACGACGGTTAACCAATTGAGAAATGCTGTAGCACATAATAATTGCCTTTTGAATAATTTGCATCCAATTCACCCGAGTTGTATTAAATATTACAACCCTAACTTTAGTGTTATGAATTTTTTAAGTAGAGCAGGAATTAATAATTTAACTAGATCAAACAAAATGAGAAATCCTAGATTAAGACAAATTGCTTCTACAATTTATGTTTTTGACTCAATTGTTACTAGTGATGCCATCAAACAGAATCGATATCAAGAACTAAATAAATTGGTTGAAGAAAGAATGATCCTTAAGAATCATTTTTATGAAAAAAACGAAACCATTTTAAGTTCGTTTGATTTCATCCGCAAAATAGTAAAATTTGTATCGAAAACCGATTGACGTCTGGTTATGTAAATGTTAAAATAAACTACTAGGAAAAAACTTCGGTTTTTGCAAGGATGGGGTGTCATTCATTTGATACAGCCGTCCTATTTTTTTTGTCTATTGTAAGTGAGTATATTTTTGACCTTGTGTCAACTTAAGGTTACGTTAAGAAATTTGGAGAAAAATTGTGGTATAATGGTCATAGCTTTATGACTATCACATGAGTCATTTCATACATTTGAACCATGAATCAGATTAGTAAAGGAAACCGAGATGGAATTTTTTAAGAACGTCCTAAAGGGACTGATTATAGGTATTGGGGCAGTGGCGCCAGGCGTTAGTGGTGGTACGTTTGCTGTCATACTTGGAATCTACGATAAGCTAACAGACGCGATTGCGAATTTTTATAAGAATTTCAAGAAGAAGATGATCTTTTTGATACCACTGAGTATTGGTGTTGGGCTGGGTATATTGGGCTTCAGTAAAATCATGAAGTACCTGTTTGAGTTTCATGAAGCGCAGGTGAAGTTCTTGTTCATAGGGCTGATGGTGGGTACATTGCCATCGGTATTTAGAGAAGCAAATAAAAAGGGGTTTAAGCCCATCTATGTATTGCCTTGTATTGTCACGTTCAGCGTCACTGTGCTTGCGATGATGATTGAGAGCAATGCCGTCATATTGTCAGAGGGTGAGGCCCCAAATGTGTTGATACGTGGTCTGTATGGTGCAATTATTGGCATTGGAACAATCGTTCCTGGAATAAGCTCTTCATTTATGTTGATGTATGTTGGCGGTTATGAGTTTTTGCTCGACGGCATCGTCAATTTTGATATACCGTTTATGATACCTGTTGGATTGGGCTTTGGCATAAGCATATTGGTATTTGCGAAAATCATCAATATCCTGTTCAACAAAATCTACGGACTCACGTACTACAGCATCCTCGGCTTTGTCATGGGATCGATCTTGACGATCTTGCCTCCGAATACTGTTGGAACTGAGCTCATGGTAGGCATCGCACTATGTTTAATCGGCTTCATATTCTCATTCAAGCTTAACAAATTAATGCTGTAAAAAATGGCGTCTACAAAATGATAGTTACTATCAATTTGAGACGCCATTTTAAGTTTAATGGTCAATTATTCTTTTTTCAGATGTTATTTTTCGTTTTCTTCAACCCACTCTTTAGCGTTTTTCACAGCTTCTGATGATGGGTAGTTCATGTTGGTTTCTTTGTCAACGCACTTGGCATCTGCCCAAGCTTCAGTTGCACTTCCGCCTAAAGCTGCTTTGTTGATTTCTGGCGCATGGTCTTTTTTATCGACTTCTTTATCGATCACTTTATCTTTTTCGTTGTCTTTTGCTTTCTCGTTCATAATAGACCTCCTTTGTTTCTTCACGTTTCAGATTGTTGGTTTGTTTATACCCATGGCAAATGGCTTTAAACTTTCAGGTATTATTCAAATTTTTCTTCAAAATTCATATTCAGTTAATATAATTAGGATATAAGTAGTATAATGCAAATAATAATATGGAAAGTTGTGGTCATAACATAAAGGAGCGAATAGACGGATGAAGGCATTTTTCAAAAAGAAGAGAAACAGATGGATTTTAATCATTGTAGCACTTTTGATAGCGGTATTCTTCGGTGGCCCAAGGCTACTTGGAAATATGCGTGGTGGACAGTCGGATGTGGACGAGCAGTACACACTTGTGGCCGCTGAAAATAGAGATATCGTCTTGACGTTATCCGGAACAGGGACACTTAAGCCAGCGGATTCATATACAGTGACGACGCTCAACTCGGGCGATGTACTCAAAGCGCCTTTTGAAGAGGGCGACGTGGTTGAAAAGGATAGCGTTCTGTTTGAAATAGACAGCTCAGGGGTAGCATCGAACATCGAGACGGCTTCCATCAGTGTGTCGGAAAGTCAACGCAGCTATCAAAGGATGCTAGAAAATTTAGAGGATTTGTCCATCAAAGCCGATGGCAATGGAACAATCATGACACTCGATGTGGAACTCGGCGACACTGTGCAAGCAGGACAGACGATAGCGACCATCAGAGACAGCAAGACGATGTCCGTGACGATGCCATTTGGCTCCGACGATGCGGCTATATTAAAAGTAGGGGATCTAGCGGTTGTGACGGTGAGTGGTTCATTTGAATCGCTTTCTGGTGTGATCTCTAAGATCAGTAGCATCGTTGATGTTCTGCCAGGCGGTATGTTGGTGAAACAGGTGACGATTGATGTCGTGAATCCAGGTGGGCTTTTGCCGACGCACGAAGCGACGGCAGTGGTGGGCAATTTGGCGTGTTATGGCAGCGGAACATTTGCCTACAAAGATGAATCGGTGGTCATCGCCAAAGCATCAGGGGACGTCGTGAAGCTGAATGTGGCTGTCGGCGATGTCGTGGCAGATGGGAAGGTTCTTGTGAAGCTTGACAGCACCGCGCTTGAAGATCAAATCGACAGTGCGAGAAATGCGCTCAGACGTTCTGAAATATCGTTAGAGAGCCAGCAGGACGCTCTGGACGGGTACCTCATCAATTCGCCAATTGGCGGCACGGTGATAGAAAAAAATTACAAAGAAGGCGACACGCTTGAAGCCGGAAAGCCGTTATGCACGATTTTCGACCTCAGCTATCTGACCATGACGCTCTATATAGATGAACTCGATATCTCCAAAATCAGTACCGGTCAAGTGGTGACCATCACTGCGGAAGCGGTGGATGGCAAAATCTACGAGGGCATCGTGACAAAAGTCAACATCAATGGCGTGACAAGCAGTGGCACAACGTCATATCCCGTAACGGTTCGAATCGACGAGACAACGGGTCTACTCCCGGGAATGAACGTGGATGCCAATATCGAAATTGAATCGCGCATGAATGTTCTTGCCATCCCGATCGAAGCGGTTCTCAGGGGCGACAAAGTCCTTGTGAAGAATGCTGCGGGTGATGGCGCAAAAGACGAAGGTGCGACAACTGAAGGGACAACAGATTCGGGAAGTTCAACAGATCCAACGAAGGCGACAAATGCGACAAATGACGCAAATCCGACAATAATAGAAACCGAAGGCGCACCAGAAGGCTACCACTTTGTGTATGTGACGACGGGCATTTCAGATACAGATTTTATCGAAATCATATCCGGACTTAAAATTGGTGACGAAGTCGCTATCGAAAAACGCGTCGCAAGAGATGAGTTCCAGTTTGGACCGCCGCGTGAAGATGTACAGGAAGAATCAGGTGGATCAAATAACGGTGGCGCAAACACAGGAGGCACAGAGGTGGAAACGCCATGAAGCCTTTAATAGCATTTGAATCCCTAAGCAAAATATATCAGATGGGTGAAACAGAAGTCCGCGCGGTAGACGGCATCTCCATGGAAATCATGCCTGGTGAGTTCGTCGCCATCGTCGGTCAGTCGGGTTCGGGTAAATCCACCTGCATGAACATCATCGGGTGCTTGGACATCCCGACATCCGGCAAGTATTATTTGGATGGCCATGATGTGGGCAAGCTGGATGACGACGAACTCGCAATCATCCGAAACAAGATGATCGGATTCATCTTTCAACAATACAACTTGTTGCCGAAGCTCTCTGTCCTCGGCAATGTTGAGCTCCCCCTTCAATATGCGGGTATGGCAAAAACAGAGCGCCATGAACGCGCAAAACAAGCTATCGAAAAAGTCGGTCTAATGGATAAGCTCCATAACCTTCCAAGCCAACTTTCAGGCGGCCAGCAACAGCGCGTCTCTGTAGCGCGGGCACTAGCGACGAACCCGTCGGTCATATTGGCCGATGAGCCAACAGGTGCACTCGACTCCAAGACGGGTGAGGAAGTCATCGGCCTCCTTAAAAAGTTGCACGCCGAAGGCAACACAGTAGTGCTCATCACCCATGACAATGCCATCGCCTCACAAGCGCAGCGCATCATCAGACTCCAAGATGGCCATATCATCTACAATGGCCTCCCCAACGATAAAGTCATCACGACGCATGAGGATTTGCCAGTTGAAGCTACAGAGCAGGAGGTGATGAAGCCATGACCTTATATCAATCCTTTCTAATGGCCATAAGCAACATCATGGCGCGTAAAGTCAGGTCATTGCTTACCATGCTTGGCATTATCATAGGCGTTGTTGCCGTCATCGTCATCATCGGTTTGGGCAACGGTCTCGAAAAATACATGGTCGACAGTTTCCAGAGTATGGGAACCGATCTTTTGTCCGTCAATGTCATGGGCCGTGGATCGACGCGAACCATCTCTGTGGATGATATGTATGAAATTCT
>CAYLNI010000151.1:0-7163 GCA_964384705.1 uncultured Fusibacter sp.
GGCAATTTAAGTGTTGTACTGCTCAGAAGAGGGATGGCTTGGCTTGACACAGGAACACCTGAAGGCATGTTGAAGGCGGCAGAGTACGTAGAGGCTTTACAATCAAGACAAGGCTTTTATATCGCCTGCATAGAAGAAGTCGCATGGCGAAGAGGTTTTATAGACAATGAACAGCTTTTTTCAATAGGCAATAGTCTTAAAATGACCGATTACGGCCAGTACATTTTGAGTCTTTTACTTGAAGATTGAACAAATATGGGGGTATAACGTGCGAAACATTCTCGTAACCGGTGGTGCAGGATTCATAGGCAGCAATTTTGTGAAGTTGATGTTAAAAAGATATCCTGACTATAAAATTGTAAATTTTGACTTGTTGACCTATGCGGGCAATTTAGAAAATTTGACAGATATCGATGCAAACGAAAATTATACGTTCGTTAAAGCGGACATCAGAGATCGTTCCGCTGTAGAAGAGGTCTTTGAAACCTATGACATCGACGCAGTGGTCAACTTTGCAGCAGAATCCCATGTGGATCGTAGCATTGAGGAGTCAGAAGTATTTCTGACCACAAACATCAACGGTACACATGTCCTTTTGGAAGCCGCTAAAAAGCATTGGAAGATCAATAAAGCGGATAAATTTTGCAAAGCCTACAAAGAGGGTGTTAAATATCTTCAAGTGTCCACAGATGAGGTTTATGGTGCTTTGGGAAAAACGGGTTTGTTTGTTGAGACCATGCCACTTATGCCGAATAGCCCTTATTCTGCGACAAAAGCAAGCGCAGATTTGCTAGTACGAGCATACAGTGAAACTTATGGTCTGCCTGTAAACATTACAAGGTGCAGTAACAACTATGGCCCTTATCAATTCCCAGAAAAACTGATTCCTCTCATCATTAATAATTGCATGAATGAGAAAGAATTACCTGTATATGGTGATGGCATGCAGATCAGAGATTGGCTCCACGTCTTTGACCACTGCGACGCGATTGATAAAGTGCTCCATGATGGAAAAAGTGGCGAGATTTACAATATTGGTGGCAACAATGAACGCGCGAATATCGAAATCGTCAAGTTGATCGTCAAGTCATTAGGAAAAGAGGATTCACTGATCAAGTACGTAAAAGATCGTCCTGGTCATGATAGACGCTACGCAATAGACAACACCAAAATTGCGACGCAACTAGGGTGGCAGCCTACTTATACATTTGAACATGGCATAGCCTCAACGATCAACTGGTATGTAGAAAATGAGAAGTGGTTAAGCAATATTGCATCAGGAAACTACAAAAACTACTATGAAAAGTTTTATGCCTTGTTGATTTAATGTCGCATTAAAATACTGAAAAGGGGTCAAGAGCTTATGAAAATTTTAGTCACGGGAGCTTGTGGGTTTATAGGATTTCACTTGTCACAATACCTTCTAAAACATGGCGATATTGTAATTGGTATAGACAATCTAAACGATTACTACGATGTGTCATTAAAAGAAGATCGATTGGCTTTATTGTTTCAGCATCAAAAATTCATATTTCATAAAGTTGACCTAAAAGATAAAGAAGATTTGGATCTCATATTTGACCTTCATAGACCGGATGTCGTTATAAATCTAGCGGCGCAGGCTGGCGTAAGGTACAGTATTACGAACCCGTATGCGTATGTAGACTCAAACCTAGTTGGATTTATGAATGTTTTGGAGGCATGCAGAAACTATCCAGTTAAACATTTGATTTATGCCTCTTCAAGTTCTGTGTATGGTGGCAATCAAATCTCACCATTTTCAACCAATCACAATGTCGATCATCCCGTAAGTCTATATGCTGCGACCAAAAAGTCTAATGAGCTCATGGCACATGCTTACAGTCATCTTTATCAAATTCCAACGACTGGACTTCGTTTTTTCACAGTTTATGGACCATGGGGTAGACCTGATATGGCGTATTTCTCATTTACAAAAGACATCCTTGAGGGGCATCCAATTAAAGTGTTTAATCACGGCATGATGGAGCGGGACTTCACTTATATCGATGACATCGTTGAAGGCATATTCAGACTCATCGAAAAAACGCCTGTTTCTGTGGAAAAGTGGGATGAAAGTAAAGATCCTCTTAGTACAAGCTTTGCACCTTACAAGATCTATAATATTGGCAACAATAGTCCTGTTCATTTAAAGGAATTTATAAGCACGCTTGAAACATTGCTTAACAAGGAAGCTGTAAAAGTGTATATGGAGATGCAAGCGGGTGATGTTTTAAAAACGTACGCAGATATAAGCGATCTTGAATCGGATATCGCGTTCCGACCTGTTACATCGATAGAAGAAGGTTTAACGAAATTTGTGGCGTGGTACAAAAACTATTACAAGGTTAAGTCTTAAAGGGAGAAAAATGATGAAAATAACCGTTGCAGGTATTGGATATGTTGGCCTAGCAAATGCTATATTACTGGCACAGCACAATGAAGTCATCGCCATGGATATCATCAAGGAAAAAGTTGATATGGTCAATGCTAAGAAATCACCTATCATCGATATGGAGATTGAATGCTACTTGAAAGAAAAGACGCTCAATCTGATTGCAACCACTGATAACTACGAAGCATTCAAGGATGCTGACTATGTCATCATTGCTACGCCTACCAATTACGATCCAGATAAGAATTATTTCAATACCCGTACAGTGGAGGCAGTGATCGCCAATGTCCTTTCTATCAACCCCGAGGCAGTTATGGTTATCAAATCTACTGTACCTGTTGGATATACTGAAAAAGTGAGACAGATGTTTGATACGGATAACATTATTTTTTCACCTGAGTTTTTAAGAGAAGGCAAGGCGCTCTATGACAACTTGTATCCATCAAGGATCGTCGTGGGTGAAATGTCAGAACGTGCAGAGGCATTTGCTGAATTGTTGAAGCAAGGTGCAATAAAAAAAGACATTGAAGTCCTTTTAACGCATTCGACAGAAGCGGAAGCCATTAAACTATTTGCAAACACTTACCTTGCATTACGTGTTGCATTCTTCAATGAACTCGATTCTTATGCTGAGATCAGAGGCCTGAGTACGAAACATATCATTGAGGGTGTCAGTCTTGATCCAAGGATTGGCAAGTATTATAACAACCCATCCTTTGGCTATGGTGGCTATTGCTTGCCAAAAGACACGAAGCAGCTTCTGGCGAACTATGCAGATGTGCCACAAAACATCATGTCTGCGATCGTGGATGCCAATCGAACGAGGAAAGACCATATATCGGATATGATCATCAAAAAAAATCCGAAAATTGTTGGCATCTTTAGGCTGACCATGAAAATGGATTCAGATAACTTCCGTTACTCAGCGATCCAAGGCATTATGAAGCGCATTAAAGCAAAGGGCATAGAAGTCATCGTCTACGAACCGACGTATGATTCAGAGGAGTTTTACAGATCTAAGGTCATCAATGATTTAGAGACATTCAAAAAAATGTCCGATGTGATTGTTGCCAATAGATTGTCAGAGGAAATAATTGACGTATCCGATAAAGTCTATACGAGAGATTTATTTACTCGAGATTGATATGGAAATTCAAATGGAAATAAGCGATTTCCTTGAATATTATGTGAGGGCAAATATGGACCATAAAAAGTATTACGACATGTTGTCAGATGAAAATGCTACATATGAGTTTTCTGAAGTAGATTATGCTTTTTTTGATAAACATAATTTATCCCTGTATTTTTATGGGAAAGATGATGCTTTGAAACGGGAAAATTTGATCGCCTACAAAGCAAATCTCTTAATGTATAAATTGGATTACAAAAATAAACTCGCAGAACTTTGTGACATCACAAAAGCACTCGAGGAGCGATCTATTGATTATCTCATATTAAAGGGCATATGCATTTCTGAAACCTATCCTGAACCTTCTGCGCGCATCATGGGCGACCATGATATTTTAGTGAAACCGCATGATTTTGAAAGGGCTATCGATGCATTGGGAACAATTGGTTACATAGCCGATGAGAAAACGGTCACATTTAAAGATGTGACGCTTTATAAAGAAGATCAATTGATGATTGAGCTGCACCATGCGATACTACGGAAAGATCAAGAGTGTTATGCGGCACATTTTACTGATGCCTTATGGCAATCAAGCATCAGATACGATTATGACTTCGGTACACTAAACGTTCCAGAGCCAGAAATGCACTTTCGTTATATCACACTACACATGATGAAGCACCTAAAAGGGATGGGATTTGGTTTAAGACATTTACTCGATTTTAAGTATTTTGCATTGGCACATCACATAGATCTTGAAAAGCAGTTGGTTTTTTTTAATGAAATTGGCTACGGCGCATTCTATCGAGCTGTTGCGACGATTTGTCACTACGAACTTAATATGCCTATAGATTCAGAAGCATGGTTATTTCCAAGGGAATTATCGATTGTTCAAATCCTTGCGGATTATATCGCTGAAATGGGTGTCTTTGGCAGAGGCTCTGAAAAAATTAATATAGAAAGACAATTTGAACGCTTTCAAAACGCAGTGAAAGGTGGCAATAAACTGATGATTCTTTTGGTATCAATTTTTCCAGGAAAAGCGCTATTAACGGATCGTTATCATTATGCAATTAAAACGAAATGGTTCTTGCCAATAGCATGGGGGCATAGAATTATTCGTGCCATTTTTAGCAGAGAGATGCCTATAAAAGAAAAATTATTTTATTTTTCAAAGGATGAGCAAAACATGGCAGAAGTGGCCTATATGATGAATTCTCTCGGACTTCGTGAGGAAATGCATACTGGACAAGAGTGATTTTTTACAGTTGAGTGGTAGACATAATATTTCATCAATGCTATGATATAAAAAACTTTTCAACATAAGCCAACGATGATGAAAAGTTTTTTTGTGCCAAAAGTCCTCTTGATTAGTGACTGTGGGTACTATGAATTACAATCACAGTGCTGTATACTCATGACAATATAAGTCGTATGTTACATTGTGAAGTAAAATTCGCTTTCAGCGATAAGAGCAAAACTACCCGAAAGGATAGTGACGCAAAACTATAGGGCCTTTAAAATGGCAGCCAGTTACCGAAGGAGAGTATTTTTTATGCGTAAAATTTCAATTAGTATCTTAATCGTAATGTTGGTGTTCACAACTAGCTTTTCAGTATATAGTGCAACAACACCAACGCAACAGTCTTTCAATGTAAAAGACTATGGCGCAAAGGGTGATGGCGTAACAGATGATCGTCTAGCAATCCAAAAAGCAATAGATGCTGCAAGTGCTCAAAATGGCATCGTTTTGTTTCCAGCGTCAACATCGAGCTACAAAATAAGCAATTACTTGACACTAAAAAGCAACACGAACATTTCAGGTTATGGTGCAACTGTTTTTATGCCATCAACTTCAGTCGTATCAATAATGTTATACGGGAAACCAAGTACTTATCTTTCTAACGTCACAATCAAAGGTATTAAGTTAGCTTCGAAAAATGACAGAGTAGGTTCTGGCGAATATGAAGGCAGTATGACCAGCTACGTTGAAGGTATCAGTATTTCAGGCGTTAATGGATTGACTGTTCAAGACGTCTACATGGAAAACTTGTACATGGGCTTAAAACTTCAAGGCGCTGACACTGGTTCAAAAAATGAAAGCGTAAATGTAAATAACCTCAAAGTGTATAACACTAGAAATCCACTTTACATGTCATCAACCAATAATTTTTCAATGTCGGACAGTATACTTGATGCATCCGGTGGTGGTACTAAATTCTTACACGCATCATATTTTAGAGGTGGTGTCAGTAATTTATACTTCAACAATGTACAATTCAACAATACACCTGGTGGTGGTATTCACATTTACAATAGTAAACCTGAATTAGCGGCACCTAGAGATATCGTATTTGAAAACTGTAGCATTGACAACACAAGAGCAGCTGTATATCTCTACTCTAATACAAGCAATATCTCGTTTAATAATTTGAGCATTAAAAACAGTGGCTTAGGCTTTAAAGTTAATAGTGCTAGCCAGATCGCAATGAATGGCGTATCCATCACAAATGCATCTTCTTCAAAAGAAGAAAAGGGTGGCTTTAGCTTAAACAATTTCACGAATTCGCAACTTGACAACGTATCGATTGACGGATCAAGTTTGGCTGGTAGCGTATTTGCATTAATCGGTGGCGTTTCTGGAATTACTGCATCAAATTTTAACGCGACGAATATAGGAAGTGTTCCATTTACAAATAGTAGTAGCGCCGTAGATAGTATGGAAGCAGTTAACCTAGCACTATCAAGCAGCTACTCAACAGGCTATAAAGTAACCGGTACTGCTGTACCAGTTCCTCCTCCAACGACAGAGGCAACAACAGAGGCAACAACAGAAGCAACGACAGAGGCAACGACAGAGGCAACAACTGAACCACCAACACAGACGACAACAGAATTGACAACTGAGCCAACAACAGAACCGACAACTATTGCGCCGACTACAGAATCAACAACAGAACCTGTCAAAGACGTTATAATTAAAAAACCAAGGCCTACAAAACCTACTCGTAAGTAAAACGAACCTATTGATCACAGGCTTGAGACCTGCTAAATAAGCAATTATTTGGCAGGTCATTTTCACTTGTATTCAATAACGAGGAAAAATAGTTGTATTTATAAATGTAAACACTTTACAAAGTGACCTTGGTCCTTTGAATTGAGGCTCTTAAATGCTATATGTAGCATCAACCACCTGTTATAATGGTTACAAGTCAACACTGAGATATGATTTCGCTTTTCAGCGATAAAAGCAAAGCTATTCGAAAGGGTAGTGTCGCAAAACTATAGGGCCTGTAAAATGGTAGCCAGTTACCGAAAGGAGAGTATTTTTATGCGCAAATTCATGACAACAATTTTGGTGATCTTAGTGATTCTTTCAAATAATTTCACGGTTTTTAGTGTAACATCACCAGAGTTCAATGTAAAAGATTATGGGGCGAAAGGCGATGGTGTAACGGATGATCGCTCAGCTATCCAAAGTGCCATCGATGCAGCAAGTGCTAAAAATGGCACAGTCGTATTTCCGGCATCATCAACGCCATATAAAATCAGTAACTAAAAAACCCAAAAAAGCAATGTGACTTTATCAGGATATGGTGCGACGATATATATGCCTTCGCA
>CAYLNI010000152.1:0-7148 GCA_964384705.1 uncultured Fusibacter sp.
GTTGTTGTTATTCCCGATAAGGTTAATGACGATGACATGTTCTTATTAGCTAGAGAGATTAGCAAGAAGATTGAAGCTGATTTAGATTATCCAGGACAAATCAAAGTCAATGTGATTAGAGAGTCTAGGGTAACTGATTTCGCAAAATAAATCCATAGAGTTATTACGGAAATTAGAAGAATTCATTTATGAATTCTTCTTTTAATTTTTTGTGCAATTTTTAACGTGTTTATTCCAATAATTGAAGGGTATATACTCTCATATTATTCTTGAAACAATCGCAGTAAGGAGGTAGTAGGGATGGAAGTATTGAAAGTAGCAACAAGTTCGAATCCAAATTCTGTAGCAGGTGCTTTAGCAGGAATTATAAGAGAACATGGACACGCTGAAATACAAGCAGTTGGCGCTGGCGCGATCAACCAAGCGGTTAAGGCAATTGCCATAGCAAGAGGCTTCGTTGCACCTGGTGGTATAGACTTGGTATTTATTCCGGCCTTTACTACTGTGGACATAAACGGTGAAGAACGTACAGCAATTAAATTAATCATTCAAAAGCATAATCAAAATTAATGGAGGGACTAAAGATGGAAGTTCTAAAAGTATCATCAAAATCAAATCCAAACTCTGTTGCAGGTGCTTTGGCGGGTGTTATTCGCGAACATGGCAGTGCAGAAATTCAAGCAGTTGGAGCTGGCGCAATAAATCAATCGATTAAAGCGATTGCTATAGCGAGAGGTTTTGTATCTCCATCTGGTATTGACTTAATATGCATTCCTGCCTTTTCAGACATTACCATTGATGGGGAAGAAAGAACCGCTATTAAATTGATCGTTCAACCAAGATGATTTATTTCATTAATATAAAGGGCCGAGAGGCTCTTTTTGTTTGTAATCATGGATATTATGGTTTATAATAAAACGGAAAGTGTATATTAAGTTTAAAAATATATTAAATGTTCGTATTTAGGAGGAAAAAATGCACGAATTCTATCAAAATCCATTAATAGAGCGTTATTCTAGCGAAGAAATGCTACGTATCTTTTCACCAATCAACAAATTTTCAAATTGGAGAAAATTATGGATTGTCCTTGCAGAATGTGAAAAAGAACTGGGTCTAAATATCACAGATGAACAAATCAATGAAATGAAAGCACATATTTACGATATCGATTTCATACGTGCTGCTCAGATAGAGAAAGAAGTCAGACATGATGTCATGGCGCATGTACACGCTTTTGGTGAGCAGTGTCCAACAGCTATGCCAATCATCCATTTAGGTGCAACAAGTGCTTACGTTGGCGATAACACAGATTTAATCGTCATGCGCGAAGGACTTGAACTCATCAGAGAAAAGATGGCGATATTGATCGACAAACTTGCCAAATTTGCTTTGGATACTAAAGATATCCCAACTTTAGGTTATACGCATTTTCAACCAGCACAGCTAACAACAGTCGGAAAAAGAACGACCCTTTGGATGATGGATTTGGTCATGGACTATGAAGATATTGAAGTGATCTTATCTCAGCTTCAAATGCGTGGCGTAAAAGGTACGACTGGAACACAAGCTTCATTCCTCAATTTATTCGAAGGTGATCATGAAAAATGTGAACAGTTAGATCAGATGATTGCAACGCGTATGGGCTTCAAAAAATCACTCGCTGTAACAGGCCAGACTTATACGCGTAAAATTGATGCAAAGATAGTTGGTGTAATCAATGGCATAGCGATATCTCTTCATAAAATGACAAATGATCTACGTATGCTACAGTCGTTAAAAGAGATCGAAGAACCATTTGAATCGAAACAAATCGGTTCATCAGCAATGGCATACAAAAGAAATCCAATGAGAAGTGAACGTATTTCTTCACTCAGTAAATATATCATGTCATTAAACTTAAGCCCGCAGCTCGTTGCGTCAACACAATGGTTTGAAAGAACTTTAGACGATAGTGCCAACAAAAGGCTGGCTGTATCGGAAGCGTTTTTAGCGCTTGATGCGTGTTTAGACATCGCAAACAACGTTGCTTCAGGCATGGTTGTTTACGAGAAAGTCATTGCTAAGCATGTTCAAGCGGAACTGCCATTCATGGCTACTGAAAACATCATTATGGAAGCCGTGAAAAAGGGTGGCGATCGCCAAGCGCTTCACGAAGCCATAAGAGTACATTCTATGGAGGCGGGAAAACGCGTCAAAATGGATGGGTTAGACAATGATTTATTATCACGAATTCAAGGAGATCCAATCTTTAATTTAAGTCAGTCGGATATGGATAAGTTACTCGATGCAAAAGATTATGTTGGCCGTAGCCCAGAACAAGTGGTTTCCTTCATAAAATCCGAAGTGGATCCAATCCGCGCGAAGCATGCACAAAGTCTCGGTAAAGAGGTTTCATTAAAAGTTTAATCAAATGATGATGAAGAAAGCTGATAGTAAAAAGTTTAATTAATTTGCTTGAAGCGATTAATATTGGTTATAATATCAATATAACTAATCGCGGAGGTATTTATGAAAAACTTGAGCCAATCAGCTTTTGACATTTCATCACGCTATATTTTAAATAACGCTCGTTACTTAGAAAAGCTAGTTTTTGGACATTATTTTATATCTCCTTGCCCCGAAAAAATCGTTAAAGCCTATCAAATGTATCAGAATAAAGATGGGGGGTACGGAAATGGTATAGAACCGGATTTTAGACTACCGAGTTCTTCACCTATGGCAACATCAGTCGCTCTTAATCGATTAAGCCAATTTAAAGATACTGTTGGTGCTTTTGAGCAGATTGAGAAAGCTATATGTTATCTGGAAAGCACTTATGATGATTCTATAAAGGGGTGGGAGAGTACCCCTAAGATGGTGAATTTGTATCCTCATGCACCATGGTGGCATTTTGAAAAACCGAGAGATGGCATTCATGGCAATCCAAGTGCAGAACTATTAGGTTATTTAATTGAGTTCGAACCTTTTGTTAAGACTCTTGATTTAGAAGCGCTGAGAAAAACGTATATTGATTACATTCTGTCAATGAAGGCATTTGAAGAACATGAACTTTACTGTATTATCAGACTGTTCAATCGGTTGTCAGACATCGAACAGATCATAATAAAAGATAAAATTATTGAAGGATTTAATAAATTGGTGAACACGGACATCAGACAATGGGAAGGTTATGTGCCATATCCATTAAAATTCATCACTTTAACGGATCATGATATATTCGAAATACCTGAAGAACTATTAGTTCATAATGTTAACTTTATTGTGAATAAATTAAATGAAGAAGGCGTATTTGCGCCAAGTTGGGCGTGGGGTTCCTATGAGGCTGAATGGGAGATTGCGAAGCGTGAATGGTCTGGTATTTTGACGTTGGACGCGTTATTGGTTTTGAAACGATACGGTTCAATATAAATACATTAAATAAATACATTTGTAAGTTAATTACAAAATGTCGTTTTTTAATTTACTTTTTGAGACAGTATGTTATACTGAACAAGTCTTAAAAAGTGTTTCCTTGGTCCCACTATAAAAAACAAGGGGTTAAACCTTGTGAGTCATCATAAATTTGCCCCTTTGCGCATAGCGATCAAAGCATTTATTGTCAGGGGGTATTTTTATGGGGATATATCTTAAAATGACAGTTCGTAACCATCCTGTCATAAAACAAAACTAGGGAGGAAAAATGAATAAGAATGTAAAGTATCTCGTGAAGGCAGGTTTAATCGCTGCACTTTATGTCGTCTTGGTGATGGTATTTAGCTTTAGTAGCTTCGGACCAATCCAATTCAGAGTTGCCGAAGCACTAACGATTTTACCATTTTTTACAAGTGCCGCAATTCCAGGACTTTTTGTTGGTTGTTTGATTGCCAATATTTTAGGTGGCGCTGTTATCTGGGATATCATTTTTGTTAGCTTGGCAACATTGGTTGCAGCTTATTTCTCATACAAATTGAGAAAGAATGAATGGTTGGTTCCAATACCGCCAATTGTGATCAACAGTGTCGTGGTTGGCATTATGCTCAAATATGCATATGGCATCGGCGATGGTCTATTGGCTTTGATGGGTTCAGTGTTCGTTGGCCAGTTTGTAGCCGTATATATTCTAGGTATGTTTTTACTCAAAGCATTAAAGCCAATTCGGAATATCTTTAATGACTAAATCACTAGATAATAAATTTCCAGTCGATTGTACAGCGTCACATTAATTAGAGCATTTGATCAGTTTATTGATGTTGATGGATTTATCATTTATAAGAACTGAATCGATCGTATGAAATAAGCAGAACTGAAAAGTTCTGTTTTTTTTATTTCATGTTGAATATGCGTTTAACATTAACACAATGTAAAATGATACTAGAAGTGAAAATGTAAACGAGACTTGAATCAGGGCTATAAGAAAGGATTAAAATCGTTCAAATAAGCTGTAGTCAAGCATTAAAAGATATGATATAATTAAATATAACTATTCCTCAAATGTATATTTAGGGAATAGTTGAAACGAACGAAAAAAGGAGTCAACCATGGGCCGTAAAAAAATGATCCCCCCCACCGATTCTACTGTGAAACCCAACCTTACAGGTGTCTCTTCAAAGAAACTTAAAATCCATAACAAATCAGATACGCCTGATAACATCGTTATCAAACAAAATGATATGATTAAAAAATGTCAACAGATCGAAATGCAACTACCATCTTTTATGTTTGACTATTTTCTTTATTTAAAAAATGCTGTGGCTCTCAGCTCACGTGTCGCTTATCTAAGCGATCTGTTATTCTTCTGCAACTATTTGGTCAACGAACGACATATCAGCGCTGCTGAATCGCCTGCAGATATCGCTGAAGACGATTTTATGAAGCTGACTGCTAAAGATATCAATTTGTTTATCGGCGATTATTGTACCCGTTATATTGTGGAAACTGAGAATGCTGACTATATAATGGAAAATCACAACAAGTCCCTAGCACGCAAAAAATCTTCCTTGAGCGTCATGTTTAAGTTCTTTTATAGAGATGAATTGATGGAAAAAAACATCACAGAAGGTTTTAATCCGATTAAACTTCCCAAACCACAACCAGATGCTATCAAACGCCTGGAAATTGAAGAAGTGGCTCTTATGCTACATGCTGTGGATACTGGTGAGGGTTTAACGGATAAGGAAAAGCAATACTGGGAAAAAACAAAACGTAGAGACAAAGCAATGTTGGTACTTTTTACGACATATGGGCTGCGTGTCAGTGAAATCCAGCAGTTGAACTTAAGCTCTTTCAACTATGCCCGTGGCGAATTTAAGATCTATAGAAAACGTGGTAAAGAAGCTACCATGCCACTGAATCACTCTGCTTTGACAGTTTTGAATGAATACATCAAATTGGAACGTCCTGAGTCTACAGATGATGATGATCCGCTCTTTATTTCTCTTCAAGGAACACGTATCACGATTAGAGCGATCAGAGATCTCGTGAAAAAATATACGTCAATAGCAATGCAAGCTCCTAGAAACAAAGGCTACAGTCCACACAAATTACGTGCAACGGCAGCCTCTTCATTGATACAATATGGTTTTTCGATTTATGATGTACAGAACTTGCTTGACCATGAGAATGTAACAACGACACAACTCTATGCGGCACATAAGAAAAATGCAAAACGCGATTTAATCAACAACTATGAATTGTTGGATGAATATAATAAGAATAATAAAGATAAAGAATGAGTATGATATTTAATAGTTAGACACTTAATGATTAGATAATTAATGATTAGACATTGGAATCACAAGTGATTGACCCACTTGAAGCGAGCTGCTCTCGAGATTGTTTTTCATCTTGATGCGGTAGATCACTTCCCTAATGTCTTCTTCATAGAAATTGTATTTTGATGCGATATCCCAAAGTGTATCGCCGTCGACTATCTCAACGATGACAGTTGCGTGATTCGTCGTTGCTTCAGACATGAACATCCCTGAAATATATGAAATAAAAGTGCTGATGATGATCAAAGTAATAAGGGTCATGATGACAAAGCGTGCTCGGTTAACGATATAAAGTCTCTTTCTTCTCTTCGCGCCTGGGTGTCTTTTAAGCTCTGATGTCATAAGGTTTTTAGTTTGATTCATACTGTTCAGCTCCCTTTCGTTAAAATCAACTGCAAACGTACGTTCTATTAAATTCATTATAACCGAACGTGCGTTCTTTGTAAAGAGGAAAAACAGAACTAATGTTTGATTTTTTTTTTAGGTTATGTTATAATCACTTTAAGAAATTTGAATACTATAATACAGGAAAATTAAGCATTTTTATAAATAAACGATTTTCAGGGGGTAAATATGGGCGCTTCGATCTCAAAAAAACAGCAGATGATATTAGATTTTTTAAAGGATGAAGTTTCTAAAAAGGGCTATCCACCATCAGTAAGAGAAATTTGCCAAGCAGTTGGCCTTAAATCAACCTCCACTGTACACACACACCTCACGAGACTCGAAGAATTGGGTATGATTCGTAGAGATCCAACAAAACCAAGAGCGATTGAGATATATGATATGGAAAATGCACCTTTAGATAATGTCATTTCTTTAGCAAGAGATACGCGTTTTGTACCAATCGTTGGTGAAATAACAGCTGGACAACCTATTTTGGCTGTAGAAAGTATAGAAGAAACATTCCCTATTCCTTCTGATTTTGTTGATGAAGGCGTTTATTTCATGCTAAAAGTTAAAGGCGATAGTATGATTGAAGCTGGCATTTTTAATAGAGATTTGGTTCTCGTGAAGAAACAGGACGATGCAAATAGTGGCGACATCGTCGTTGCTATGATTGATGACAGTGCAACCGTTAAGACGTTCTACAAAGAAAAATCAAGAGTAAGGCTACAGCCTGAAAATGCGTCTATGTCACCTATTTACGTCGATGATGTCCAGATTTTAGGAAAAGTAAAAGGTGTATTTAGAAAAATGTAGATGACTTTGAGAAGCGCATTTAAAACCTATTATTTAAACCAGTTAGCATATAACTGGTTTTTTTAAATTAAAAATGAACTTTTTATTAAAAATAGTGATGTCTTCACAAATATATGTTTATTTATTATAAAAAAAAGGTATAAAAAACTTGATTTAGCATAAAATGACATTTTAGATGGAGGATTTTTATGGATT
>CAYLNI010000153.1:0-7145 GCA_964384705.1 uncultured Fusibacter sp.
CAACAACAGAACCAACAACAGAACCAACAACAGAACCAACAACAGAACCAACAACTGAGCCAACAACAGAACCAACAACAGAACCAACAACAGAACCAACAACCGAACCAACAACAGAACCAACAACCGAACCAACAACAGAACCAACAACCGAACCAACAACTGAACCAACAACTGAACCAACAACTGAACCTACAACAGCACCTACAACTGAAGAACCAACAACTGAAACACCAACTATCGCAACAACTGAAGAAGAACCTCCTTTTGAAATTCCAACTATTCCAACAACTGAAGCACCAACTGAAGCTCCAACTGAAGTAATCACAGAAGAAGATACACCACTTGGCGCAGCAATCGTCAACTTTGATGAAATCTTACCAGAAGTGATTCCTGAAGAAGAAGTAGAAGAAGAATTAGTACTTGACGAAGAAGTACCTTTAGCAGATGCATTACCACAAACTGGCCAATTGCCAATGGAACTCTACTATGGTATCGGTTCAGTCATTAGCTTAATGGGATTTGCAATTAGAAAGAAAAAATAGCAAAAGTGTGAATGGTTAAAGTTTTCAAGTTAGGGTCCAGGAGCTTCCTGGATCCTTTTATGTGTGTGATTATGAGTCGAAATGCCTGGCACCACCAACTCATGAGTCGATCTGCCTGGCACCAATAACTCACCAACTCATTTAATGGTTTTAAGTTTTTATACGGGGTATATTATCAATACTCGATCATAACCCGTTTACAATGGCAATTGGAGGCATTATGGATCGCAAAAAAATTGACCTTCTGATACTGGAAAAAATTGAAAAGAGCCTTCATATAATCATACCAATTGCGGCAGCAATCTCATTTTTGAGCGCTTATATCATCTATATCAATAAACCAAATGACCCGTTTGTCAACTACGATTCAGCACTGGGGATCATTATGCTAAGTGTCTTTTTGTTTAGAAAGAAAATCAATGTAAAGGTAAAAGTGTTTGCCATTGCACTATTTACATTGTTCTTGGGGACACTTTCATTGTTCAACAGTGGATTTACAGGTACGGCGGTTATTTTGCTGAGCATGAGCACGCTTGTGATGGTTGGATTTATGCCAAGAATGGAAGGCATTTTGTTTGCCATAACAACTCTATTAATTCATGCCCTCATACCTGCATTGATGTACTTTGACCTTCATACTTATTCTGGCGAACTCAGCTTTCTCATGAACAGTCCAATGGAATGGACCATTCATCTGATTTTATATGCGACTTATTGTACGATTTTACTCATCGTCATCAACGCCATCAAATCTTACTTGCTCAAAAGCATCACTGAGACTGAAAAAAATCGGAATCAGATTTACAGATTGGCATATCACGACCAGTTGACCGGTCTACCGAATAAGAACATGTTTATTGAACAGATGGATGCGTTAAAACCAAAGACTGGTTGGCTTGTGCTGTTTAATATCAGGGGCTTAAATCTCATCAACTCTATCTATGGCAGTGATGTTGGAGATAACGTCATTAAGCATATTGCGTATGCATTGTCTGAAGCTTCTCATTCAGATGAGATCGTGGCAAAGACCGGCGGCAATGAACTCGTTTGGTATTGCAGATCAATAGATAACGCGACGTTGATGCAGCGGATTGCCTCATTTACAGATGAGGTCAACAAAAACTCGGATGATAAAGCATTTCCTGCCAATCTCAATCTAAACGCAGGGTACGTGCTGATCGACTCAAGCTATGAAGACATTATAGAATTGCTTCAAAAAGTATCCATGGCACTTGAACAGGCTAAAACGCACAAAACACATAAGGTCATGAGCTATGATTCTCTTTTAGAGGAACAGTTCAGAACCGATGAAACCATCAAAAATCTATTGCCATACGCCATCGCTGAAGATGAAATCACGATTAGTTATCAAGAAAAAAGGGATTGTGATCTTGAAAAAGTTGTTGGTGTCGAAGCGCTTGCAAGATGGAGCTCTCCTGTTCTTGGCAATGTCGCACCAAATGTGTTTATCCCAATTCTAGAGAAGGCCAACTTGAGTGTGACATTTGGCACGATGATCATCCAAAAAGTTTTGGATGAATACCCTAGATTGGTTGAAAAATATGATGCTGATATAACGGTTTCTATTAACATTTCTCCATCACATCTTGCATCTAAGGAATTTACTGAGTTTGTGATAGGCGAGGTGAAAAATCGCGGGATAAACCCTAAACGCATTACGCTTGAAATCACTGAAGACAGCTTGATTGAAAGCTTGGACATCGTGGCTGGCGTATTATTCAAGTTAAGAAACTATGGCTTTAAGATTTCTTTGGATGATTTTGGAACGGGCTATAGTTCACTGAGCTATTTATCAAGACTGGGATTTGACGAGCTGAAAATTGATCGATCGTTTATTAATCAACTTAACGAAGATTCGCGAACCGGGATGTTGATTCGAACGATCATCAATCTCAAAGACACCTACGGCATCGACATCGTCGCTGAAGGCGTGGAAACGCAAGTACAAAGTGATATATTAAAAGATTTTGGCTGTATGGTCCATCAAGGTTATCTTTTTTCTAAACCAATGCCGCTTATATGACTAAAAGGAGGTCCCTATGAATATTCATTCTCTGTTCAACGTATTGCTCTTACTATACCTCGTGTCTTTTCCAATTCTTTTATACGTAAATAAAAAGATCATAAAAGGCAAGAACAAAAATCTTAACAAAGCCTTGAAGATGGGACGCAAAATCCATCCATATGTGGGGATAACCCTCGTCGTTTCAGGTTTTATCCACGGTTATTTGAAGCTAGGTGGACAACTCATGCTTCACACAGGTTCATTGCTCCTGACCGCACTTGCAATCAATGGCGTTCTCGGCTTTATCTATAAAAAGAAGAAAAAGAAAAACCTTGCGAAATTGCATAGAATCATCGGATTTGTGATTGTAGGGTTATTTTTGCTTCATTACACGAACCCTTGGTTTTTTGGGTTTTAGGTGAGTGAGTCGCTGAGTCGCTGGTGCCAGGCAGATTGACTCATGAGTAGCTGTTGCCATGCAGATTGACTCATCAATAAATGATTTTCAAAATTAGAGTTCAGGATTTTTCCTGGGCTCTTTTTACGTTTTTTTCCAGTCGTGTCACGCGGATGTCACGCATCTGTCCGAGCAATGTAACGGCCTTGTACTATAATTATTTTAAGAAGTATACAGGTCTCGATTTAGGAGGTGCTCCAAATTGAAAAGTAACAACACGACCAGCAGCAACTTTTTAATATCGATCTATCATCAGGAAAATCACAGTTGGCAAGGTGTTATTCAGTGGCTCGACACAGGTGAAAAGATCCATTTCAGAAGCGAACTAGAAATGCTTCAACTCATCCAAAGTGCCGTACGTGAAAATAGCGAAACCAAGGAAGAAATTAGGAATTGGAACGAAGCACAAAAGATAAAAGTAGCAAAGTAATAACATAACAAGGAAGCATAGAAAAAAACGTTGCAAACACACAAGCAGCACAAATTCACATTGCTTTAAAATGTTTTAGGCTTCAAAGGAAAATGGGGAACTGGCGAAGTTAAGGTTAAGACAAGAGACCAAAGTTGTGAAGGGGCAAACTTAGTGAAAGCTAAGGACGCAAAGTCAGGAGTCTAAAGTATAGCAACTTGGATATACTAAGACCGTCCGACTGCCAAAGTAAAACTATTTGGCAAAGGAGAATTTTATGAGAAAGACACTTAAGAAAATACTATCATTATTACTCGTATTGACTTTGGTATTAGGTAGCGGTTATAGCAGCTATGCAGCCAAAAACACGAGCATACACTTGAAAACAGATAAGTTTCCAGCAGAAACTGTGTATGTGTATATTTCTGGTCATTATGGCACGCCACAGGCCGGCATACTTGAGTATGTAACTTTGGATTCAGGTGATGCAACTAAATTATTAATGTCATCTACAGGTGGGAGTGGCAATTTTACAGTATCGGATTTAGCGCTCGCAGCGGATCCAATAATCATGTATTTTGAAATTGATGGATATAATTATTATATCGGAACACATATCAGTTACATTGGCAAAGAAGGTGGTAAAGAAGATGAACCAGGTGGTACCATTAACTATTCTGTCACCTGCATCCCGTCGTACACAGTATCATATGATGCAAATACAGGAACGGGTACTTTACCAGCACCTACAACAACTTACAATGTTGGAAGTACTGTCACTGTTCTTGGAAACATAAATAATCTTACAAAAGCTAACTTTACGTTCAATGGATGGAATACAGCTGCAGATGGACTTGGGACTTCATATACAGCAGGCGACACATTTACAATGGGCAACTCAAATGTTACTCTTTATGCACAGTGGTTACCAGATACGCCAACACCTACGAAATATACATTAACATATAATGCAAATGGTGGCGACGTAACAGTCCCATCTCAAGTACTCGATTTAGAATCGGGCGATACACCGATTGTTGGATCACCATCAGCATTGAGTTATCCAAGCTTCTTATTCACAGGTTGGAACACAGAATCTAATGGCTCTGGATTAAGTTATGCGCCAGGTTCAATAGTCACGATTGTATCAAGCAATGTCATTTTATATGCACAATGGACGCCATATTACACTGTGAATTACGATGGAAATGGAAACACTGGCGGAACAGCTCCTACTGATAGCAATCAATATGAAACAGGTGATCTCGTTACAGTGAAACCTGTCGGTGATTTAGTGAAGGATCAACACACATTTGGTGGATGGAATACGCAGGCAGATGGACAAGGAACAACTTACGGAGCAACTTTTAATATTGGTAGTGCAAATGTGACACTTTATGCGATATGGATTGAAATCGTTCAGCCGACGACTGCAGCACCAACAACAGCTGAGCCGACAACTGCAGCACCAACAACAGCTGAACCGACGACTGCAGCACCGACAACAGCAGAACCAACAACTGCAGCACCAACAACAGCTGAACCGACGACTGCAGCACCAACAACAGCTGAGCCGACAACTGCAGCACCAACGACGGCTGAACCGACGACTGCAGCACCGACAACAGCAGAACCAACAACTGCAGCACCGACAACAGCAGAACCAACGACAGCAGCACCGACAACAGCAGAACCAACGACTGCAGCACCAACAACAGCAGAACCGACAACTGCAGCACCAACAACAGCAGAACCGACGACTGCTGAGCCAACAACTGCAACACCTACATCGGCTCCGACTACAGAAGAACCAGCGACAGAACCTTCTACGATCCCAACAACTGAAGGCGAAATAGAAGAGTTAACTGAAGAGCTTATCCCTGAAGGTGCAGCCATTATCGTCAATTTCGATGAACCATTAGATTCATCAACGTTCGAAGAAGTGATTGAACTTGGAACTGAAGCAATTCCACTTGCACCAGCTTTGCCACAAACAGGGCAGCTACCAGTAGAATTGTTCTACGGTATCGGTGGATTGATCACAGCAGCTGGCGTTTTCTTGAAAAAGAAATAATGAAGGTTAGTATATAGCATGTATTGTAACCATTGGGCTGTCTATTATAGACAGCCCAATTTTATTTTTAAACGTGCTTTTTATCAATTGACTGAATAATGCAAATTTGACTTATATACAAATACGTGTTATGGTGAATTAAGGCATTCCGCAGACTACTGCGGGGTGCCTTGTTACATTTTTATGGGACTTCCATTAAATGTATTAATTTCTGAACAATATGAATCGAGGAGGCTGAGTATGTCTGGTGGAGATTTGCTCAAGCGCCATTTGGCGTGGGTTGAGCAGGATAAGCTAGAAGTGGGCGAGAAACTATTTGGATTTGATTATCAAGAAAAACAGGAATACGAACATTTTGTGGATGGGTATCTGAAAACGATCAAGGATGTTTTTGGAGATGCGACGGTTGATGCGGAAGACATGCCGTTTGTGACCATCTCATCGGTGGTTACAGTTATGGATGAGACTGAAGGAGAACGCATGGCCTTCAAGATTGTGTCGCCAAACGATGAAGCCTCGTCAGAGGATGTTGTTTTGGCGTCATATTTATCGAAAGTCGGGCGCGCGATGCTACTTAAAGCGAAAAATGAACGCGTCGAAGTCCATACACCTCAAGGTGTTTTTTATTATAGAATTGAGCGGATAAAGATGTGAGTTATGAGTAATTGGTGCCAGGCAGATTGACTCATGAGTTAACGGTGCCAGGCAGATTGACTCATTAATACTAGGCTATCTAAGTTAAATTAGGTAGCCTTTGTTATTTTGAAAGAGTTGTTCATATTGCAGGTAATAAAATCAGACAAATCTCAAATAAGTATTATTTGATAGTTATAGAAAGGGTATATATCAAAGGTATATCTCAATAGGCAGTTTTATCGGTATCCTTGGAGGCAATATGAAATCGAAATATATAATCATTGTTGGCAGTTTGGCCCTTGTTTTTTGGATTGGCTTGATCTTTTACTTTTCATCACAGCCATCAAATGCATCCAATCAACAATCAAGAGAGGTACTCACTGTCTACGAACGTTTAAACTCAGTATTTAACATATCCGATTCTAAAATTCTCAATAAAATTGAATCTTTTGTCTTCGACGATTTGTATGGCGGTCGATATGATTCAAATTCAAAAGTTCGAAAAACGGCTCATTTTGCAATTTACTTTGTCTTAGGGATTATTGCATCCATTTTTGGATGGTTCTATACAAAAAAATGGTTGATTGCCGCTTTGATAGGAGTCGGTTTGCCAACGATCATCGCAGTTTTGGATGAGTTTATTCAAGGATTGACGGATCGCACCTCTCAACTCACCGATGTTGTGCTTGATGCAGCAGGCGCTTTCATGGGGATGTGCTTGTTTATGCTGGTATTAGTCGTGTACAGGAAGGTCATTAAGCGATGAGTTATTGGTGCCAGGCATTTCGACTCATCTGCAAATGATTTCTCATCAAAAGAGTTCAGGATTTTATCCTGGGCTTTTTTTGTTATACGACCCCTTATTGACAGAAAAATATTAAATGGTATAATAAATAAAATGGGAATAAATGGAATTCAATATATTTTAATAGAACTAAATCATACGGAGTGATTATGCCTAGAAAACCTCGAGAAAGAAGTCCTCACGATTTGTATCA
>CAYLNI010000154.1:0-7127 GCA_964384705.1 uncultured Fusibacter sp.
TTTATCGCCGCGCATCATGATTTTAAAGATGAGTTTGGTGTTTTCGCCACCATCGCCACCTGTCAAATTCTCGATATTCTCGATGAACGACGTTTCAATTTCAGTAAAACCACTTCTCTTATATTCGTCGCGAATCTCTCGCATGACGAATTCGCGCACTTCCTTTTCACGCGGTAAAAAGTCGCGCATGCCTGTAGGGGGTAATGTCGTATACATAGTGAACTCCTATTCTTATTGATATCTGCTAGTTTACAGCTATATTTTTACTTGAGTTTAAGGGCATCTACAATTTCTCGAAGCTCATTATCAGCATTAGCGTATGGTACTTGACAGGTGCCAACCATTTTGTGACCGCCTCCACCATGTTTTAACATGAGGCTGCCGATATCGACCGTACAAGTTCTGTTTAAAATACTATAGCCGCAAGCAATGGAGACGTTTTGTTTGAGCTTACCATCCACGATCCAGACAGAAACATTTTGCTCTGGATAGAGGCTGTACACTAAAAATCGGTTGCCTGTGTAGATCGTTTCTACATTTCTCAAATCCGTCAAAATCACATTGTCTTCTATCGTCGTGTGATTGGCAACCATTTCTTTAAAGAGTCTATCTTGCTCATAGTAGAGCTCGACCCTCTCCTTGACATCTTCAACTTCTAAAATGTCTTCAATGTTCATATTTCTACAATGGTTGATGAGCTCTTCCATTAATTGATAGTTACTAATTCTAAAGTCTCTAAATCGTCCAAGACCAGTTCTAGGATCTGAAATGAAACCGAGTAGAATCCATCCAGTAGGGCTCAATATCTCTTCGCGTGATAGTTGGCCAGAATCTACTTTATCAACAGCTTCGATCATTGTCTTATAACGAGGGAATCTCGATTCACCACCATAATACTCATAGATGATGCGTGCTGCTGAGGGTGCAAGGCGACTTTCCCCTTTTACATTTTGTGACCAACCCAATCTATCGTCTTCAGAAGTGTGATGGTCAAACCACATGCCACACCCTGGTACATAAGGCACATTTGCCAATACATCATTTTCAGTTGGATGGAAAAGACCATCCTGAAGATCTTTAGGATGGACGAAAACCCAAGAATCTATAATGTCAACTTCCTTAAGGAGCATACCACAAATTAAACCATCGAAGTCGGACCTTGTCACTAAACGCATAAATGCCTCCTTTTGATTCCCCAAAATTTCTGTATAATAGATATATACACCATTCTAACATTCAAAACCTCATAATATCAACAATTAATAATAATATCATCTTATGGAGAACATAAATATGAAAGAAATAAACAAATCATTCGATTTTGACTATACCATCACGCGTAGCAAACGCAAAACGGTCAGTCTAATTGTGGAGCGTAGTGGCGCTGTTCGCGTGCTTGCACCCCTAAAGTTCCCAGAAAAGAGCATCGTTGCATTCATAACGGATAAACAAAACTGGATCAGAAAAAAAAGACTTGAATTGCAAGCGCATCAAAAACAAAAGCCTTCTTTTAAAGAGGACTCACACATAGAGTTCATGGGTAAATCATTGAAGGTTGCGTATCATGTCGTACAAAAGAAAAGCGATGAGTTTATGTGCTTGGTGGATGATGTCATTCATTATAATCAACGCGATTTCTCTTTTGAATCCATGTTGGAAAACACTGAGCGCTGGTATCGACAGCAAGCGTTGATGCTTTTTCATGAGAGAGTGGCTTATTTTACTACGATCCTCGATCGAAAGCCAACTAAAATCAGCATCAAAACGCAACGTAAAAGATGGGGAAGTTGCACGTCCAAAGGCCATATACTGCTAAATTGGCGACTGATCTTGGCACCACTAGAAGTCATCGACTATGTCATTCTTCATGAACTGTGTCACTTGTATCACATGAATCACTCAAAACAATTTTGGGACCTCGTGTCTAAAATCGATCCCCACTATGCTAATAAAAGACTTTGGCTAAAACAACATGGTGCAATTATCTCGTGGCCATATGAAATATAAATGGAATCTGAAACAACCTCTAAACATTAGAATTGCAACCTATCAAAAGATAAGTTACAATAAAGTAACACTATGAGAACTGCATAAATTGGAATCGCTGGAGGGAATATGAACTTAAGTAATCTCAAAGACAGGATGCAAGAAGAATTTCAGAGTATAGATGATTTACAACAAATATATGAAGAACTTGAAGCGTCATACCAGCAACTAATAGCGATGTCAGACCAATTGACACAAGCTGAAAACAAATACGCCAGCCTCATTCAAAATATGCGCGATATCGTTTGGGTAGCAGATCCACATGGAGAAATCCTTTATATAAATAACACAGTCACGGATATACTTGGTTATCAAATGGAAGAGATGGTAGGTAGAAAACTCTATGAATTCATGTGTCCGTTGCACGAATATAAAACGGGCTTCTGTAAGGACGTCGTCGCACGGATGAACGACGTCGAATTTATCAGACAAGAGATGTGGATGCTTCATAAAGATGGCAACACAAGGAAAGTGCTTGAAGTCAATTCAAACCATTTGATTTTTGAAGGTGAACTCATCGAGATCCAAGGTGTTGGTCGTGATATTACGGATCGTATTCAAAGTGAACGAAAGATTGCACAGAAAAATCGCCAGCTGAGTTTTATTAGCGATATCAGCACATCAATCACGAGTAATTTATCTCTGAATAATTTGGACCAATTATTGAATGAGACTTGTAAAAGCATCGTCACAACAGTGGGCGTTCCCCTGTGTACAATAAGAATCAAAGATGAAGAGGGGTTGCTAAATTTAAAGGCAGTCTCCGGCAAATATAAAGATCTCATTAAAGCGCAGCCGATAGATGCTTTTGAGGGCAAACTCAGTGAAGTCATGTTAAAAAGAGAACCAGTGATTTTTTCAAGCGAAGAAAGCATCGATTATCCAAGTCGTGTAACTGATGTTTTTGAGAAAGGCAAATTGAAGAGTCTGTTGGTGTTGCCACTTAAGACAAATGATGATGCTGTAGGCCTGTTGAGCATCGGCGGGGATACTGCTTACGATGAAGACTATACGTCGCTATTTTCATCGCTTGCTAACAACATCGCCTTTGCTGTTGAAAAATCAAAGCTTTATCAGGATCTTAAAGCTTTTTATATCAATATTATCATGACGCTAGTCGCCGCTATGGAAGCAAAGGACCCGTACACGCAAGGGCATGCACTGCGCGTTTCGACTTATTCAGTTAAAATCGCAAAAGCCCTCGGTTTGTCTCGCGACGAAATTGAGGACATAGAGATCGCTGGTATACTACACGATATCGGAAAAATTGGCATCAGCGATATGATTTTGTCAAAACCAGGCATGTTGACTTCAGAGGAGTTTGAAATCGTAAAACTGCATCCTTCTATTGGCATGCGGATATTGGAAGCCATCAATTTGTCTGAAAATATTAAATCAGCCATATTGTATCATCACTTGCGCGTTGATTTAAAAGGATATCCACACGGCCATGAACTCATTGATTTGCCACTATTTGCAAGGATCATAGGCGTTGCAGATGCACTTGATGCCATGACATCAAATAGATCTTACAAGAAGGCAATGTGCGTTAAAGATGTTGAAGAAGAACTTATGCGACATTCAGGGTCACAGTTTTGTCCAGAGATCGTGAACATCGCCATTGCGCTGTTGAGAGAAAACAGCATCAAACCCCTTAGTGAGACATATCAAACGCAATGAGACATAATCGAATAGTGGTTTATTTTTTAACAAAAAGTTAATGTTTTGTTGGTGGCTACACGTTGACAATTGATAACGATTATGATAATCTTTATCAATAAGAGGTTATATTCTCTTTTAGTGTGAGCCGAAACCATTATCGAAAAGTAGGTGAAGATATGTTATTATCAAAAGCTAAAATAGGACAAACGCGTTCTATTATCAAAGTAGACGGAAAAGACAAGATCAAGAAATTTTTATTCAGTCTAGGATGTAGTGAAGGCGAAGATATTACGTTGATTTCAATTCTTGCTGGTAATTACGTCGTTAATATTAGAGACAGTCGCTTTGCAATCGATGAATCTATGGCGAAAGCAATTGTTCTTGCAGACTAACATAAAACCTATACCGCTTTATGCGGTATAAAAAATGCCCAAATAATGATAATGATTATCATTAGCTTTAACAATCATAAGATGAATCAAAACTAGATTCCAGGGGGTTACAAATGAAAATTGCATTGGCAGGCAATCCGAACTCGGGGAAAACCACGTTGTTCAACGCCATAACAGGGAAGAAAGAACACGTCGGCAACTGGGCAGGCGTCACTGTAGAAAAAAAAGAAGCCGAGTTAAAACGCAAATTTAGACATGCAAATGAGCAAGTCACGATCATAGATTTACCAGGTGCCTATTCAATCTCACCTTATACAGGTGAAGAAGCGATTACGAGAGATTTTATTCTCGAAGATGCACCAGATGTCATCATCAATATTGTAGATGGTGCCAACTTTGAAAGAAGTTTGTTTTTTACGACACAACTTATCGAACTGGACATTCCGGTAATTGTCGCTCTGAATAAGTTCGATGTGCTCTCAAAAAGAGGCAACGAAATTGATGTTGAACTGTTAAGCAACTTGTTACATTGTCCAGTTATTACAACGACTGCCACTTTTGAAGAAGGCCTTAGCAACTTGATGAAAGCGGCGATTGAAACAGGCAGAAAGAATAAAAAGCAACAACCTCTTGAGTTAGTCGAATCTGAAAGTGAATCGATGGATCAAATACGCCAACGCGCTATCTCAGAATTAGTTGAAAAAATTCTCGTCAAGAAACATGATACGAGTAAAATCACCTTATCTGATAAAGTAGATCGCATCGTCGCACATAAATATATTGGACTGCCGATTTTCTTCTTAGTCATGTGGGCTGTATATGCCTTCTCAATTGAGGGGTTAGGCGGTTATGTATCTGGTTATTTCAACGACACTTTATTTGGTGAAATTATTCCAAACGCATTAAATAGCTTTTTTGAAAGTGTCGAAGTCAATCCCTTGCTTCAAGCTTTGATCGTCGATGGTGCCATCGGTGGTGTGGGTGCGGTTATTGGATTCCTTCCACTAATCATGGTACTCTTTTTCTGTTTATCTCTTCTTGAAGACAGTGGTTATATGGCAAGAGTGGCTGTTCTTATGGACAGATACTTTAAGAAAATTGGTCTTTCTGGCAAATCTATCATACCGATGATTGTCGGTTCAGGATGTGCCATTCCAGGCATCATGTCAACGCGTACGATTGAGGATGAAAATGAGAAAAGAATTACGACGATCCTGACACCCTTTGTCCCATGTGGCGCAAAACTGCCAATTATAACACTATTCTCAATGGCCTTTTTCCCAAATTCAAGTTGGGTTGGACCAAGTACTTATATTTTAGCTTTCGCGATGATCATCATCGGTGGGTTATTATTAAAAAGATTGTTCGTATGGGAAAGCGCAACCAATTTTATCTTGGAGCTTCCTGAATACAAAGTACCAAGTTTAAAAAATGCATTTATGCAGATGCTCGATAAAGCGAAAGGTTTTATCATCAAGGCATCGACAATTATTCTAGTCATGAACACTTTGGTTTGGTTTATGCAAGCATATGGTTTCAATTTACAACCAGCTGTCGATCAAAATTCAAGTATTTTAGCAGGCATGGGTGGTATCATATCGCCGATTCTCATTCCACTTGGCATGGTCGGGTGGCAACTTGCAGCTGCAACTATAACAGGATTTATCGCCAAGGAAAATGTCGTTGCTACCTTTGCAGTACTCTTAGCAGTTACGAGCGAAGATGCACTACAATTGCCAGGGGGCACATTGTCACAAATGTTTACACCGGTCACAGCGTATGCGTTTCTCGCACTTAACTTATTTACACCACCTTGTTTTGCTGCAATCGGTGCGATGAGAAGTGAAATGAACGACAGAAAATGGTTGTTTAGAGGTCTTGCTTTCCAACTTAGTGCTGGCTTCCTCATCGCTATGTTTATTTCACAGATTGGCTCGATTGTATTCTACGGAAAAGCGTCATCAGGTCTTGTTCCGGCGTTGTTTGTACTTGTTTTCTATATTGGCTTGTTAACTGTATTAATAAGACGAGCTGATCAGAAACGCGTCAGTGAATGACAATTGACTATAAGAATGGATGTGATTTTATGGGTTCGACAATCATCGTAGGCATTATATTTGCCGCTATTCTGTTTTTCGCAGGTAGAAAGGCATTTTCAGACATGAAAAAAGGAAAATGCAGCGGTTGCAGTGGATGTAGCGACAAAAAAACGTGTAGCACACCAGAGATTAAACAAATTGAGTTTTAGAATAATAAAGTAAGTGCCAAGACGTGCAAACATTTTGGCACTTTTTTACGCAAAAAAAAGAACGGTAAACCGTTCTTTTCAACAAATTGGTATGATAAAGTAATTCTATTTATCAAATTTATTTTCAATATCTTGAAAAATATCACCAGTTGTGTCTTTAATATCGTCAACGAGTTCTTCGGCATCGTTAACAATTTCATTCTTTTTGATGTCATTTTTCGTAGCATTGACTTTTACGATAACTTTTTCTTTTAGTTCTTGTCCCTTATTGATAGCTTCACCCACGACTTCAGTCGTTTTTTTAGCGACTTTTGAAGCGCTTTCTTTAACGATTACAGCACCTTCATCAACTTTATCTACGACATCTTGTCTCATTTCTTTTCCAGATTTAGGAGCAGTAAACAATGTAACAACAGATGAAACGACGCTTCCTATTAAAAGTGCGACACCAACTTTTTTTATTGTTTCTTTCTTTTGTCTACGCATTTCAGCTTCTTTTCTTTCCTGTAATTTCTTAAATATCATAACATTCTCCTTTTAATTAAGTATTGTAAATTCATTATACCCATATTATATTGTCCTTACACGGTTTTAATTGAATTTTAACTATTATATATGTTTGATATCTGTTAATATTTGAGTAGAAACAGCTTTTAGCAAAAGAGGAGTAAGTATGCAAAAGTTAAATGTCGGCATTTTCAATGATTCTTTTCCACCATTGATCGATGGCGTGGCAAATACAGCAGTGAACTATGCAAAAACAAAACAAAAATTATATG
>CAYLNI010000155.1:0-1724 GCA_964384705.1 uncultured Fusibacter sp.
CTTGCCTGCTTATTTTAAACCTTCCTTGAAAGGCCAAAATCAATAAGTTTAATCGCATGATCATTTTCAATATTAACCCAATTTTAACGACACATTTCTTGAAAGGATGTTACAATTCAAATATAATGAGAACATATCACAAAACGTCGCCAATTTGAAGGAGTTTTATGGAAACGCTAAATAAAAAAACACTGTGGGGCTTCGGTTTTGGAAACCTTGGCTTTGGTTTGATCTCACAAATATTGTCAGCCTATCTCGTGTTCTACGCCACAGTGATCTTAGGTATGTCTGGCGCTTCCATCGGCATACTCGTCAGCATTGGCATCATATGGGATGCCCTTTCAGATCCGATTATGGGTTACTTATCCGATTTGACAAGACTTAAAAAATACGGCAGAAGACACTTGTATATATTGATAGGCGGTATTGGCGCAGTCGTAGTCAACTTAGGCCTTTGGTTCATCCCAGCCACTTACAGCAACTTGACAAAATGGCTCCTGATGATCCTCTTCGTATTATTTATCAAAACATTTTTAACGATCTATATCACACCCTATACGGCGCTCGCTGCTGAAATAAGTGAAGATTATACAGACCGTACGCGTATTCAAGCCGTGAAAACGACTTTTTTCCTACTTGGTTTATTTTTCGCAACTGCATTTGGCATGTTGATATTTTTTAGAAGCACACCTGAATATCCGATTGGTCAACTCAATCCTCGCGGCTATCACATGATGGCACTATTTGGTTCAGTCGTCATGTTAGGTTCTATGCTATCAGCATACATGTCCACAAAACATCTTATTCCAAGACTTAACGCGAGAATATTGACCAACCCTTCGATCAATGTAAAAACTTTTTTCAAAGAAATTGGCGATTCATTTAAAAATAGCGATTTCAGAGCAGTCGTATTAGGCTATTTATTTACGAATATCGCTAGTGCTCTAATCAGTACATTGGGACTCCACGTCTATACGTATACGTTTCACTTAAACAACAATGGCATTGCAGCCATCGTTGCTACCCAACTTATCCTAAGCATCGTGAGTCAACCCTTTTGGATCAAATATTCTGACAAACATGAAAAATCTAAGGCAATCAAGCTTGGTATTGTCCTTGCTATCACCGGATGCGTCTACTTTATCGCATGTGTTGTCTTTAGAGAGTTGATAGACGGACGCGTATTTTTCTTACTTCCATTTGCAATTCTAGCAGGTTTCGGTACAGGTGGTTTGTTTACATTGCCACAAGCTATGGTCGCCGATACCGTTGATGCTCAAGCCCTTAAAACAGGCACGCGCCAAGAAGGTGTTTTTTATGGTACTTTGACACTTTGCTACAAGCTGTCTCAGTCTGTTGCAATATTTTTACTAGGCTTTGCACTTGATTTCTTGAAATTCGATGCAAATATGAGCATTCAACTGGATTCAACAGTCATAGGACTTTCCATGTTACTCGCGATAGGAAGTATCACCAGCTTGGCGTTATCCTTTGTCGCGTATCTACCTTATGCATTGACTAAAAAACGAATGATTGACATCCATGGCTCACTTAAAGCCCTAAAGAATACGGATCTCATATGACATTTCAGCTACATGTGAAATCGTTTTATAGATCGAGCAATATTCCGTTGCAAGTCTAAAGGATTCACTAACGCCATTTTCTTTTTCTGGTCCATAGACGCTTGCATCGACATTGACCCACTTAAGTGTTGTTGGTACCTC
>CAYLNI010000155.1:1793-7109 GCA_964384705.1 uncultured Fusibacter sp.
TCATGACATCTAAAAAAGTGGAATAGAGACAAGACCCAAGTGCACCTAAAAGCATATCATAAGGTGCAACGGTACCGTCTTCACTACCGATTTTTGTTACTGATTTTGGTGCGATCAACTCGCCTTCAAATTCGTTTGTGAACTTAAGTGTAACTTCCTTTTTGTCCATATTGGGCTACCTACTCTCTATAATTTTCTATCATTTAAAGCAATACTATATTTATGCATATAACCCATTTTATCATAATATGTTGAAAAATTATAGGATGTATGCTAGAATGACATTACCCCCTATGCCAGGGGGCATCCCTTATTAGTTTCTATACCACCTGACGCGGAAGCGTCACTTTTTTTGCCTATTCGTCTCATAATGAGAATTGATGACGATAATTATCAATATGAGACGAAAAAGCTTGTTTATTCTCATTTTGATAAATAATGACTGTTTCATTGCACAATCAAAATTGATCTATTCATTTAAAAGCATGCGTCATCATTGGAAATACAGGATTCTAATTTTTTGAGATCATATTATAGGAATACCTCTCGATTTGGCACGAGTCTTGCACTAATTATAAAACATAAATCATCATTTATTTTGAAAGGATGCCTGTTATGTCATATGAAAAACGCATTATTGAAGCCCTTCGTGCCGAAGTAAAACCTGCGATGGGGTGCACTGAACCAGTCGCAGTTGCATTGGCTGTTGCCAAGGCCAGAGAACTCTGTCAATGTGGTGGTCAGTTAAACTCTGATTCGCTCAAGATCATCGTCTCAGTGAGCCCGAATATTTTTAAAAATGGCCTTTCAGTTGGAATACCTGGCACAGATCAAGTTGGTCTCGTACTTGCCTCAGCATTAGGGTTCACTTCTGGTCAAAGCTTTAACGGCTTAGAAGTTTTTAAGGATGTCAATGACAGCGATATCAGTATGGCCATGCAGCTCATAGACCAAAAAGCTGTGAAACTCACAATTGCAGATACAGATAAAAAAATATACATTGAAGCCGTTGTATCACAAGGCTTCAATTATGGACGGACAATTATTGAAGTGTGTCATGATCGATTTGTGCATCTTGAATCGCATTTAGGTGTTCATTTCACGGATGCTTTTTCTGAGAATGCCTTTTCACAACCTTTAAAAAATCCACTTTATGATTTACCAATCTATGAATTAATTCAGCATATTGAAAAGCTGCCTTTTGATGAGATTGCCTTTTTACTCGAAGGCTTTGAAATGAATGAAACAATCGCACGCTATGGCCTTTCGAAGCCTTGTGGCATGTCCGTCGGTCTTACATTGCAGCAAAACACCGAAAAAGGCATATTGTCAGATGACCTTATGAACCGTGCGATGATCTTAACCGCTGCCGCTTCTGATGCGCGCATGTCCGGTATCTCTTTACCCGTCATGAGCAGCAATGGCAGTGGCAACAATGGCATCACTGCCCTTATGCCAATTGTAGCCTATGCAAACACAACGCCAACATCAGAAGATTCGCTCGCTAGGGCTGCTGCTATCAGTCATATGGTAAACAGCGTCATCAAGAGCAACATCGGTAGGCTCTCAGCATTATGTGGTTGTGGCGTTGCAGCTGGTACTGGTGCTGCCGTGGCGCTGACTTGGCTCATGGGAGCTTCAAAAACGCAACTTGAAGGCGCTGTTCAAAACATGATTGCCAATACGACGGGCATGATTTGTGATGGTGCTAAAGTTGGGTGTGCACTCAAGCTTGCTACATCGGCTTCCGCTGCTGTGCAGTCTGCGCTACTTGCTATTGGTGGTATCATCGTACCAAGTGGCAATGGCATCATTGGACCAACAGCAGACGACACCATCGTCAACCTGGGTTATTTGTCAAGGCATGCCATGGATACTGTGGATCACGTCATTTTAGGCGTCATGACTGAACATATATAATCTCTTGCATATTTCTAGTTCAATTGTCATCTCAAATAAACAGGGAGCCGTACTCAGGCGTTTTAAATACGCCTAGTAGGACTCCCTTTTCTTATATTTTGAGCATTTAATGAAATTTCATTAGTTAGAACGTCATCTGAGATGGATCAAAGCTAGGTCCCTGCATTGGTTCATTTTGAGGCAATTCAAGACCAAATAGTTCATGGATGACCTCTTCAACCTTAGTGATTGGTACAAATTCAATCGCCGTTTTCACTTCATCAGGCACTTGATCTAAGTCTTTGATATTTTCTTCAGGAATCAAAACTTTCTTGACGCCTGCACGATGTGCCGCGATGACTTTTTCTTTGATACCGCCCACAGGAAGCACGTTGCCTCTAAGTGTGATTTCACCTGTCATAGCAACAGTTGAAGGAATCTTACGTCCTAATATGAGCGAAGCGATTGCTGAAAATAAAGCTACCCCTGCTGAAGGCCCATCTTTTTGGACAGCACCTGATGGCACATGGATATGCAGATCTTTTTTACCAAATTCAAAATCTGGTGTTTGGAATGCCAACCTAGACCTTACAAGACTGAGTGAAATTCTTGCGGATTCCTTCATGACATCACCAAGTTTACCAGTCAAAATAAGCTGACCATTGCCCGGCATAAATGAGCCCTCAATGAAGAGGATTTCACCACCGACAGGCGTCCATGCGAGTCCTGTCGCCACACCAACTGCGTTGTTCGTCCCTGCTAGATCATGACGCGCAAGCGGTCTACCGAGCAGATCGTAAAGTACAGCATCGGTAACTTTGTATGGCAATGGTTCTTGATTTAACACCACTTTTTCTGAGACGACACGTGCAACAGAAGCGATTTGTCGTTTAAGACCACGCACACCAGCTTCACGCGTGTAAGCATCTATGATCGATTTGATTGCATCATCTTCAAAGACAACCTGATCTTCAGTAAGGCCGTGTTCGACGAGCACGTCAGGCACAAGATGGTCCTTCGCGATGTGGAATTTCTCAAGATTTGTATAACTGGATATTTCGATAACTTCCAAACGATCAAGCAATGGTCCAGGGATGCCGCGAAGCGAGTTCGCCGTTGCGATAAAGAAAACATCGGATAAGTCATAAGGCACTTCGAGATAGTGGTCTGCAAAGGAGTTGTTTTGTTCAGGATCTAACACTTCAAGTAGCGCACTGGCTGGATCGCCACTGTTGCCGATTTGAAGTTTATCAATTTCGTCTAGGACAAATATTGGGTTCGTCTGTCCTGCTTTTTTCATGCCTTGAATCACACGTCCAGGTAGTGCTGCAACATAAGTTCTTCTATGCCCTCTAATCTCAGCTTCATCTCTAATGCCACCGAGACTCATGCGAATATAAGGTCTGTCGAGTGCTTTTGCGATGCTCTTTCCAAGACTTGTCTTACCTGTACCTGGAGGTCCAATGAGCAACAAAATTGACCCTTGCTTCTCTTTTTTGAGTTTGAGTACTGCTAAATGCTGAATGATGCGATCCTTGACATCTTTAAGGCCATAGTGGTCATCATCAAGGATTTTTCGGGCTTTCTCAATATCGATATCAGTCGCTTTAAATTTACCCCATGGCAATGCAACGAGTAGATCCAGGTAGTTTGCCACGACGTTGCGCTCTGCACTTTGAGGTGACATAGCGTCAAACTTCGCACTTTCTGCTAGTGCCATCTTCTTGACGTCGTCAGGCATCATGGATTCTTCTATGAGCGTTTTATAATCCTTTGCTTTTACGCCGTCAGGATCCTCTTCATTGAGTTCTTCTTGAATCATTTTGAGCTGTTCTCTTAAGAATACTTTGCGGTAATTTTTATTGGCTTCCTGAGAAAACTTTTCACTTATTTCCTTCTGGAATGCAAAGGACTCTCTTTGTTTGATTAAAGCATCAATGAGCTTCATGCCCTTTTCACTGTATGATTTGGCTTCAAAAATTCTTTGCTTTTCTTCGATGCTAATGTTCATATACTGGAGCAATACACCCGCTAGAAGTTCAACGTCATCGATTTCGAACATGAATTTCACAAAAGGCTCGGAGCCTTTAAAGTAAACGCTGATTTCTTGGATCAACTGTTTAATGTGACTTAACATGTCCTCATATGGCAAACCTTCCATGTCGGCAATCGTTGGTTCATAGGTATACTCTGCTGTGATCATATCGTCCAATTGGAAAAAACGATCAATTTTAACTTTTTCCACAGCGACGACATCTAGGAAGTAATCCAATCCTTCAAGTCTGATGGATCTCACTTCAAGCAGAACACCGAATCTATAGAAATCTTTTACTTCGTATTGTGCAGTCATGTTTGGCTTTTTAACAGTTACACCGAGGGCGTACATGCCATCCTCGATCAGGTCTTTTTCCAAATCACGAGAAGGCTCTTTTGATACTTTGATAGAAACTTCATTTCCTTTAAATAGAACCATTTCAGATATGCCCAAAACGTTCAATATAGCGTTAGGTTCTTTTGTTTTCATATGGCGCCCTCCTCTTTTAATATTTTTATTTATAGGATATATATACCCATTTTTGCCACTTTTATGGCTACTTGATGAAATTGCATGCAATTTCATCAATCGTTACTAACACAATATCAAATCGAGATTAGACGTTCTATCACACTTTATGTATGAATTGTAACGAAAAAAAAAACGCTTACATAATAATTTAAGTAAGCGTTTGGAATCTAATATCATATTTTCAAGTCGATTTCATGAATCGTGCCAGCGCCACCATTTTCTTTAAGATAGACGCTCGTTTCACGGATTTTTGCGAGTAATTCAGATCCGTTTTTTATTTGAAAGTCCGAGGCAACTTTCCCTAGATAAATGGCACCGACGTCTGCATCTTTGATACCGACCAATGTCTTTTGTCCAGATGGGGTTACCGTCCAGAGTTTTAAAGATGTAAAAATGTCATCCGATTCATCAATCCAGCCATTGTTATCCTGGTCATATGCAGCGAGTTCACCAAAGCCGCTACCGGTTTCAGGACCAAATAGTTCTGAGCCATCGTCTATGACGCCGTTTTGATTTTTATCAAGCGCTAAAAAACCGCTTCCAGCAGCTAAATTTCTAAATTGTTCTGGTGTACCATCCATGGTGATATCAAGCTCGAGCGTGTCTTCACCAAAAGCGACACCCTTGCCATCGTAATTGATGACGAGCGGATCCTGAAGCTTCGCACCAATTTCGATGAGTGCTTCAGACGATTGCGTGTAAGCGCGCTTCATTTCCAGATTTACTTTAAATTCAATCGTCTTGCCATCTGCGGTATTGACAACGCCTTTTGATTGAAACGACATACTCTCTGTTTCATGTACTTCATGTTTGGCCGTGATGCGCATCCCAAATTGTGCTTGTCCCATACT
>CAYLNI010000156.1:0-3441 GCA_964384705.1 uncultured Fusibacter sp.
ACTTCCGGAAGCCTTGGCAAAGAAGGAAAAAGTGACTATAGCTAAGGTTGAAGTAACAGAAGACCTGGCTATGGAATTAGATGAAAAAATGCAACACATCCATGTGGGTACAACAATTACAGTCACTTACTTTAACGGTGATGCTTATCTTCATTTGACTGGAAAAGTTGTTCAAATTGACACTATTTTTCGTACATTGGAGATAGATGAAACAATCATACTGATAGATGATATATTGGATTTGGCATTGGAAGAATAAAAAGAGTGGCGTATCATTTTATGATCACATAATAAGTTACAATATGAAAGCCCAGGAGTCTCACTCATGGGCTTTTCTACTATTAATATATGCGTTTAACTTACTGGATTCATTTGCATAAAGCATATCGTTAAGGTGCTGAACCAATCTGCCTTCATTGACGCCACGGATCAACAAGTAAAACATATACGAGAATTCTGCTACCATCATCGGCAACATTAAAACTGTCTCAATTGTTGCATTTGGAACAAGAAAATGAACGACGACCGCTGTTAATGCAAATAGGGTTTCTATGATAAATAGGTGACCCAATATTTTTGGAATAAAGCCAGATTTGATAATCAAAACACCGAGTGGGAGTACCCATAGTGCAAAGAATATCTGACCGATCATGTAACCGTGTTGATACAGATTGTAAAAGAACATTGCCAGGGACTGTTGTTGTGCAGCGCTAAAATCACCTAAATACGCATTTCCACTTAGAATATATAGTGGTGCAAGTTCAATTAAGATATTGAACATCAGCAGCACACTGCCTGCGGCCGCAAATACGACCATTAATGAAGCCATGTTCTTGTTCACATGTGATAATAATTTGTACAATGCTAGGGCTGTTAACAAATAGCAAAGTGCCATGAGCATATCGCTGATAATGCCTACTCGGTATAAAAAAGAATTTGAAATAATATTGTTGGCGGTCAAAACAACGTCATTTGCAACGAATAGCTTTTGGCGGAACATGACTTCAGCCAATAAACCAAATACGACCATCATTAGGAATAAAAGACCAGCCAACCGCGCTGTTTTCTTGGTTGAACTCATTTTTTCCTCCTTATAGCTCTTAGAGCTTTTCATAAATACTTATTTAGTTTAGTTTTCTATAATTTCATACTCAAATACGTCGCCGATTTTAACCCCAAATGCATCGGCGATTTTAAATGCCAGTTCTAGAGAAGGTGAGTATTTACCTGCCTCTATCGCCATGATGGTTTGTCTCGAAGCACCTGCTTTCTCTGCGAGCTGTTGTTGCGTCATTTCACCAGCAAAAAAGCGTAGTGTTCGGATATTGTTTTTAATTTCAATTTTCTTAGCCATTTCGAACCCCTCGCTTATAGAAGTATAGTTTGATGATGCCTTCTATCATTGAGGCTATAAGGAATGAGAAAAAGGCGATATTAAGCATCACCACTGGTGCGTATTCAAGGACAAGAGAAACGAGTGAAAGGACAAAACCGATGCCAGCTATTGTGAATCCGACGCGCATAGCTTTTAACTCGATCAACTTATCCATCTCATCTTCAACCATCTCTAAAGCAATTGTTTTTTCTATGTCTGAGTCATCTGATTTTAAATGCTTTGTTTCATTATGATTTTCAATGTTGTTTTGAATTTCCTTTTGAATTTCTTTCTGCACTTCACTTTTTACTGCGATCGATACAGAAAGCAATATATGAAAGATGATTTGAATGACGATCGTTGCTACAATCCCAATGACGATAAATGTCAGTATGGCAGTTGCCCAAAATTTCATATCGTCTGGTGAGGCTAACCCAGACTGTGTTTTGTTTAAAGCGTAAATAATATAAGCAACCAATAATAATATCCCCGATAATATTGATACGATCGTTTGTTTTTCTTTATATGACATATATTATGCTCCTTTCATTTAACACAAAGTTAGTTTCTATATACACAATGTACAATATTCTTTACATTGTGTCAATATGTTTTTACTTAAAAACGTGTTTTATTTTGAAGTTACTTTTTGAATGGGTTTTTAGTTGATAGATTGCTTCACTAAATGTATCTATTGTAAAACCCATTTTTTTTGTTAACCTAATAAAAAATTGTTTGTATATAGTTAACAAAACAAACGCGGATTGTGAAAAGCTAAATTGTCCGTATCTATTCATTTTTTTCCATATGTGATGTAAATATTGACAATCAGAAATTGACAAATAAATATCCAATGTCTTGTAAACCAGTATATACAGCGATTTGTGGCATTTCAAAATATAAAATTTAAAACAACAATACTAATATATGATTAAAAAAAAAACTCTGTGGTAATACTATAAAGTAAAACGTATTTGTTTTAAGATTAATAACTGATTTTCAAGACATAATTCCAATTGTCAAATTAAATCCATGAATCTACCAATTATGCATATTTGATATAAACCTATACTTATAGTTTCTCTATAGCAACCATTAAACAAGTTAAAAACTCACTTATTTTCATTGGACAATCACATTCACAACACACCTTTGCTTGACTATCAATTAAATTAGGAAATGATGCAATTTCCTTGAATCTTTAAATAATACGCTTTAATTAACTCGTTAATTAAGGCTTTTTGTATTTTTTGATATTCGTGGAACCTAAGCAAAGGAGGACAACTTGTATGAGAACAATTCCATTTTCACCACCTGATATTACACAAGAAGAAATAGATGCAGTCGTTGATACTTTAAAATCCGGTTGGATTACTACAGGTCCAAAAACAAAACTTTTTGAAAAGCAAATTGCCGAGTATTGTCATACGTCACGTGCCGTTACACTGAATTCTGCTACAGCATGCATGGAAATGGCGCTCAGACTCTTAGGTGTCGGCGCAGGAGATGAGGTTATCACATCAGCTTATACATACTCAGCCTCAGCCAGTGTGATCGATCACGTTGGCGCCAAAATCGTGTTATTAGATACGGGTTTAGATTCATATCATATAGATTACGAGGCTATAGAAGATGCGATCACCGAAAAAACAAAAATCATCATTCCAGTAGATATAGCTGGGGTCATGTGTGACTACGATCGTATTTTTGAAGCTGTAGAAAGAAAACGATCGATATTTAAACCTTCAAATGAACTACAGCGTGCATTTGGTAGAGTCATTGTACTCTCGGATGCAGCACACTCGATGGGGGCTAAGTACAAAGGTATGATGAGTGGAGAAGTCGCAGATTTTACATCTTTTTCATTTCATGCAGTCAAGAATCTTACAACCGCTGAAGGTGGCGCATTGACTTGGCGCGAAATAGATGGCATTGAAAGTGACGAAATATATCGACAAATGATGTTGTTGTCCCTTCATGGTCAAACGAAAGATGCACTTTCAAAAACGGTTCCAGGGACTTGGGAATATGATATCGTTGCACCTAATTATAAATGTAACATGACG
>CAYLNI010000156.1:3462-4097 GCA_964384705.1 uncultured Fusibacter sp.
ATCCTGAAATACTTGAACGCAGAAAAGAACTTATTGCAAAATATGATTCACTCTTGCAGCCAATTAAAGCGACGCGTATGGACCATTATACAGAAACCAATCAGTCAAGTGGGCACCTTTATATTTTGAGATTTACACATCAGACAGAAACTTACAGAAATGCGATCATTGAAAAAATGGCACAGTTAGGGATTGCAACAAATGTTCATTTCAAGCCGTTGCCAATGCATACCGCATATAAGAACTTAGGGTTTAATATTGGAGAATACCCCAATGCATTTAATATGTATAAAAATTCTATATCATTGCCTCTTCATACTTTACTGAGCAATGATGACGTCGATTATGTCTGCACAAGTTTAATCGAATTGATGAGATAAGGGGGGATGACATTGAAAAATTATAGTGTTTTAAACATGAATCGACACGTGAGCCCTGTAAACGCATTCAATGGCTTTCAGCAACTAAATATAGATTTATACCTCATGACGATTAGGGGCAGATTGATAAGAAAACGGGTCTTTGATGTATTGGTCTCAGCGATGGGGTTGACGCTACTTAGTCCAATATTGTTATGGATAGCGCTGATTATCGAGATTGACACCGGTGGACCTGTCCTTTTTAAACAAATACGC
>CAYLNI010000156.1:4126-7081 GCA_964384705.1 uncultured Fusibacter sp.
GCAATGATGCGGAGAAAAGAGGCATGTCGATTACTGTGGGACATGATCCCAGAATTACGAAGTCTGGAGAATTTTTAAGAAAATATAAACTCGACGAACTGCTTCAACTAGTGAACGTTTTCTTGGGACAAATGAGCTTAGTTGGGCCTAGACCAGAAGTACCGAAATATGTCGAAATGTACGATGATTTACAAAAAAACATTTTAAAAATCAGACCGGGAATTACTGATTTGGCATCAATCAGCTATATCGACGAAAATGATTTGCTGGCTGAGAGTACAGATCCTGAAGACACCTATATTCACGAAATAATGCCAAAAAAAATAGAGCTGAACTTTGAATACATTAATAAACTGTCCATTTCATTTGATTTTAGATTGATTTTAAGAACACTATTAGCACTCAAAGAGAAAAGAAAATGAAAATGAAAATGAAAATGAGAATGAATATGAAGATAAAGATGAAGATTATGATATGAAAATGGGAAGGTCTTTATGAAAAACATAATGGTTAGCATAAGCTGTTTAACGTATAATCAGGAAAAATTTGTAGCAGATGCGCTTGACAGCTTTATTATGCAAAAAGTTGACTTCGACTATGAAATATTGATACACGATGATGCCTCTACTGATAAAACGGCTGACATTATAAGAACATATGAAGAAAAATATCCTGACTTGATCAATGTACTCTATCAAAGTGAGAACACGTACTCGAAAGGTGCAAAAATATGTGAAGGCAATCAAATCCGTGCAAAGGGCAAATACATCGCGATATGTGAAGGCGACGACTATTGGACAGATCCTTATAAACTGCAGAAACAGGTTGACTATATGGAATCACATCCTGAGTGTAGCTTGTGTGTCCATGCGGGTTATAAGGTAAATAAAAACAAAGAACTGCAAAAAAAGCACGTTAGACCAAGTATTGGAGACAAAGAATTTTCCATCCATGAGATCATATCAAGTGGTGGCAGACTCTTTGTAACCAACTCAGTACTATATAGGACCGATTTGGTTTTGACAAGACCACGGTTCTTTGAACTATCACCTGTAGGTGATTATCCTCTGATGATTTTGCTGGCGTTACAGGGATCCGTCCACTATATTGATGCCTACATGTCAGCATATCGCGTTGGTGTTGAAGGATCATGGTCAGAGCGGACCTATGGCAATAATGATAAAACGATTAGGCATTTTGAACGGACACTTGAAATGCTTGAAGAGCTGAACCAATTTACAAATCATCAGTATGTCGAATCAATAGACATAAGGAAAAATCAAATTTTGTTCAATTTGAATTTGATACAAAACAAATTTGATGTTTTAAAATCAAGTCAATTTAAACTTTACTACAGGCAACTGAGTGTATCTGAGAAGTTAACTTTATTAATTAGACAATATTTACCAGGGGTTTACAAAAAACTGAAACAACTAAAGGGGGCATAAGCCATGTTGATTGAAAGGAAAGAAACCGGTTTGTTTGACTATAATACGACAATGGCACAGGATAGTGTTTGGATAAAAGAACATATAGAGTCAGTTGTGTTGATGCAGCCATATTTTTTCCCTTATTTAGGGTATTACTCACTGATTGATAAAGCAGATATTTTTATAGTATGTGATGAAGTTCAATATATTCGGCAAGGTTGGATGAATCGCAATCGGATACTCAATCATAATACTGAGTTTTCATATATTTGTATGCCTGTGGTTAAAGCACCTCAAAAGACAGCCATCAAAGAAATTCGCATCGATCAAAACGCGCCATGGAAAACAAAACTCAGACAAGATCTTATGCGTTACAGAAACCATGGGTGTTACTACAAAGACGCCATGGAGGTAATTGAGGCTTGTTTGGCATATGAGACAGATTCATTGACGGCATTTCATGTCAATAGCATCAAACAAGTAATGGCCTACGTGAGCATAGAAGGACGTATTGAAGTCTTAACGGATATGAATTTAAAGTTACCTGAGATTCATTCAGCAGATGAATGGGGGTTATATGTGACTAAGGCGCTTGGAGGGAAGACCTATTACAACCCACCGGGTGGCATGAGTTTCTATTCCTCTCAAAAATACAATCAGAATGGCGTCGAAATTTTATTTATCGCTAATAAGTTAGCCCCTTACAATCAAGGTCGAGATTATTTTGTTGCTGGAATGTCTATCATCGATGCGATGATGTTCCTAAGTCCGAGTGAAATATTGGAACAGGTAAAGAACTACGATGTTCAATCCATAGAATCAAACTCATTTAATCAAATTCAAATATCGGCAATAACATAATTCGAATGAAATATCAAATAATTCAGAGGAATGGGAAAGCTATTATGAACAGAATAATGGTTAGCATAAACTGTATAACATATAACCACGAAAAGTATATCGCAGATGCGCTCGAAAGCTTTATCATGCAAAAAGTTGACTTTGATTATGAAATACTAGTACATGATGATGCATCAACGGATAAAACAGCAGATATTGTTAGAATGTATGAAGCAAAATATCCCAACTTAATTAATGCGATTTATCAAAGTGAAAATATACACTCGAAAGGTTTAAGATCCTGTGTATACAATCAAAGGCGTGCAAGTGGCAAATATATAGCTATTTGCGAAGGGGACGATTATTGGACAGATCCATATAAGCTTCAAAAGCAGGTAGATTATATGGAAGCTCATCCGAATTGTACATTGTGTGTCCATGCTGGATACATGGTAAACGAAAACAAAGAATTGCAAATGAAACATGTTAGACCAAATGTCGGAGACAAAGATTTTACTGTTCAAGAGATCATTTTAGGTGGTGGCGGACTCTTTGTAACCAACGCCATGCTTTATGTGCGAGAATTGGGGATCAACCGTCCAAAATTTTATGAAGTGTCACCAGTTTGTGATTATCCTCTAATGGTTTTTTTGCTTTACAAGGTTCAGTACACTATATTGATGAA
>CAYLNI010000157.1:0-2956 GCA_964384705.1 uncultured Fusibacter sp.
TGCCACCTTGTGTACCTGTCAGAGAAACCGCTTGGTGACCCAATGCATCAATGGCCATGGCTAGAAGTGCAATTGTCGTTTGTTCACCTGTCGCTAAAAGCATGTCCATCTCTCGTGTTGATGGATACGGGTTTATCTGTTTTGCTAGTGATATGAGCCTGTCCGTTTGATCGCCCATTGCTGAGACGACAATTACGGGGTGAAATCCATTTAATTTTGTCTCTACGACGCGTTGTGCGACATGTTTAATTCTTTCTACAGTCGCTACAGATGTACCACCATATTTTTGTACGATTATTTTCATATTGCCTCACTTATGGAAATTGCATAATTACCTTTAAGTTGTAAAATTCCGTTTATCAAATTTGATAATGCCACGATCAAGCCGTTTTGACAAATGAAATTCATACAATTTGGAATTATGTAATTTCCTTGATTATTTCATAGATTGCGCCACTTTTATTGATGTCTAGAGTAAGCATTTTCCAGCAGTGTTTGAATGGTTCAGTATTTAAATGTATATTAATGGGTGCCCCTTTTTTTGCTAGTGCCATCATAGTAGGTCCAGCGCCGCTTATGAAGTAGCCTAAAGTATCGCAAGTTGCCAATTGATCCTTTATCAAGTTGCTATCTTCGATCAACGGATATCGAAAGGGTTCGTGAATTTCATCTGATAATGCCAATTTTAGATTTTCATAGTTCTCGGTCAACATAGCATGAATCAAGAAGCTTACACGAGAGATATTGTGGATACATTGTGCACGCGTGTAGGACGCTGGCAACACTTTTCGTGCATAAGCAGTATTGAGCTTGAAGTCCGGAATAAAGACGTGTAGCGCCAAGTTTTGAGGGAAATCGATGCTGGCGTAATGAGTGACCCCTTCGACACTTGTAGCGATGATCAAGTTTCCGAGCATAGCTGGTACGACATTGTCGGGGTGACCTTCAAGTTGTGTTGCAAGATCGAGCATGACTTGTTTGCTCATGGAATAATCCATTAGATAGTTGGCGGCATAAATACCTGCAACGATGGCAGCAGCTGAACTACCTAATCCTCTTGAGATTGGAATATCGCTTTTAAGCATGGTAAGTGTATAACCTGTTTTCGTTTGGTCATATAGTGAGAGTGCGCGTTCAAGTGCGGTCACTACAAAATTATCTTTGAGTTCTAATGCGGGTTCCTCTGACCATACTACTTTTTTTTCGTTTGATTCAGACTTTTCAATGAGGATCTCTTGAAAAAGATTGAGTGCTAAACCTAGTGTATCAAACCCTGGGCCAAGGTTGGCTGTCGTAGCGGGGACTTTTATGAGTACCATTTAACCCTCCTGTCTGCTTTTATAAAACCAAATAGTGTTTGTTATCGCCATGCCCAATTTGATTCTTAAGATCAATAAACGCTTGTTCTGTGAGATTGTGAAACTCGATATAGACAGGCGCATCATCTGATAAAAAGGTAATTGAATAATCGTCGGCATGCAGCGATTTAAAAAGTGTATCTTTTAATGCATCTAGATCGAATTGAGAAATTCTCAGAATCCAAGTTGCTTTAAATGGATAGAGAAGCAATGGTGCTACAGTAGTATGATTTACATTGATTTTTTGTTTCTTATTTTGTAGCAAGCCAACAAGATCGCCTAAAACGGCAGTCGCAGTTGGAAATTTACCTGCCCCTTTGCCAGAAAAGAACAATTCGCCAACGTATTGTCCGACTATCTTTACGGCATTAAATTCGTTGTTGATACTAGCAAACTTTGAATTTTTTGAGAGGATGACAGGCCTTACAGCGGCATAAATAGATGAATCAAACAATTTCGTCATACCCATCAGTTTGATGACTTTGCCGGTTTTTTTCAAATAGGCCACGTCTTCAGATGAAATCTGTGTGATGCCTTCAACAGGAAGCGTTTTCCAATCAAGTTTCACATTGAGACCAATTCTCGAAAGAATGGTTATTTTTCTAATGGCATCCAAGCCTTCCACATCTGATGTAGGATCAGCCTCTGCAAATCCAAGCTTTTGAGCCATGGAAAGTGCCTCGGAATAATCTAATCCCTCCTCATTCATTTTTGTTAGAATGAAGTTGGTCGTTCCATTGACAATCCCCACGATTTCCAAAATGTTATCTCCTACGAGACACTCTCTAATAGGTTTTAACAGAGGGATGCCGCCACAAACGCTTGCTTCATAGCTTAGCTCAACACCACTGTTTGCAGCAATTTCATGGAGTTCGACACCTTTTTCGGCGATGAGGTCTTTATTGGAGGTGATTACGGATTTACCTGCTTCAAGAAGACTTTTAACATAGTCAAAAGCTGGTTGAATGCCGCCGACCGTTTCTATGGCGATATCGAACTGCAATTCTGAAAGTGACGCAAATGAGTTTGTGAAGAGGTGCGAATGCGCAAGGTGTGCATATTTATCTAAGTGGTTAACTAAAATACCGACTATTTCAACATCGCGTTCATAAAGGTCCTTAAATTTTGATTGATTTGCTTCTAACAGTTCATAGACGCCTGAGCCAACGACGCCATATCCAAGTAACGCGATTTTCATAAATGCCTCCCAATTAACGGTCTGTAGATTCTATGGCGTCCAAGGTAAATTTGTAAACGCCTTCTATGCTTTTTAACTCCTGTGTAAGCTGTGAAAAAGTCGTCGCCATATCAGTTATGTCTAGAGTTATTGTTACGTTAGCTTTTTTATCGATAGGGGTGCTTTGACTGATCGTCAAGATATTGCCCTTATTCGCTGCAATCGTCTCGAGGACATGCGACAAAATTCCTGAATGATGATCAAGAGTCATTGAAATCGTTGCCTTTTTACCTAAAAAGCCATCTGCTAAGGTAAAAACGTATTCATTATATTTGTAGAAAGTGCTTCTGCTTATGCCAACTTGCTTAACTGCATCAGCAACAGAGTCTACTTTGCCACTATTGACGAGTTTTTTTGCTTC
>CAYLNI010000157.1:3008-5913 GCA_964384705.1 uncultured Fusibacter sp.
AATCATCAAAAAATTGCCATTTTCCATATTGCCTCCTTGTTTGTCGTACGCGGACATGTGTGCGCGAAAGTGTTAAAAGGATTATAGCATACGCAGTCTCATGATACAATAAACAATATTTTTTTCATGATGTTTTTTTATTTGAACATTGGATATCAATGTAAGTAATAAAGAAATTGAATAATTACCTAATTGGTCAAGGGGGAAAAATGAACTATTTCATAGATGAATTTTCATTGAAGGCAACGGATGGTAAAACGGTGTCACTTGAAACACTTAAAACACAAAATTTCATTTTGTATTTCTATCCGAAGGATGACACGACATCATGCACTTTAGAGGCCTTGGATTTTGCAGATTTATATGATGACTTTAGAGCGTTGGGTTATCACGTTTATGGCGTTAGCAAAGACACAATTGGATCTCATGAGAAATTTAAACAAAAGTATACCTTGCCATTTACATTGATAAGCGATGCGGAAAAAGTATTGTTGTCACAATTTGATGTCATCAAAGATAAAAAAATGTACGGAAAAGCTGTTAGGGGAACGGTTCGATCAACTTTTATATTTCATGAAAATTTGAAACTTATCAAAGAGTTTCGCGATGTCAATGCAGTCGGTCACGCTCAGGAGGTATTGGATTTTATCCAAGGCATCTCATAACGAAATTTAACCGAAACTTGGAGCAAACCATGAAAGTAATTTGACTAAAACTTGCAAATTGACTTGTTAGATGTGATAGAATGGATCTGATAAAGTTGAATTTTTGCCTTGACATTGATAAATCGTCTGGATATAATGAACAAGAATTGAATAGAAATTAAGGTGCTTAGTTTAAAAGCTAAGAGGGAAAGAGGTTAGAATCCTCTGCAGCCCCCGCTACTGTAAATAGTGATGAAATCCTAAAGAATCCACTGAGAAATCGGGAAGGATAGGAGAGTAAAGTGATCTATGAGCCAGGAAACCTGCCTTGATTTTATGTTTTTTATCGACTTCGGAGGGAAGTAGGGTGACCAAGGTACAAATCTATCTTTGTATTTTAAGCACACGTCTTCGGCGTGTGTTTTTTTTTATGCAATTTCCAAAGGTGTCTAAAATTCTAGGAGAAAAAAATGGCTAAAAAAATTATGTTTCAGGGAACGGGTTCCTCTGTTGGTAAGAGTTTGATTGTTGCTGCAGTTTGTAGAATATTAAATAATCGTGGCTATAACGTTGCACCGTTTAAATCACAAAACATGTCTCTGAATTCATATATCACAGATGATGGCAAAGAGATGGGTCGTGCACAAGTCGTTCAGGCTGAAGCTGCTCGAATTAAGCCAATGGTGGCAATGAATCCGATCTTGTTAAAGCCGACAAGCGATGTTGGGAGCCAAGTCATTTTAAATGGAGAAGTATTTCAGAATATGGAAGCGATGAAATACTTTTCATCGAAAGACTATCTGATTCCGCATATTGAAAAAGCATTTCAAACGCTAACTGATAAATTTGATGTGATCGTCATAGAAGGCGCGGGCTCACCAGCCGAAATCAACCTGAGAAGTCGCGATGTCGTCAATATGGGATTGGCAGAAATAATCGATACCGACGTTTTATTGATTGGTGATGTGGATAAAGGTGGCGTATTTGCATCTTTGTATGGCACATTTCTCTTGTTGAGTGAAGCTGAGCAAGCGCGTATCAAAGGGTTTGTCATCAACAAGTTCAGAGGGGATGTCGAACTGCTCATGCCAGGGGTGAAAATGCTTGAAGATTTGATTCACAGACCTTGTTATGGTGTGATTCCCTTTATAAACGATCTTAAAGTTGACGATGAAGACAGCGTTACTGAACGCTTTGAACATAAATCGAACAATCACATAAAAATTGGCGTCGTCAAATTGCCATATATGTCGAATTTTACAGATTTCACGGTTTTTGACCTTGAGTCGGATGTAAGTCTTGAATATATAACAAGTGGTGAAGCCATTGGAAACTGTGATTTACTCATCATTCCTGGCAGCAAAAACACCATACACGATATGCGTTATTTGTTGGAATCAGGTATGAACCACGCGATCTACAAAGCACATAGAAAGCAAGTACCGATCATCGGTATATGCGGGGGATATCAAATTCTGGGTCAAACCATAGAAGATATACACGGCGTTGAATCAAAAGAAATAAAAATCAATGGACTCGGGCTATTAGAAGTCAAAACACAAATGGCTCAAGACAAAACGACGAGACAAGCAACGGGTAGAGTGGTCACGCCATTTTTCGAACTAACAGTTATCGATCAAGTCCTTTCAGGCTACGAGATACACATGGGCGAGACCACTTTTATGAATGACCAAGTTAAACCATTCATGATGACGGATTTAGGTGATTATGATGGCGCAATCAGTGATTCAGGTAATGTCATGGGAACCTATTATCACGGCATATTCGATAACGATGCATTCAGGCATGCGATTTTAGAGCGTTTGAGATGTGAAAAGGGCATTGATGGTCTATTTGAATCCGTCAACTTCGAACAATTGAAAGACAGGGAATACGATCGATTAGCCACACATGTAGAGGCGTATCTCGATATGGATGCGATTCTTAAACTGCTTGAGCAGTCGCGCTAATCAACTATGGAAATTGCATAATTACCTTAACTACTTCTTCGCAAGGGGACATGATGTATATAACTATTGGCATTGCAATGTTACTTGATTTATTAATTGGTGATCCTCCTAATTGGCCGCATCCAATTAGGTTCTTCGGATGGATTATCGCCAACATTGAAAAATGGATCAGAAAGAGTATTAAAAACCTCTATCTCGGTGGCTTTTTACTTTTAATGGGTTCCATAATGGGTGCACTTCTGCCTGTTTTGTTAATGAAGAATGACTAACAAAGGTGACTGCCTCACTCCA
>CAYLNI010000157.1:5923-7048 GCA_964384705.1 uncultured Fusibacter sp.
TTTGTTAATGAAAGCGATAGTCCCTCCATTTCTTTACACGTTCATAGAAATCTATTTACTATATACATTTTTGGCGTCAAGATGCCTATCGGACGAAGCGATGAAGGTAAAAAAGGCACTTGATTCTGGGAATCTTGATTCTGCACGTTTAAAGCTATCTTACCTTGTTGGCAGGGATACAAAATCTTTATCACAAAGCGATGTAACGCGTGGCGTTGTGGAGACTGTTGCCGAAAATACGATTGATGGCGTGCTCGCACCTTTATTTTATATGATAATTGGCATACCATTTGGCCTATCACTTGAGTTCGCTCTAATCTATAAAGTCGTCAATACCTTGGATTCTATGGTAGGGTACATTCAACCACCTTACAAGGAAATCGGTTTTGCGTCTGCCAAAATGGATGATTTAATGAATTTTATTCCAGCGAGAATTGGCGCGTTTATCATGATACTCACGGGCGCTTTCATAGGAAAAGATGTCAAAAATGGTTTTAAGATATTTATTAGAGATAGAAACAATCATAAAAGTCCCAATTCGGGGCACCCGGAATCTGCAATAGCGGGATTGTTAGGGATACAGATCGGCGGGTCAAATGTCTATTTTGGCAACCTCGTTGTCAAACCGACTATTGGCGACGCGAACGATCCAATCAAACCAAAGCATATATCGGAGACGATACAGGTGATGATCGGTGCTGAACTATTGGCATATAGTCTTTGTTGGTTACCTATAGCGATACTCAAATAATATAATGCATTGATGAATGATACTTGAACAAAAACAACTTGGAGGCGCCATGAATTTTCACGGTGGACAACTAAAAAAAGACGGGCTTATTGATTTTAGTGTAAACATCCCACACTTTCCGCTAGATGACGCTTATAAAGTATTGTTAAACCAATCGATCGATCAACTGAAGGCGTATCCTGAAATTGACGGGTTGAAAGCTAGGCATGCACTTTCTGAGTACTTGAAATGGCCTATGGATCAAATCATATTGGGTAACGGTGCGACGGATCTCATTTACCTAATGACACGTGCACTGAAACTCGAACGGGCCATGATTCTCGAACCGACGTTTACGGAGTACAAGCGTGCTCTATCTCAGAGGGGTGCAAAAG
>CAYLNI010000158.1:0-4760 GCA_964384705.1 uncultured Fusibacter sp.
CATAGCGCTCGCATCAACACGATGATCATGGACATCATCAAAAATAGTGAACAGTCGTCTGAAATTAAGATGAGCCCTGATATTGAATCAGCATTTAATAGATTGCGCGATTTCATGTTTGAAAATGTCTATTTCAACAAAGAAGCAAAAAAAGAAGAAGAGCGTGCAGAATATATCGTAGAGTCACTCTATGATTACTATAAAAAGTATCCCGAACAGATGCCAAGTGAACGTATAGAAGACTATGAGAGCGGAGATGGTGTTGAAGCCGTCAAAGATTATGTCGCTAGTATGTCTGATCGCTATGCAGTCAATTTATACAAGGAACTTTTCATACCAAAATTTTGGTTGTATTGAAATATTGCAAATTCATAAAATAAACTTTTGTAATAAAAAAGGATTTTAGCGTAAAATGTCGAAATAGTTAGAGGCACTAATTGGAATGATGCAAATTCCATAGTATTAGAAAGGTGAAGAAATGAGCAATAGATCTGAGGGGAATATTTTCGACTATATACTCGATAATGTCAACATCATCGATGTCATCTCAAGTTATATAACAGTCGATCGCTCCGGTAAAAATTATAAAGCTTTATGCCCATTTCACAATGAAAAGACACCCTCATTCATAATTTCTGAAGAAAAGCAGTTGTATCACTGTTTTGGTTGTGGCGCCGCAGGCAATGCCATCAACTTCATCACACAATATGAGAATCTGGACAGCATAGACGCCGTAGAGTTTTTGGCCGACAAGTATCATGTGGACATCACACAATTTGCCAAAGGCGCAGGACAAAAAAACAGTAGTCAACATGGAAAGTATTATGATATATTAAGAGACGCCGCAATTTTTTTCTATAAAAATTTGCGCACGCATCCTGATGCTATGGCCTATTTAGAAAGACGCGGCATTCATGTTGACGTCGTCAAACAATTTGGCATTGGTTTTTCAAGTGATGCATGGTCTGATTTGCTTAAAAGCCTATCACAAAAATACGCGATATCAGATCTTGAAAATGTTGGGCTAATCATACCAAACAAAGAAAAATCACGCTATTATGACCGTTTCAGAAACAGGATTATGTTTCCAATCATAAACCCCAAAGGCAAAGTTATCGGCTTTGGGGGACGTGTTATGGACGATTCGCTACCGAAGTATCTCAATTCTCCTGAGACTGAAGTTTTTAATAAGAGTCAGACCCTATATGGACTGAACCTTGCTAAAAACAGTCATTCCGACAAAAAACAACTCATTATTGCAGAAGGGTACATGGACGTTATCGCCTTGCATACTTACGGTTTTACAAATGCCGTTGCTACGCTTGGTACTGCACTTACAGCAGAGCATGGACGACTGATGCGTAGATACGCAGACGAAGTGATCATCTGTTACGATTCAGATTTTGCAGGTCAGAAGGCAACGCTTCGAAGCCTAGATGTCTTACAAGGCATCGTAGACAAAATCAAAATCATCGTACTCGGAGAAAACATGGACCCTGACGATTATCTAAAAAAGTACGGTGCTGAGAAGTTTAAAGAGAAGATCGATTCAGCGGTGACAGCCACTGAATATCGACTCAATCACCTTATGCAGGCGTACAATTTAAACAACGACCAAGAGAAGATAGAATTTTTATCTAAAGCAGTTGTGATTATTGGTGAACTCACCAATGCCTTCGAAAAAAATCTATATATCGACAATCTTTCCAACTTGCTGGATGTCAGTAGGGAATTGATTGCTAAGGAGGTTTTCAAAGAAAATTACAATGCCAATTCCCAATATGGTTTTCACACGAAAAATAAGAAAACCGAAGCGATACCAAAGGTTTCAAGTGATAAAAAGCGTTATCTTGAAAGACAGCTGGTTACATTTTACATTCACAAATTCGATACGTTATCTGACCAGCATAAAGCCATGATCGCTCAGTTCACTTACACAGATGAACTACAGGAAATCATTGATTATGTCATCAGCTATTACAACACACACACCGAATTTTCGATGCAGCATATCATCGAAAATGCAGACCTCTCGATTTCCACTGGGCTGCTTGACATCATTCAAAGTCAACTTGACAACGTTTCTGATATCGATATTGACTTCATTATCAATAATTTATTGCTTTTAAATCTCGACGATGAAATAGAATCACTCAATTTGCAGCTTAAAGATTCAGACGAGCAAGCGAATATTCAGCAGTTGATTCAGCAAAGACGCATCGAGAAACAGGCTTTGACTATGAAAATGAGGAACCATAAATTAAAAAACTGAAAGGAGGCAATTCAATTGAGTGAAAAATTGAATGCCAAACACCAAGAAATTGTAAAAGGTTTAATAAAAAAAGGGAAAAAAACTGGGAGCCTTACTTATGTAGAAATCCAGGATAAACTTTCTGAGATTGAGATCGACAAAGATCAAATCGATGAAATCTACGAGGCATTTGCCGCTATGGATATAACAGTCATACCAGAAGACGAAGAAGATGCAATTGACATAGATGATATACCAGATATTGAAGACATCGATTTGGAAGATCTCGAGGATCTAGAAGACTTAGATGATCTGGAAGATTTGGATGACATAGATGATGACATTGATGATATTGACGATATCGATCGTTTAAATGAACTTGAGCCAGCTGAAGATGAAGATGAAGATGAGAAAATCATCGACATTTCTATTCCAAAAGGCATCAATATCGATGATCCAGTGCGTATGTACCTAAAAGAAATCGGCGAAGTCGCGCTTTTATCAGGTGATGAAGAAGTTGAACTCGCTAAGCGTATGGCGTTCGGCGACGAAGAAGCAAAGCGTAAACTATGTGAAGCGAACTTGCGCCTCGTCGTGAGTATTGCCAAGAAATACGTAGGCCGTGGCATGCTTTTCTTAGATCTAATCCAAGAAGGCAATTTGGGTTTGATTAAAGCCGTAGAGAAATTCGACTGGACCAAAGGCTTCAAATTTTCGACTTACGCAACTTGGTGGATTCGTCAGGCGATTACTCGTGCGATTGCGGATCAAGCGAGAACGATTCGTATTCCAGTGCATATGGTTGAGACGATCAACAAGCTAATTCGTGTGCAACGTCAATTGCTTCAAGAGTATGGACGTGAGCCATTGCCAGAAGAGATTGCAAAAGAAATGGACATGACCGTTGAAAAAGTGCGTGAAATCTTAAAGATTGCTCAAGAGCCGGTTTCTTTAGAAACGCCAATAGGTGAAGAAGAAGATTCACATCTTGGCGACTTTATTCCAGATAATGATGCACCAGCACCAGCGGATGCAGCTGCTTTCTCCATGCTCAAAGAGCAACTCATGGAAGTGCTTGAAACCCTCACCCCAAGGGAGCAAAAAGTATTAAAGCTCAGATTTGGTCTTGAAGATGGACGTGCTAGAACACTTGAAGAAGTGGGTAAAGAGTTCGATGTTACGAGAGAGCGCATCAGACAAATTGAAGCAAAAGCGCTTAGAAAGCTTAAGCATCCAAGCAGAAGCAAGAAACTCAAGGATTATTTAGAATAAACGATACAAATCAAAATCTAATTCATGACTAAAGAATAGAATTTGCGTCTGCAGATTCTATTTTCATAAGGGGACCCCATGCAAAAATTTAAAATATCTGGCCGACTCAATGCATTGATGCAACAGGCTACAAAACTTGAAAAAAAACTCACCTCAATTGCCGATGTCGGTACAGACCACGGCTATCTCCCATACACGATGTTTGATAACCACATGATCGAAAAAAGTATCCTGTGTGACATCAACAAAGGACCACTTGAAAATGCTATTCAGACTTTTGAAGGCTCTGATTATGCGAAACTGGCGACATTTAGACTTGGCTCTGGTATCGAACCACTTAAACCAAGCGAAGTGGATCTCATCTTCATCGCTGGAATGGGTGGTGGCTTAATACAGGAAATACTCGCGAAAAACTTGGAAAAATCTAAAAGCTTCGCATTTTATGTGCTTCAACCGATGACAGAACAAGATATCTTGCGCAGCTGGCTCATCGAAAATGGATTCAACATCCTTTGGGACCATTTTATAAAAGATGCGCACAAACACTATGAGATGATCGTTGTGACCACTGGAAGCGACGACGAAGTAGTGAAAAGCGATTACGATTTAATACCAATCGTTGTCGACGATCTTGAATTTGGTAAAACCATCCTCAGAAGCCAAGTTAGAGACTATTTAGTTTTTTTAGATTTCAAAGAGAAAAAGTACCAAAGCATCCTTTCTCAAATTAAAAAAGAAGCAAACTCAGAGCCGAGTGAAAAAGTGACACTTTGTAATGAAAAGCTGGAGACATTATCCAAAATTAGGGCGAGTTTTAAAGCTTAGGAGGATTCCATGTCAAAACAACCGATTGTACTGGACATTTACAACTTTATAGATGATATTGCACCCTTTGAAACGGCAGAATCTTGGGATAATGTTGGCCTAATAATTGGTAGTACCTATGCATCTGCCAGTAAAGTCCTACTTGCTTTAGATATTACTGAAGAAGTTGTGGATGAAGCGATTGATGGCCAATTCAATTTAATAGTGACGCATCATCCTTTCATTTTTTCTGGCATTCAAGCGATTACATTTGAAGACAAGCAAGGTCGACTTCTTTTAAAACTGATCCAGCATAATATATCCGTTATTGCTGCACATACAAATCTCGATCAGTCTCTAAAGTATGGCATCAATCGCATGATTGCGGATTATTACCAGTTGCAAGAGGTTAAACCTCTAAGTAACATGCACC
>CAYLNI010000158.1:4788-7020 GCA_964384705.1 uncultured Fusibacter sp.
TTGCCAGTATCTATGACTTTTGATGCCTTTTGCGACCAAACAAAAGCGATTTTTGGCATCAATACTTTAAAAGTTGTCAACGCGTCAAAATATGAGAAACCAAGCGATATCGATCGTCAAATTCAGGTGGTAGCCTTATCAAGTGGTGCCTCATCAGATTTTATTGGCGATGCGCTCTCGGTTGAAGCAGACGTGTACATCACTTCAGATATCAAATATCATGAAGCTCAAAAAGTGATCGGTACTGAGATGTTATTAATCGATGTTGGCCACTTTGAAAGTGAAAGCATCTTCATGAAGCCATTTAAAGCAATGCTTGATGCTTATGCGGACGAAAAAGGGTTTAAGCTTGATATTCATGTAACTCAGACTGAAAAACCTATTTTTATATATTTGTGAATGAAAACGTGCACAGTAGAGACCATTTCAACTGTGCCTTTTTTATGAATAAAGCTTGAATTTGTTATAATCACGTAATTTTGGATATATATTATTGGATAAGATGAATCAGGTCACGGGACCTAGAAGGAGAAAAGACTATGTCAAAGAAATTATGCAAACTCGTCAGCGACGGTTTTTTAGATGACCATACCAAGAAATATACTCAGATGGTCAACGATCCAAAATATGTATGTATGAAATGCGGTCGTGCTGCAAATGACGAAGACTCATTATGTCGTCCTAAAAAGATAAAGGACAAGAAAGAGGATCGTGCTGAGGCAAAAAAAGATGATAAAAGATCGAACAAAAAAGAAGCAAAAAAAGCAGCTCAAAAGTCGGAAGGGTATAAGCAAATAAGTGAAGATCTGGCTAATGAGAAGTTGATGAAATTTGATGAAAAAATTAAGAAGCGCATCGTTAAGGTATCAAAAAGTGACCTTCGCCATAAAAAAAATGAGGTTGCAAGTGTTGGACTAAGAGCTGGAGCTGAAGCTGATGCTGGAGCTGAAGCTGATGCTGGAGCTGATGCTGAAGTTGTAACTGAAACAGAAACAGGGTTAGAATCTAGTTTTAAAGCTGAAGACGTAGAAAAGAATGTAGAATAGTCACCATAAAAGTTACCTATGAAAGGAAATCGACATGGACCATTTATTTGCAGCAATCGATTTGGGTTCAAATGCCATAAAGTTAAAAGTCGTACAAGTCAGTAGTGGTGAAATCGAGGTTCTTGAGGATATTTCTGTCTCAATCCCGCTTGGTGATGAGGTCTTTTTGTCAAACGCGATTCAACTTGAGACTGTAAGAGAAGCGATAGATACCCTCAATTACTTTAAACACACGATGGAAAGTTATGGTGTCCACAACTATAAGGCTGTTGCTACCAGTGCGCTTAGGGAAGCTGAAAACTCTAAAAACATCGTTGAAATCATCCGGATGAAAACGGGCATAGAAGTTGAAGTCGTCGAAGATACCATCGAGAAATTTTTGACATATAAGTCGATTCGCGATAAGATGCCCAACTATCAAGAAGTTAGAAGAGGCGCACTCCTTGTGGAGGTAAACTCAGGCAGCTGCGATATCAGTATCTATAATCAAAACAAACTGATTAAAAACGATGAAATTAAACTTGGTATCAAGAGTCTCAAATATATATTGATTGAGCTCGAAGGACGCACGGTCAATTACCCGCGTGTACTTCGTGAACTTGTCGTGACGAGAACTTCGCACATTTGGCCCAATATTGAAGCTAAAACGCTCAATCATTTTATAGCTATCGGCGGTGATGCCAAGCAAATCAAAGAGGTTCTCTTTGGAACTAGAGATGAGATCCCCATGTCTGAATTTAAAGCGTTTGCGACCAAAGCCATGTCGAGCGATTATGAACTGAGAAGGCAAATCGAAGGCAGCGGCATCAACTGGTACGAGTTCCTAGCGACGATCATCGTGTATGATGTGTTCACCGAACTTGTTGACGCTGAGACGATCCAAGTGCCTAACGTTTCACTTAGGGACGGCATCTTGGCGGAATCAATCGAAAAGGCCTATCAGCTCACGAAATACAAGTTCTTCAACAATGACGTTTTTACATTAGCATATGAAATCAGCAAACGATACAAAAGCAGCGACGCCCATGTCAAATATATGGAACACAACGCTCTGTTGCTCTTTAAATCACTGCGAGAAACATATCAATTTCACGAGCGAGATGAGCTCTTACTTCGTTTGGCGGCGATTTTACATGAAATCGGAAAATTTACGCGCATGAAAGATTATTTGGTAACTTCTTATGAT
>CAYLNI010000159.1:0-1801 GCA_964384705.1 uncultured Fusibacter sp.
CCTGAAGAGCACCTACACATCAAAGATCTCGTCACCACGTCTAAGTTGGTTCTTGAATTGATTAAAGGTCAAACAGTCTAATAAAGAAAAGGAACCTTCACTGCGTCATGATTGTACGTCATGCCAGTGATTGGTTCCTTTTTTTTACTTCGTCAAAACACTCAATTCTTTATCTAGTTTGGCTTCCAAACTGTCTAAATGCGTGATTCTTTGAGATATTTCAGTCATGGCGATAAGATCGTCGTTCGATAAGTATTTAAGTTCAAATTTTCGATTGAGCGCCATAAGTTGACGCAATCCTACGGAAACCCTCTCAAGATAAGAGTAAACGCCGATGGTGCCCGGTGTGAAATTATGAACGCGTTCGCCATACTCAGCTTCTAAGACTTTGTAATTCTCAAATATTGTTTCGATATTCTGACCGTAGCTTTCAAATTCTTTAGGTGTATTGCCAGTCTCGATTAGTTCACCGATTTGTTTGCCTGTCATAGCGGCTGCCATAGCGGCTCGTCCAATACCAACAAGCGTGATATGCGGTGCGCCTAGAGCCAAAGCTTTAAACACTTGATCTTCCATCGCGATACCGCCTGTTATGGCCACTTGCGGCACATCATATCGAAGCGATACGAGTTTTTTGAGCATATCACTTATCAATACTTCAAGCTGTATCGTCGGGATCCCCCATTCGTTCATCATCTTAGCAGGGCTATTGCCTGTACCACCACCAGCACCATCAAAAGTGACTAGATCGACACCTGCCACAGAAGCAATCTTTAAGAGATGTATCAAATCCAATGTATCAAATGGGCCCGTTTTAAAGCAGATGCGTTTTGCACCTAACTGCCTTAATGTGTTGACGCGTTTTAACAGATGCTTCTCGCTCCAAACTGGCAACTTGCCAACTTTTTCAAAAGTCAGCCCCGTGCCTTTTTCATAGTTGGCTTTCACTTTTTCATCCGTTGGATCTGGAAAAACTAGATAGCCCATCTGCTTGAGCCTTAAAGCTTCATCTATCGTTTTTAGGCGTCCCATACCTTGTATGCCTTTAGCTGCTTGACCAAATTTAAGTTCTACTGTATCGACGTTTAGGTGCTTGATAGCGTATTCTAAAACGCCTAGCCGCTCATCGTCTTCATTTGCCTGTACGACGATATCGCCAAACCCATCTTGATGCGACCTAAATGCTTCAACCATTTGTGACAATAATGGTGAATCAATCACTTTACCGTCTTCTAAGACCAGCGCTGAATCCTTTGCTACGACATCTTCACCGATAACGGCCAGTACCCCTGAAAGTGCTGCACCAGAAAAGTAATCCTTCCAGTTGAGTTTCGCCATAGCTGGCAAGATGATCGGCGCTTTAAGCTTGATAGGGTGAAGCTTTCCGAAATGCGTTTCGATGTTCACTTTTGGAAAAGTTGCTTCTTCAGCATTCTCTAGGGTACCTTGCACGCCAAATACGCGACCATTGATGTTTAAATGGGAAAAATCAATGGGATACATTTTTTCAGATCCAAACTGATTCACATCCAATAAATGGGGATAAATCGCCTCAGATCCTCTCACCGCAGAGCGTCCAATTTCACAAGTACCTGAACACTTCAGCGTACAAACGGCGCACATGCCGGAACTGGATGAAACATGTGCAGGGGTTCTCATATGCGTATTACTTATGCTACTGCCTAATGATGGACTGTATGACATAACGTTACCTCCCTTAACAAACATAGATATTGGTAATGAACGATTATTACTGCTCAAGTGTTACAGCAATACTGTCAATCCACTTGCCATCATATAG
>CAYLNI010000159.1:1820-6927 GCA_964384705.1 uncultured Fusibacter sp.
ATCATATAGTTCAATCATGCCGTTATCGCATGCCTTGGCAAGTTTTGCATCGATGGGAATTCTTGCAATGATATCTAAATTGTATTTTGTCGCTACTTTTTCAATATTGCCCTTACCAAAGATCGCATGTTCCTCATCACAGTTTGGGCATTTAAAATATGACATGTTTTCTACGATGCCAATGATGGGAACGTTCATCATCTGTGCCATTTTTACTGCTTTTGATACGATGACAGAGACGAGCTCTTGAGGAGAGGTTACGATGACAATGCCATCTACTTTTATCGATTGAAATACCGTGAGTGGCACATCCCCTGTTCCAGGTGGCAAATCGATAAACATGTAATCCACATTGGCCCAAATGACTTCAGACCAAAATTGTTTAACAGTATTAGCTATAATTGGTCCTCTCCAGACAACTGGATCAGATTCATTGGCAAGTAGTAAATTGATCGACATGACATCGATGCCCATTCTACTCTTTGTAGGATAAATGCCAAATTCATTGCCTGAAGTACTAGCTGTCAATCCAAATGCCTTTGGAATGGAGGGACCTGTTATGTCGGCATCCATGATTGCCACACGATGCCCTCTTCGATTCATAGTCACAGCTAGCAAAGATGTCACAAGTGATTTTCCAACACCGCCTTTACCGCTGACGACGCCAATCACTTTTCCTATGCTGCTCATATCGTGTAGTCTTTCTGTAAAATCCGTCTTTGGTTCTTTTCTAGTGGTACATTCTTCACCACAGCTGCTACAGCTTTGATTGCATTGTTCACTCATTGATTTTCTCCTCTTCATCTACGATGTCAAAACCACATTTGTTGCCTCGGCAACCGCCACATCCGCAAGTTCTGTCGTGGCCACTACATAGAACATAATCGCCACCTTCAATGCGCATGACTTTTCCATTTACAAGCGAATCAGCAAGTTTTTTCCTTGCGTCATTGTAGATCCCTTGTACAGTTGTTCTTGCAATTCCCATGTGTCCGGCACATTCTTCTTGTGTAAAAGATTCTAGATCAATTAATCGTATCGTTTCATACTCATCTACACTCATGATTACGAAGTTTTCACTATTCATAAACGAACCCAACGGTCCAAATCGATCATTATCTGGCATGCAACATACTTTTCGCCATTTTCTAGGTCTTGCCATGTTTTACATCCTCCTGAATTTGCTCATAAATCTCTTCAATTGCGCTCATTTTTCATCTTATATAGAGGAAATTGTATAATTCAAATTCCTTGATATCCTTATACAATAAAACGTAAATAAGCAATTGTTGCCATGTGTATGCTTGTATTCCGAAACGTATTCGGTAATTATGCAATTTCCTTCATTATACGTCGAATCCGATATATGTCAATAATATATGGTTCGTTTCCGTTTAAATGCTTTTTACTTTGGGTACAAACGCAACGTACCTATACAAAGGAGGTGAGTCTATTGCCAACAGATTTCAAGCCCGGTTGTGTTAGACCAAAGTCGTCTATCAAGCAATCAGCGCCTTTAGGTGAAGATTCAAAAAATGAGAAGCAGGAGGTAACATCCATGATTAAAGTAGGCGGACCAGCACCTGATTTTGAGCTTGCTGGTTATCATCAAGGTGGTTTTAAAAATTTTAAGCTCTCGGAATATAAAGGCAAGTGGGTCGTACTATGTTTCTATCCAGGCGACTTCACATTCGTTTGAGCGACTGAAGTATCTGCAGTTGCAGATAAACTCCCTCGTTTTCAAGAACTAGGTGTTGAAGTACTCTCAGTCAGTGTCGATAGCATCTTCGTCCATAAAATGTGGAATGACCATGAGCTCTCAAAAATGGTTGACGGTGGCGTAAGGTTCCCTATGCTTTCCGATTCTGGGGGCGGTGTAGGCACACTCTATGGCGTCTATGATCCTGAGGCTGGCGTAGAAATGCGCGGTCGATTTATCATCGATCCCGATGGCAATGTTCAAGGCTATGAAGTTTTAACGCCTCCTGTAGGCAGAAACGTTTCTGAAACGATTCGTCAGATTCAAGCCTATCAGCTTGTTCGAGAATCTGGTGGTACTGAGGCTACACCGTCCGGTTGGTATCCAGGTAAAAAAACGCTCAAACCAGGTCCTGATCTTGTTGGTAACGTATGGAAAGTATGGTCCGTTGAGGACGAAGATTGATTCACCAAATATAGAGATTTCTCAAATAACACATTTATATTTTGAGAAATCTCTTTTCATGCTTTGACGATTCATACATAGACTTTACCGTTCATTATTCAAAATGGCATAAACGATTACTCCCCACAAGTATCGTGATGTTGATGTTCATGACACACTGAACCCGTTGATTTAAGATTACCTGCTAAATAAGACTTCGCAGCTTCTTCCGCATCGCCGCTGGCGCCAATGATTACTTCGATGCCTCTTTCATTAAAAATATCAATTGCACCGCCGCCCATGCCACCAGAAATAATCACCATTGCGCCAAGATCATGCAGAAAGTTTGGCAAGAAGCCTGGTTTGTGACCTGGGTTTGCTACGCGTTCAGTTTTTATGATGGCTTCATTTTCCGTATGGAAAATATGGAAAAGTTCACAGTGTCCAAAATGTTCCGTTACTTGTTCGCCATTACTTGCTACTGCAATTTTCATATAAAGTCCTCCTCAATATTTCTATCGTTTGTTCATAAACCCGCTTAACTGCCTCACCCGCTGCAGAAGGTTTTGAGACAATGCTCACCCCTTCATTGATCGCTTTGACTGCTTGCGTATCATATGGAATGCATCCGACAAAGCTTAACTTGTTTTGGGTGCAGTAATTTTCAATCTCATTTGATAAAAGAGTATTGGTGTCATACTTGTTAATACAAACAGCCAACTTTGGATTGAATATCTGTGCCGTTGCAACAATACGTTTCATGTCGCTGATACCCGATACAGACGGTTCCGTGACTATCAGTACCATGTCAACACCACTAATGGAAGAAATAACGGGACATCCAATACCCGGTGAGCCATCGATAATCACTAGTGGAACTACAGATGCAGAATTGCCAATCGCTTCTTTGAGTTTTTTCTTGACTTCTGAAACGAGCAAGCCACTTGTACCACTCCCCATTTTCAGCTTTGCCGTCGAGAATATCGATTGTCCTTCAAACACCTTTAGATCGCCAGCTTTTTCACGCACCATTTGGATCGCATCCACAGGACAAATCATCTCGCAAACGCCACATCCTTCACATGCATAGGTGTCAACTCGATTTTTATAAGCGCTATGAATCGCGTCAAAACGACAGTTGTCCTTACAAATGCCACAGTTGATGCATTTTTGAGAATCTATGACCGCTTTATCCATTCCAAAATAGTCGAGTTTTCTTTCTGTTTCGAAATCTCTATGAATCAAATGAAGGTTTGGCGCATCGACGTCACAATCTGCATAGCCTTTCGCTTGAGATAATTCAATAAAGGCGGACGCAATCGTCGTTTTGCCTGTTCCACCTTTGCCGCTCAAAATAAGTAGCTGTTTCATAACTGGTGCTCCTCCATTATGTCAAACAGTAGCGTTTCAAAGAGCGCTTTATAGTGCGCATCTTTACGCGTAACGATTTCTCCATTTGAATTGAGACTGCCCAATTGATGATCAAAAGGAATTCTGGCGATAATCGGGATGTTATGTGCCTCACAAAATATCTCAGATGGATTAATGCTATCAAAGCATTTGTTGAGCACGCAGCCATATGGCTTTTCGAATAGTTTGACGAGTTCATGAACCATCGTCAGATTATGAACGCCAAAAGTAGTCGGCTCTGCCACAAGGACACAATAATCGGCATCCTTGATGCTCTCCATGACCATACACGAGCTTCCTGGTGGGCAATCGATAATCGTCGTTGCTCTTTCATTCTCGATGCGTTCCAAAAGTTTCTTGATAATAGGGACACCTGTTTCTTCACCTGTATATAGTTTACCTGTGATCACTTTAACCCCTTCAGAATAACCTTCTTCAACTGTGCCAATGCCCTTATCCTTTTCATATATAGCCTTTTCTGGGCATACCAATGAACAGCCGCCACATGAATGACACATTGTATCAAAGACTTTAACCTTTTGATTGATGAATGCTAGTGCATTAAACTTACAAATGTCTACGCATTTACGGCAGCCAGTGCACTTTTCGTGGTCGATAACTGGTATTTTTACTGAAACGCGTGCTTCCTCTACTTCTTTTGGTTTGAAAAAAAGAGCGCCGTTTGGCTCTTCTACATCACAGTCCACATATATGGACTGAGTTGCAACGGATGCCAAATTGACGGATACTAAAGTTTTACCAGTTCCACCTTTACCACTGAGTACTGCGATTTTCATACAGACCTCCAAGTTGTCTCTAGTGCTTGTGAAGACCTGCGTGCACTTCATTTAGGATTGCTAATTTACTGTTTTTAAAGGCATCAATATTTTCTACAATGGATTTTCCTTCTGACCTATACAGTTTTACCCCTGCCTCGATGCATACTTCAGCTGCGTTTTCACCACATCTTGGTGTGATTAAAGCCCCAATTTTTTGGTCGACAATAGTTTGTGCGGCTTTTATCCCCGCGCCGCCTTGACTCTCAGCCGCAAGGTTTTCGATAAACGTGTGCGTATCTGTTTCCGTATCGTAAATTAAAAAATAAGGGGTTCTTCCAAATGAAATACAGATCGTGGATTCCAACTTATTTTCATCTACTGGCAATGCAATTATCATAATAATCCTCCTTCGTTTCGGGCATATGTCATTTACATCTAAATTATACGCTATTTCGGACATATGTCAATAATAATCAAAAAAACAGTGCCACAATGGTATGACTTTGAAAGTCAACATTGTGGCACTATTTATAATTACACTAATATGTATTGGTGCACCCAAGAGGGTTCGAACCTCCAACCAACGGATTCGAAGTCCGCTACTCTATCCAATTGAGCTATGGATGCACTATGATAGGGAAATTTCCATATCCATTTATATGATAACAAATAAAAAGATAAAAAGCCACCCCGATACGATGATCAAGGCGACTTTTTAATTGGTGATCCAACCGCGACTCGAACGCGGGACACCCTGATTAAAAGTCAGGTGCTC
>CAYLNI010000160.1:0-4639 GCA_964384705.1 uncultured Fusibacter sp.
TATAACTCAATATATCAATATAGTATAAAGTCAGGTAATTGTTATATGATGAAGGGAGTCCAAGAGTTAATACAACAAGAACTTATTACAAAAGATGAATTGATTAATCATATGTTAGTAATTTATGGTTGCAAATTTGACGATGAAATCAAATCCATTGGTAATCAATATAAAGAGCGAATTTGTGTTTTAGTTAATGACTTTTTCGACAAGATCGTTCATGAAAATTATAATTCTCGAGAAAATAATTATTATATTACAAAAGGTATTGAAAAACTTGGGTTTTATCCTCCAATGACCAGTATGAGAGATACTGATAAAAATATATCGATTGAATTAATTTAGGAGGGGTTATGTTTAGAATTCGACGTGGTCTTAATCAAGCTTTATACAAATATTTACCAGATAGTTGGATTGATTATTATATTTCAGAAACTAGAACAGCGTATACAGCAAAGGTTAAAATTTGGAATAGCATAAAGCTGGACAATATAAACTCAAATAGAATACTATCTGAAGTGAAAAATGCTGTGGATTCATTTAGGAGAAGTAACTCAAATGTCATAGTTAAAGGATTTGGTCCAGACATAACAAACGAATACTACGATATATTAACTCCAAAAACTGGTGAGAATGCAGCCGCATTTGCAGAAGTAAGCCCTTTGCTATTTTTTTGTAGTAATTGTAAAAAAGTTCACAGTTTTAAATCAAGTGGTTCATTTCTATCAAATCCTCAGAATAGATACTGTAAAAATATTCACTGTCGTAGTCCACTAAAGCAAATAAAGTTAACGTATTCTTGTTCATGTGGTTGGGCTGGTCCCGTTGTTTCTAAAAAATGCGATATACATGGCTACGAAGATATGGTTTACGGGAAAAATAAAAGCGGATTCTCCACAATAATTTGTAAAAAATGCAATAAGTCATATGAATTTTATCAGATATGTCCAGAATGTAACGCAAAATTATTACCTAAAAATGCGCTTGACTGGGGGCAGTTCATTCCATTTTCAATGAATTTAATTGATTTAGTAGATAATAAGTTAGAAGTTTTTTTGAACTCCGATACAAGTGCCCCAAAATTAGTTGTAGGATTTTGGTTAAATATGCTTTCGATTATTGAATTAGATGAGCTTTCATCAAATAGAGTGAAAAAAATTGATAATGATGAAATAGAATTGAAAATCAATGAAAGAAAATTGTTGTTAGAAAGTCAAGGTATTCCTAGTGAATACGCTTATACTGCAGCAAAAGCAAGTGTTAATAGTGAGTTTGGGTATGAAAAAACTAATACAGTTATAAAGAATGTAAATTCGATTCTATCAAACTTAGATGACAGATACTTACTGAAAATTGCTCTTATGATTCTCGAATACCAAGCTATAATTACAACGAAATTTGGAACAAAGTCAACATTGAATGATGCAATTGAAGTTTCCAAAAAACTAGATACTAATGCTCGTCCTGAATTATATCATGATATACTCCGAAAATATGGATTTAAAAATGCTCAAGCAAGTGGAGGTGTACCTTTTGTAATTACAACATACGGATATGCAAGAAAAGAATTAAACTCAAATATGAGAGCATTTCCACAAGAAAGACCAGAGAAGAAGAATATTTATGCAAATAAATTAGAAACTGAAGGAATACTATTTGAATTTGATCAAGTCAGAATTCTAAAATGGTTATTAAAAAACAAATTTGTCAATGATATAGATATGCCTGATTTTAATAATGATAAAGAAGTAAAATCATGGTTTGTTAACAATGTGAATATTGATTTGATTGATACATTCAACCCTATTGATTTTGATAAGTCTCCTACAACTTATCATGTTTATAATCTAATTCATTCAGTCTCACATTCATTAATTAAAGAGGCTTCCAGACTATGTGGACTTGATAAGAACTCAATATCAGAATATATATTTCCATTTATCCCTGCGGTATTTATCTATTGTCAAAACTCTCAAGGATATAATCTTGGAGCCCTTTTTAATTTGTTTCAAGCTTATTTTGATAAATGGTTGTTATCTACTTCAAGTGAAGTTGAAAAATGTATTTATGACCCGATATGCTTAGATAGGGACAAAGCATGTACAGGCTGCTTATATTTAAATGAAATCTCGTGTAGTCATTTTAATCAAGATTTGAATAGAAGGTATTTAGTTGGGTGGTATGATAAAATAAATAAACATAGATTGTATGGATATTGGGAGGAATAATATGGCCAAAATGTACCCTTCAAATATTGAAATCTATAATTATACTGAATCCGAAAAAATATTTTTTAATGCTTGTAAAACGCAGCTCCCAGATAATTACTCAGTGTTTTACTCTCTAAGTTGGTTTGATAAAAAAAATGATTTAAAAATTCATAGTGAGTGTGATTTTCTTATTTTTAATCCATCTTACGGTTATTTGACAGTTGAAGTGAAGGGTGGTAAAAAAATTGAGATACGAGAAAACGATTGGCTGTTATATACGTCAGAAAAAGAATATAGAACGCTCAGAATGAGTCCTTTTAAACAGGCTGAATTAAGTATGTATTATTTTAAAGAAAATTATGAAAAAAATACCGAACAAAGTTTCAATGGTATTTTTGGTTGCGCTGTTGCATTTCCATTTTATGAAGTAAACGCAAGTTTTTTGAAAGAGGCATCGGATGACTTAATCATAAATGGTAAGGATATGAAAAATCTTGAAAAAAAAATTAGTGAAGTGTTCCATTATTGGAGAGGAAAGAATAAAAATTTTGTGTTCTTTTCAGATGTACAAAAAAATAAATTTATTAATATTGTAAAAAGGCAGATTTCACTTAATGCAGCAACAGGTAATTTAATTGAATTAAAAGAAAAGCAAATGGAAATAACAAATAGAGTACAAATAAATCTTCTGAATTTAATTAGTAATTATAACGAAGCGTTAATTTATGGTGCTGCTGGAACAGGTAAAACGTGGATGGGGATAAAGAAATTAAACTCTTCACCTGCTGGTGATAGCAAGCAATTATACCTGTGCTACAACAATAAACTAATGACATATGTTCGTAGTCAAGTAAATGAAGAGAATATTGTCGTTTTAACGTTTCATAGTCATATGAGAAGTATTTTAGGGAAAAGATATGATGAAATTTATGCAAACAACCAAGATTTAAATGGAATTTTTGATGAAATTGATAAACATGAGTATGAGAAATACGATTCAATTGTAGTGGATGAAGGCCAAGATTTTACTGAAGAATGGGCCATGACGGTAAGGAAATTGCTTAAAAAGGATAATTCCGATTTATATGTATTTTGTGATCCTAATCAAAATATATATAATCGAGATTTGGCAAATAACTTTATGATTGAGACACCAATTTTTGTGTTAAAGGAAAATTTAAGAAATACGGTCAATATCCATAATTGGGCTTGCAAAAAAGCTGAAATAGTAGTTGATTCATACTCTAATTTAATTGAGGGTGGAGAACCGATTCTAATACTTGAAAAAAACAAGAATATCGTCAATATGGTCAATAAATTGTTAATTAAGTTAATTGAGGACGAGGGAGTAAAGCCAGAATCCATTGTAATTTTAAGTAACAGAAAAAAGCAAAATTCTATACTTTCAGATTTTAAGACTTTAGGTTCATACAAGATATTCGATTTTGATAACGGAATAAATATACCAAAGAATGAAATAGGATTTTCAACTGTTCATAGTTTTAAAGGACTTGAATCAGATTTAGTAATTTACTTGGAATATAAAACTGGTGAATTTGCAGATAGATATATGAGATATGTTGCTTATACTAGAGCAAAATATTTTTTGTATGTTTTTGAAATTTCAGAATAGTTAATTTGCTGAAAAAGGAGAAAGTTGATAAATATGGATGATTTTGTGTTTGGACATGTATTTGAAAGTTTGACTGTTGGACTTTATCCCAATCAACTTGAAGTAATTAGGGAATATATTCAAAATAGTTATGATGCGATTAATGAATCTAAAAAAAAGAATAGGAATTGTGCTTATAAAGTTACAATTGCAATTCAACACAATAATATTACAATTTTAGATAATGGTATTGGGATGGATGAAAAATCGATCTTAGAATATCGGTATTTTGGCTATTCAAATAAAAAATCTTATGAATCTGTTGGATTTAGAGGTATTGGAAAGTTAGCTGGGCTTTCTGTTGCTAGTAAGTTAATTGTTACTTCTACCAAAGTTGGATCAAAATTTGTATATAGATATATTTGTGATTCTAAGAAAATGCTTAAAGAAGTTCGAAAAGCAAAGCGTAGTGGTGTTAATATTCCTTTAAAAGAGTTAATTGAGAAATTTTCAACAATTGATAAGTATGATGCGGATGAGAACGAACATTTCACAAAAGTTGAACTAATTGGAATTGAGAATGATAGTGAACTAATTCAGAGTGAAATTGTATGTGAATATATAGGGAAAGTTGCTCCAGTTAGTTTTAATTATTCTAAATTTCCACAAGGTAAAACAATTGATCGTAAGTTTTTGGAATATGGTGTTGTTGAGCAGTACATAGATATTTTTGTGAATAATACTCAAATATTTAAACCGTTTAGTAAGAGCCAACCTTACTCAAATTTAGAAATAATACCTATTAACAACGGTGAAA
>CAYLNI010000160.1:4649-6910 GCA_964384705.1 uncultured Fusibacter sp.
TAATTTTTTATGTATTTTTAGGTGTTTGTTGGTTTATGGAACATAACGAGGCTAAACAAATACCAGTTGATTACCCAAGAGGATTATCATATAAATGCAAGAAATTTACAATAGGGGACGAAAACTTAGTTAGAACTACATTGTTTTCAGCAGGAAGAAGTAGCATAGCATATTGGTTTGTAGGAGAAATTCACATTCTAAATAATCGTATTATACCTTCATCTTCCAGAACTGACTTCGAAGATAATTTCCATCGAAACGAGTTTTATGATTCTTCAAGAAAAGCAGTATCAAAAGTACTAAATTCAAAAGCAACTGAAAAATCAGCAAAGAATTCAATTAGTAAGGTCAATAAAAAAACTAATAATCAAATAGAAGAAATAAAGAAAAAGCAAAACAAACAAAAAATATATCCAGAGAATAAAGAGTTAATAATTAAAAATCTAAAAAATTCGCAAAAGAGTTTAATAAATAGTAATTTAAAAACTTTCGATCAAACAATTAAAGAAAATAATAAAGCAAAAATAAAGGAAATTTCTGAGTTGATTTCTGACATTGAATCAGGAAATGGAGTTAATAAAAGCAATTTTATTGAGGCTCTTTCATCTGAGAGTAAAGAGTTGTATGATCAAATGATTAATGTTATAAAAAAGTGGTTTTTAAAGACGGACCCTGATAATTTTGAAGTTATAATCAGCTTAATTCATAAAGAGTTATCAAAACAGAAGATTATAAAGTAAAGGTGGAGAAATGAAAATTTTATTAGTTGAACCAAATTACAAAAATAAATATCAGCCACTTGGATTAATGAAAATATCTACTTATCATAAACTCAAAGGCGATATAGTTACTTTTACAAAAGGAAAAAACATTGATCTAAAAAATCAACAGTGGGATAGAATTTATATTTCTACTCTATTTACTTTTTATTGGTCTAAGGTTATTGATACAATAGATTATTATTATAATTCAGTTGCGACAACTGAAAAAATATACTTGGGTGGGGTTTTAGCAACTTTAATGGGAGATGAAATAAACTCTATGTCAAAATATGCAAATATTAATATTATCAAAGGGCTTATCAATCAACCTGGTATGCTTGGAAATGACCAATATATTGTTGATGAGCTTGCACCAGACTATTTAATTATTGATACAAATTTAAATCCATACTTAAATTATCGATACAACGAGGCTGAATCATATATAGCCTATTCAACTAGAGGATGTATAAGAAAATGTAAATTTTGTGCGGTTCCGATAATTGAACCAGAATTTAAAAATTATTATTCCATTAGTAAGCAAATTGATTCAATTAATGTCCAATTATCTAATAAAGAATTAAGAGATATTAAACTAATGGACAATAATATATTGGCATCAGCAAATTTAGAAAAGATAGTTGAAGAACTAATTGATTTAGGTTATGGCAAAAACAATAAATCATATTTAAGTGATAAATCAGGAAAGTTTTTGCCACGGTTTGTTGATTTTAATCAAGGAATAGATGCAAGATTATTAACAAATGAAAAGTTAACATTGTTATCTAAATTAAATGTTAAACCATTAAGAATAGCATTTGATAGCGCGCAGGAAAAAGAAATTGAAATATATGTAGATGCTGTTAAAAGATCAGCTAAAGCAGGATTTAGTGTTCTTTCAAATTATGTTTTATATAATTATGAAGATACTCCAGAAGATCTTTATGTAAGATTAAGTATAAACGCAGAATTAAATACTGAATTTAAAAGTTTAGGTATAAGGACAAGCATCTTTTCATTTCCAATGAGATACTCCCCAATAATTGGTACAGATGCCAAAGTTAGAACATTTCGAGGAGAACATTGGAACAAAAAATTTATCAGGACAATAAATATCATTCTCAATGCATCTCATGGTGTCGTAAGTCCTAATCCTAATTTTTTCTATCATGCCTTTGGAGAAGATATACAGGAGTTTAAATATTTATTGTGGATGCCAGAACATTTTATATTTAATCGAGAATTCTATAGTTCAAATGGCTACAGAGATAATTGGCAGGAGGAATACGATGCTCTAAATGAAGTTGAAAGACTTGAACTCATTAAAGCCATATCCTTGAAGAAATCTGAATTAAATAGATATATTCCAAATTTTGAGAGGGTTGGTAAAATCCTAAAATATTATTTAATATAAATTATATATTTGCAATGGAGATCAAATATGCCAAACCCAAAATTCTACGATTCCCCAATCAACAAAGCCCTAGAATCTAAACTAGA